>JADZDN010000025.1 GCA_020851015.1 Alphaproteobacteria bacterium | reverse complement strand
GCGAAATACGTTCGGGCGCTTCAGGTTGTACCGGTGCAGGCTGATCCAGGCCGATTGCGCGATCGGATAGCCCACCAGCAGCACGATGACCACCAACGATGGCGCATTGAGCAGGAAGGCGAAAGAGGGCCGGCCATAACCGACGCCACGACTGCGTTCGGCGGTCCATCGTCCTGCCGACATCGCGTGATCACGCGCTCCGAGCCGCTAACCCGGCCGCAATTCGGCCAAGGGTCGCTGGCCAAGCTAGCGTGCCGGCGGAGGGTTGACAATCGACCTGCCCTCGCTCGACCCATTCTTTACGCTTGTTCACCTTTCCTTTATAGAACCCCAAGGAAATTGGGGGCTTGAGCCAGCCAAGCAGGAGGCGTGATGGCCCGCAAACTATTCGGCACCGACGGGATCCGCGGCACCGCCAACGCGGAGCCGATGACCGCCGAGACCGCGCTGCAGGTAGCCAAGGCGGCGGGGCGCCAGTTCCGCCGCGGCGACCACCGCCACCTGGTGGTGATCGGCAAGGACACGCGCCTGTCGGGCTACATGCTCGAGCCGGCGCTCACAGCCGGTTTCATCGCGATGGGCATGGACGTGACGCTGCTGGGCCCGCTGCCCACCCCCGCCGTGGCGATGCTCACCCGCAGCCTGCGCGCCGATCTCGGCGTGATGATCTCGGCCTCGCACAATCCCTACCAGGACAACGGCATCAAGCTGTTCGGCCCGGACGGCTACAAGCTGTCCGACCAGGTGGAGATGGATATCGAGGCGATGGTCGGCGACGGCGACGCCAAGGCGCTGGCCGCGCCCGACCGGCTGGGCCGTGCCCGGCGGCTCGAGGACGCGCAGGGCCGCTACATCGAGTTCGTGAAGCAGACCTTCCCGCGCGGCATGCGGCTCGACGGCCTGAAGATCGTGGTGGACTGCGCGCATGGCGCCGCCTATCGCGTCGCGCCCACGGTGCTGTGGGAGCTGGGTGCGACCGTGGTGCCGATCGGCGTGCAGCCCGACGGCCTCAACATCAACCGCAAGTGCGGCGCCACCAGCCCGCAGGCGATGTGCGAGGCGGTGGTGGCGCACGGCGCCGATCTTGGCATCGCGCTCGATGGCGACGCCGACCGCGTGATGGTGGCCGACGAGCACGGCCATCTGCTCGATGGCGACCAGCTGATGGCGCTGGTCGCCAATTCCTGGCGCCGGACGCGCAAGCTGCGCGGGCGCGGCGTTGTCGCGACCGTCATGTCGAACCTGGGGCTCGAGCTCTATTTCCGCCAGAAGGGCATCAAGCTGGTGCGCACCCAGGTCGGCGACCGCTACGTGGTCGAGCAGATGCGCGCGGACGGCTACAACGTCGGCGGCGAGCAGTCCGGCCACATCATCCTGTCGGACTACGCCACCACCGGCGACGGGCTGATCGCCGCGCTGCACGTGCTGGCGGTGATCGTCGAGCGCGAGAGGCGGGCGAGCGAAGCGGGCCGCGTGTTCACGCCGCTGCCGCAGATCCTGCGCAACGTGCGCTACGGCCGCAGCAACCCGCTCGACGACGCCGAGGTCAAGCGCGCGGTCAAGGCCGGCGAGAAGAAGCTGGGCGAGACCGGGCGGCTGGTGATCCGCAAGTCGGGCACCGAGCCCTTGATCCGCGTGATGGCCGAGGGCGAGAACGACGCGCTGGTCTCGGGCGTGGTCGACGCGATCGTCGCCTCGATCGAATCGGTCGCCCGCCGCGCCGCGGCGTGATGGTGGCGCCTCTCATCCCTCGAGAACGGCCCGCCGCGTTCCTCATCCTTCGAGACGCGCCCTTTGGGCGCTCCTCAGGATGACGCGGTTGGTTTGGCGCTCCTTGAAGCGCGTCATCCTGAGGAGGGCCGCAGGCCCGTCTCGAAGGATGATAGCCCCGGTGGCGTAGATGCGCGGTCGCATCCTGATCGTCGCCGGGTCCGACTCGGGCGGCGGGGCCGGGATCCAGGCCGACATCAAGACCGTCACGGCGCTGGATGGCTACGCCATGACCGCGATCACCGCGCTGACCGCCCAGGACACGCGGGGCGTGCACGGCGTGGTGCCGGTCGATCCCGCCTTCATTCGCCAGCAGATGGAGTTGTGCCTGGCCGATATCGGCGCCGACGCCATCAAGACCGGCATGCTGCATGACGGCGCGGTGATCGCCGCGGTGGCCGGCACGGTCGAGGCCAGGGCGCCGAAGGCGGCCTTCGTCGTCGACCCGGTGATGGTGGCCAAGGGCGGCGCGAAGCTGCTGCGCGACGACGCGATCGACGCGGTGCGCAAGCTTCTGGCGCCGCTCGCCACGGTGATGACGCCGAATACGGAGGAAGCGGCGGCGCTGACCGGCATCGCGGTCGCGTCGACCGCCGACATGGAGCGCGCCGGCCGGGCGATCCTGGCGCTCGGCTGCGGCGCGGTCCTGATGAAGGGCGGCCATCTGTCGGGGCCGGTGGTTCACGACCTGCTGGTCGAGGCGTCCGGCATCGCCCGCTTCGAATCGCCGCGCGTGGAGACGCGCTCGACCCACGGCACGGGCTGCACGCTGGCCTCGGCGATCGCGACCGGCCTGGCCCAGGGCTTGGGCCTGGCCGACGCCGTGCGCCGCGCCCGCGCCTATGTGCTGCAGGCGATCCTGAGCGCGCCGGGCCTCGGCCACGGCCACGGGCCGCTCAACCACGCCCACACGGTGCGCCGCTTCACCGCGTAGTATACCTTGACGGCGGGACGCGAATTCGGAGAGGGCGCGATGAAGGTATCGATGCTGGCGGCGGCCGCGTTGCTGTGGGCGGGCGCGGCCATGGCGCAGACACCGGCGCAGACCCCGGCGCCGCAGGCCTGGACCACCGACGATCCCGAGGGCCAGCGCGGGCAGTTCCAGTTCCTGGGCTTGCGCCTCGGCGATCCGGTCGAGAAGGCGTTTCCCGACTGGAAGAACCAGAAGGACCAGTTCGGCTACCCGATCTGCCAGACGACGCTCGGCCTGCCCGGGTTCCTCGACTGCGCGCACCAGGGACTGCGCCGGACGGTCGACGGCATCCCGCGCCTCGACTACCAGGGCGTGGAGGTGAAGTTCGTCAACCTGCGCTATCTCGGCGGCAAGCTGGCCGGCTTCACGATGGGCTTCGACAGCGCGAACTACGCGAAGCTGGCCGCCGTGCTGCAGCGCCAGTTCGGCAAGCCCTTCTCGACCGAGGTTGCGCTGTGGAAGGACCGGCTCGGCCATCCCTACAACACCGAGATCCAGGTCTGGAACACGCCGCACGGCGACATGACCTTCAAGGAGCGCTGGGTCAATTCCGACAGCGGCATGCTGATGCTGATCGAACCCGCCGCCGAGCGCCGCTACCAGGCGCTGCGCT
>JADZDN010000024.1 GCA_020851015.1 Alphaproteobacteria bacterium | reverse complement strand
GTGCTGTCGCCCAACGTCTTCAACCTGGCCGTCGACGGCAATTTCGACGACTGCCAGGACCTGGTGAAGGCGATGTTCAACGACCTGGCGTTCCGCGACGAGATGAAGCTGACGGCGGTCAACTCGATCAACTGGTCGCGGATCGTGGCCCAGGTCGCCTACTACGCCCACGCCGCGCTTTCGCTCGGCGCGCCCGATCGCAAGCTCGCCTTCGCCGTGCCTTCGGGAAATTTCGGGAATGTCTACTCGGCCTATGCCGCGCGCTCGATCGGCTTGCCGATCGAGCGGCTGATCATCGGCTCGAACCGCAACGACATCCTGACCCGCTTCTTCGGCAGCGGTGCGATGGCGATCGGCACGGTGCATCCGACGCTCAGCCCCAGCATGGACATCCAGGTATCCAGCAACCTCGAGCGCCTGCTGTTCGACCTCTACGACCGCGACGGCGCTGCGACCGCCAAGGCGATGCAATCCTTCCGCGCCGACGGTCGGCTGGATGTCGGCGCCGCGCGGCTCCGGCGCGTCCAGGCGCTGTTCAGCGCGACGCGCTGCGACGACGACGAGACCAGGGCGGTGATCGCCCGCGAATTCAAAGCCTCGGGCGAGGTGCTGGATCCGCACAGCGCGATCGGCGTGGCGGCGGCGCGGGCGGCCCAGCGCCCGCGCGACCTGCCGGTCGTGGCGCTCGCCACGGCGCATCCCGCCAAGTTCCCCGACGCGGTCGAGCAGGCGATCGGCCGGCGCCCCGAACTGCCGGACCGGCTGAAGGATCTCTACGCGCGCGAGGAACGCTGCATGCGCCTGCCCAACGACCTGGGCGCGCTGCGCGAGTTCATCCTGGCGCGCGGCGGCGCGCGCGGCGGCAAGCGGAGCGCGGCATGAGCGTGCGGGTCACCACGCTGCGCAACGGCCTGCGAGTCGCCACCGACCATATCGGCACGGTGGAATCGGCGACCGTCGGCGTGTGGTGCGACGTCGGCACGCGCGACGAGCCGGCGCCGGTCAACGGCGTGGCGCATCTGCTGGAGCACCTGGTCTTCAAGGGCACGCGCCGGCGCAGCGCCAGCGCGATCGCCGAGGAGATCGAGAACGTCGGCGGCCACATGAACGCCTACACGGCGCGCGAGCAGACCGCGTACTACGCGCGCGTGCTGAAGGGCGACCTGGCGCTGGCGGTCGACCTGATCGCCGACATCCTGCAGTACTCGCTGTTCGATCCGCAGGAGTTGAAGCGCGAGCGGGCCGTGGTGCTGCAGGAGATCGGCCAGGCCAACGACACGCCGGACGACATCATCTTCGACCACTTCCAGGCCGCGGCCTTTCCGCGCCAGGGCGTGGGGCGGCCGGTGCTGGGCCGCGCCTCGGTGGTCAAGCGCATGAAGCGCGAGACGGTGCGCGAGTTCCTGGCCGGACACTACGCGCCGCACAACCTGGTGCTGGCGGCGGCGGGCAACGTCCAGCACGATCGGCTGGTCAAGCTGGCGGAAAGGAAGTTCGATCGCCTGCCCAAGGCCGCGAACCGGCCGCGCGAGAACGCGCAATACCGCGGGGGCGAGCATCGCGAGCATCGCGCGCTCGACCAGATCCACCTGGTTCTGGGCTTCGAGGGCCTCGGCCATCACGACAAGGATTTCTATCCGCTGCAGGTCATGTCGACCGTGCTTGGCGGCGGCATGTCCTCGCGCCTGTTCCAGGAGGTGCGCGAGAAGCGCGGGCTGGTCTACTCGATCTACAGCTTCGCCAGCTCGATGCGCGACGGCGGGGTGTTCGGCATCTATGCCGGCACCGGCGAGAAGGAAGTGCGGGATCTCCTGCCCGTGGTCGCCGAAGAAATTGTGAAGGTCGCGGACAAGGTCACGGAGGACGAGGTGGCGCGCGCCCGTGCCCAGCTCAAGGCCGGCACGCTGATGGCGCTGGAGAGCACGTCCTCGCGCTGCGAGCAGCTCGCGCAACAGCTCATCGTCTTCGGCCGCCCGATCCCGACCGCGGAGATCGTGTCCCGCATCGAAGCGGTCGACGGCGCCGCCGTGACGCGCGTCATGCGCCGGCTGCTTGCCTCGCCGCTGACGCTGGCCGCGCTGGGACCGATCAAGCGCGTGGACGACTACGCCGCCATCGCGGCGCGGCTGAGCTGACCCGGGGGGCGGGCTTGAGCGGCTCGCTGGTCTTGTCGTCGCTGTGGGAGCGCGCGTTCGGCGAACCGCCGGCCGCCGCGCTCGCGGTCGCCCGCCGGCTCTACCTGCGTCGTCCCCGCACCAGCGACTACGAGCAATGGGCCGCCCTGCGCAATCAGAGCCGCAGCTTCCTGACGCCGTGGGAGCCAACCTGGCCGCGCGACGCGCTGAGCCGCGACTCCTTCCGCCGGCGCATCCGCCGCGCCGCGCAGGAATGGCGCGAGGAGACCGGCTACGGGTTCTTCCTGGTGCGGCGGACCGACGATGCCTTGCTGGGCGGCATCACGCTCGGCTCGGTGCGGCGCGGCGTCGCCCAGACCGCCACGCTCGGCTACTGGCTGGGTCACCCCCATGCGCGCCAGGGGCTGATGACCGAGGGCGTCGCATGCGTGCTTGATTTCGCCTTCGACCGGCTGGGCCTGCACCGCATCGAAGCCGCCTGCCTGCCGAACAATGTCGCCAGCCGCGGCCTGCTGAGGAAATGCGGGTTCCGCGAGGAAGGGCTGGCGCGCGAATACCTGAAGATCAACGGGCGGTGGACGGACCACGTGCTGTTCGCGATTCTCGCGACCGACGGCAGGCCGCGCGGCTGATGGGCTCGCGGCCTTATCTTTCGACAGGCTCGGGATGAGGACCACATTGCTTCGACCTCGTCCCGAGGAAGGTTCGGCATGAGAGGCCGTCCCCCAGCGGACCTCGCTCTTCCGCCGGCGGCAGAGGCGTTCCTGGAGATGATGGCCGCGGAGCGGGGTGCGGCCGACAACACGCTTGCCGCCTACCGACGCGACCTGGCCGATGCCGCAGCGTTCCTGAAGCGCCGCCGCGCCGCGCTCGCCGACGCGGATACCGAGGGCCTGCGCGCCTACCTGCGGCACTTGGCCCGCCAGGGCATGACCGCGCGCACCCAGGCGCGCCGCCTGTCGGCGCTCCGGCAGTTCTATCGCTTCCGCCTGGGCGAGGGACAGCGCCGGGACGACCCGACCGCCGCGCTCGACGCGCCCGGCCTCGGCCGGCCCTTGCCGAAGGGGCTCGACGAAGCCGAGGTCATGGCGCTGATCGAGGCCGCGGGGAAATGGCAGGGCCCCGAGGGGCTGCGGCTCGCCGCCGCGCTGGAGCTGCTCTACGCCACCGGAATGCGCGTGTCCGAGCTGATGGCGCTGCCGCTGGCCGCGGTCGCCGCCGACCGCCCGGCAATCCTGGTGCGCGGCAAGGGCGGGAAGGAGCGGATGGTGCCGCTGGGCGAGCCGGCGCGACGGGCGGTGGCGGCCTATCGGGCCGTGCGCGACACGTTCCTCGCCCGCGGATCCGGGGGACGGCGGCGGGAATCGGCCTTCCTGTTTCCCTCGCGCGCCGGCGACGGCCATCTGACGCGCCATCGCCTGGCCCAGCTTCTGAAGGAACTGGCGGCGAAGGCCGGAATCAAGCCGGCCAAGGTCAGCCCGCACGTGCTGCGCCATGCCTTCGCCACCCATCTGCTGGACCACGGCGCCGACCTGCGCAGCGTGCAGAAGATGCTGGGCCATGCCGACATCGCCACGACCCAGATCTATACCCACGTGGTCAAGGAGCGCCTGGTCCGCACCGTCCGCGACCATCATCCGCTGGCCCGACGGGGCGGCGGACGCGGTTGACTTCCCCGCCGGGGCGGCTAGTGTCGCCCCGTTCTTTCGCAGTGCAGCAACCCGTATCGGCAGCGGGGCAGGGGATGAGCTTCACCACCGTCGATCAGGCGCGCGAGCGGCTGAACCGCAGCGAACTGGCGGTTCCCGGCAGCCGCACCGAGCTGTTCGCCAAGGCGGCCCGGTCGGCGGCCGACGTGATTTTCCTCGACCTCGAGGATGCCGTCGCGCCGGACGACAAGCCGCAGGCCCGGCGCAACATCGTCCAGGCGCTGAACGAGGTCGACTGGGGCGGCAAGACCGTCTCGGTGCGCATCAACGGGCTCGATACCCCCTACATGTACCGCGACGTGATCGAGGTAGTGGAGGGCGGCGGCGGCCGGCTGGACCTGATCATGATTCCCAAGGTCGGGACCGCTGCCGACGTCTACGCGCTCGACATGCTGGTGACGCAGATCGAGCAGGCCAAGGGCTGGACCCGGCGCATCGGCTTCGAGCTGATCATCGAGACGGCGCTGGGCATGGCCAACATCGACGCCATCGCCGCGGCCAGCCGGCGGAACGAATCGCTGCATTTCGGCTCGGCCGACTACGCGGCATCGACCAAGGCGCGCACCACCTCGATCGGCGGCGCCAATCCGGACTACGTGATCCTGACCGACAAGGACGCCACCGGCGCGCGCCAG
>JADZDN010000023.1 GCA_020851015.1 Alphaproteobacteria bacterium | reverse complement strand
CGCGCGTTCGAGATCGGGTTCCTCTTGTTCCTGCCCTTCCTGATCATCGACATGGTGATCGCCTCGGTCCTGATGTCGATGGGCATGATGATGCTGCCGCCGGTGGTGATCTCCCTGCCCTTCAAGCTGATCTTCTTCGTGCTGGTCGACGGCTGGTTCCTGTTCGCCGGCAGCCTGGTGCAGAGCTTCGGCACCGGATCGTCCTAGCGGTCCCGGGGCGGTCATGGTGGCGGAGCATCTCGGGGCCCGGCCCCGTTCCGCGCGGCCCCGCCGGGCCGGCGTGCTGGAGCGGCTCTGCTTCGCCGCCGGCGCGGCCGAGGTCACGCTGCTGGCGGTTTCCTTCGCGACCGGCTTCTGGCTGGTCGACAAGGAGGGCCGCGGCGTCCCGACCGATTTCCTGAACGTCTGGGCCGCCGGCCGGCTGGTCCTCGATGGCCAGCCTGCCGCCGCCTATGACTGGGCGGTCCACGAGCGCGTCGAATACGCCGGCGTCGGCTACGATTTCGGCGGCTACTACGGCTGGCACTATCCCCCGGCCTTCCTGTTCGTCGCCGCCGCGCTCGCCCTGCTGCCCTATGCGCCGGCGCTGGTCGCGTGGATGGCGCTGACCCTGCCCCTCTACATGCTCGCCATCCGGCGCATCCTCGGCGACGGCGTCGGCTACCTCGCGGCCTGCGCTTTTCCGGCGGCGCTGTGGAACACGGCTGTCGGGCAGAACGGCTTCCTGACCGCCGCCCTGTTCGGCGCCGCGCTGTGGATCCTGCCGACCCGGCCCGCGCTTGCCGGACTCTGCTTCGGTCTGTTGACCTACAAGCCGCAATTCGGGCTTCTCATTCCGATCGCCCTCGTCGCGGGCGGGCATTGGCGCGCGATCGCCGTCACCGCGGCCACCGGCCTAGCGCTGCACGGCATCTCTTGGATCGCGTTCGGCACGGAATCCTTCGCCGCCTTCCTCGCGAACATGGCGCAGACGAACCAGGCCGTCCTCGGCGAGGGCCGCGCCCATCTCGACAAGATGCAGAGCCTCTACGGCATGCTGCGCGCCTTGGGCGCGCCGGCGACGGCCGCCTGGTCCGCACAGGCCGCGCTATCCCTCGCCGCGGCGATCGCGGTCGCCGCCGCCTGGCGCACCCGCCTGCCCCACGCATTGAAGGCGGCCGCGCTGGCCGCCGGCGCCCTGCTCGCCTCGCCCTATGTCTATGTCTACGACCAGGTGCTGCTGGCCGTCGCGATCGCCTTCCTGCTGCGGGATCGGCTGGCCGCAGGGCTGCGGCCCATCCAATGGATCGCCCTTGCAGCGGCAAGCCTGCTGATCCTGACCTTCCCCGCCTGGGACCTGCCGACCGGATGGGTCGCGGTGGTCATCGCGGCGGGATTGATCGCGCGCGAGATAGCACGGCAGCGCAAGACTGCCGGCTAGTTCAGCGGCTTCGGCGTCTCGGGTTTCGGCGCGGGTGCGCCGGGGGCGGGCGGCGGGGCCGCGCCCCCCGCGGCGGGGCGGGTGCTGTTGAGGAACTGCTGGAAGCCCTGGGCGGTTTCGAGGGACTGGCGTACCTGCGCAAGGTCGGTCGGCGAGCCGGACCCGTTGGCGATCAGGCGGAAGGCGCTGCGCTGCGCGGTCTGGTCCATCGCCTTGGCGTAGCGTTCGCGCAGCGCCGCCAGCGCCTTCTTGTCGCCGGCAAGCGAGGTGGCGACCGCGGCGTTCATGATGGCTGTCGCGGCTTCCGCGGACGGCTTCTCCGGCTTGCCGCCGGCGGGCGCCAGGCGCTCGGCGCGGCGCGCGGCGACCTTGGCCGCCTGGGGCCAATCGGCCTGCTTCCAGTAGATGTCCTGGCGCAGCCGGTCGGCGGGGTCGCCGTCGTCCGCGGCGATCAGCGCCAGCGCCTCTTCCGGCTTGTCGAGCTGGACCAGCGCCTGCGCGCGCGTGCGGGCGCGCTCGCGCTTCAGCGGGTCCGAGACCGTCTCCACGTTCGAGGCGTCGAGCGCCTCGATCGCCGCTGCCGGCTGGCCGTTCTGCAGGCGGATCGCCGCCAGCCGCGCGCCGCCCTCGGCCTTGGCGTCGCCGGTAAGGCGGTTCTTCACCAGGTCCTCGAGCAGCTCGGACGCGCGGTCCAGCAGGTCGATGCTGGCCAGCCGATCGGCCAGGTTGCGGATCACCGCATCGCCCTTGGCGCCGCTCGGCGTCAGCTCGCGGAACTGGTCGTACAGCGCCAGCGCCTTCAAGGGCGGCATCGATTCCGACTCGCCGTCGACGAACAGCTTCGTGAACGCCTTGGTCATCGCGTCGGCGGCGCCGCGCGCCTCGGCCGAATCCGGGAACGTCGAGGCCAGCTCGCGATAGGTCGAAAGCCCGGCCGCGCTGTTGCCGACCTCCAGGTTGAGCTGCGCCAGCAGCGACAGCACGCGACGTTCCAGCTCGTCGCCGCGCCACACGTAGCGCAGCTTCTCCAGCCGCTCGATCGCGGCAAGCGGCTTCAGCGTCTTCGCCGCCAGGCCGCTTTCGATCAGCGCCATCTCCGCGCGCGGCCAGCTTGGCAATTCGCGCCGCGCCACCACCTCCGTCCACAGCTTGACCGCATCGGCGCGCTTGCCGAGGTCGGCTAGCGCCCGGCCGCGCAGATAGTCGAGCTGGCCGCGGTTGGGCCCATCCTTGATCAGGCCGCCCAGGGCGTCCGCCAGGCTGGAGCCGAGCTTCGGGTCGCCGGCGGCGATCGCCGCCTCGGTCGCCTTCAGCCCCAGATCCTGGCGCAGCAACGCCGGATAGGTCTGCGGGACGGCGCCCGCCGCCACGAACAGCGCATTTGCCTGGGTGAAATTGCCGCGCTGGGCGGCCGCGGCCGCGCGCCAGAGCTGGGCTTCGCGGTTGTCCTGCAGGCGCGGATCGGCGAGCACGGCTTCGGCATCCGCGCCGCGGCGCGACATGGTCAGCGCCGCCCCCTTCAGCGCGCGGAATTCCGCCGACACCGCCTCCGGGTCGCCATCCGCCTCGATGCGCTCCAACGCCCCCAGCGCGTCCTGGGGCATCAGGTTGGCGAAGTAGAACCGGGCGTTCTCCAGCCGCACGGCGGTGCGCGTCTCGGGCGGCGCATTGGCCAGAAGCAGGTTCAAGGCGCGGCGGTTCTCGCTGAACTTGGCCTCGCCGCCGCGCGACCAGGCCGGAAAGTCGAAGAGCGGCTGCTCGGCCAGCAGGCGCGGCCCGCTGAAGGCGCCGGCGCCGAAGGCGGAATCGCTGTTCGAGGACATCAGCAGCCCGCCCGGCGCCGAAACGACCACGGCGCCCGGCGCGGCCTCGACGGCGATGCGGTCGGCGATCGGCTCGATCGCGATGCCTTGGCTCGAGGCGAGGATGCGGAACTCCGCGAACTCGCGCGTGCCGGCAACGCCCTGGCCGGGGTTCGCAATCGGAACGACGACCAGGCGATCCCCGACATCGGGGTCGCGCAGGCGCACCGGATTTCCGGGCTGGTCGACGATCAGAGCCAGCGACGTCTCCCGGCTGGGTGCCGACCGCGGCTCGATCGCGATCGGCGTTTCCGGCTGCAGGGGCTGGTGCCGCAGCTCGACGTTCCACGTCGTGCCGTCGAGCGACAGGGCGGGATTGATCGAGGCCGAGGCATTCATGCGCAGCACCGTCGCCGCCTCGTCGGCAAGCTGGGCCGCACCGGTCATCACGGTGGCCGGCGCTTTCAGCACGCGCGCAAGCTCGAGCTTGGCCGGGCGGTCGAACACGATCCAGATCTGCTCGCCGCGCCGGAATGCCGCCGCGGCCACGGGCTGCGTCCAAGGAAATCGCAGCGTCAGCCTGTCGTCGACAAGCTGCGTCGACACCGCCAGCGGGCCGTTGGCCGTCGCCGGCGCGGCTGGCGTCAGCCGTGTCGGGGTGTCCGCCTCGCCGCCCGGCGGCGCGTTCGTGGCGGCGGCTGGCGGCGCGGACGGCTTCGCCTCGCCCTTGCCATTTGGCTTTGCCTCCGCCTTGGCCTCCGGTTTTGCCTCGGGCTTGGGCTCCGACTTCGCTTCGGCCCTGGCCTCGGGCTTGCTCTCCGCTTTGGTCTCCGGCTTGGTCTCTTGCTTGGCGGCGGTTCTTGGTCCGGTCGCCGGCGCGATGTCGATGATGTGGCGGTTCCCGTCCTGCGATTGGCGCAGACGCGCGCGCTCGGCCAGCGTGAGGCTCAGCGACGAGGTGGTCCTGTCGGCCTTGCTGTCGATGCCGTCGACCAGCTTCAGCGCGCGATCCTTCAGGTCGCCCAGGTCCAGCTTGCCCGGCGCGTCGAAGGTCATCGTCACGGCGCGGCCGTTCTCGATCGTCGCCACCGCGACGGGGCGGCCCCAGTCGATTTCCAGCCGCGTGCCATCCTCGGACGAACCCAGCCGCACCCGCGGCCCGGCCGGCGCCGCTTCGGCCGGCTTGGGTTCAGGCTTGGCCGGTTCAGACTTGGCCGGTCCAGACTTGGCCGGTCCAGACTTGGCCGGTTCAGACTTTGCCAGCACGGGCTTCGCCGGTTCCAGTTGGGCCGGCTCGGCATTCGCGGATTGTGGCTTGGGCGGCCGAAGCGCGGGCGGCTTGGGCGTACCATTGGCTTCGACCTTCGCGCTGCCCGGATCGAGCAGTTCGATCGAAACGCGGTTGCCCGACTGGCTTGATCGGAAGGTCTGCTCGCGCCGGAGCGCCAGGACCGCCGTGCGCTGGTCGGGCCGGATCGTCGCGTCGAGCAAGTGCCTGGGAAGCGCCTTGACGGCCTCATCGAAGCTCGCCTCGAATGGTCGGCCGAAGCGCACGATCAGGTTGCCGTCGAAAATCTCCGCCGAAAACGTGGTCGGGGTAGCCCAGTCGAAATTGACGATCGCCTTGCCGCCGGCGGAATCGCCGGTGACCTGGACCCGCTCCTCGGCGCCCGCGGGCGACGCCGCGAGGCCCAGCGTCAGCAGCGCCCAAACCGCGCAACGGCGGATCGCGCCCGTCATCGCGCGCCCGCCCGCGCCGGCCGCAGCACCAATTCGACCTCCGCGCTTCCCGCCGGGCGCACGTTGTCCGCGGCGAGCACGGCCAGGTCGCGGGGATATCCGCCCCGGCGCATGGCTTCGGCCAGCGCGATCCCGCGCTTCATCGCGCGTGCCCAGCCCGCGCCGGACGGCGCCCCGTCGACATGCACGACCAGTTCGTTCTCCACCAGGCGCAGGCGCTCCGCCAGCACGCCGGCAGCGGCCTGCCCGGCGGGCGAGATACCCTCGTCCTGCCAGGCGTCGGCCGGCGGCCGGATGGCAAGGCCTTCTTTCGTGCGCGCAAGCGCAAATCCGCTCAGGGGCCGCTCGTTCGCAACCGTGTTCGCCAGCAGGGCCGCCATGTAGTCGACATCGCGCTTGCCGGCGTTCGCATCGCTCGTCGCGAAGGGCCGCGGAAACGCGCGCGGGTCGAACGCCGTTACGGGGCGCAACGCGCCCGCCAGCGAAGCGGAAAGTTCGCGCCAGCGCTCGTTCTTCACGCTGGACATCGCCACCAGCATGACGAAGAAGGTCAGCAACAGCAAGATGCAATCGGTGAGGGTGAGCATCCAGCCGCCTCGCAGCATCCCGCTGGCGTTGGGCATCGACCGCGCCAGCGCGACGGTCCGCGGCGGCGCGCGACCGTGGAGTCGGACTTCGCCGATCCCGGTGTCCATCGCCTCAGGCTCCGGGCCGGAGCGGACGGTTGGCGGCGCTCGGCACGATCTGCGCGGCGGGCGGGGGCAAGGCGGTCAGCGCGGGCATCAGCGCCTCGGCCGCGGCACGGCTGCCGACGCGCAGTTCCAGCGCGATCGTCGTCGGGTTGCCGGTCTGCAGCCCGACCGCGATATCGCCGCCGGGGCGATCCCTGGCGGTCAGCAGCCGCGCGAGCGTCCTGGCGCGCTCAATGGCCAGCAGCCCGTCGGCCTCGCCGAGGCCGCGCGGCACCCCGATCTTCACGTCCAGCGCGAGGTCGAGGCCCTTGGGTGAATCGGCGATCATGCTTGTCAGCGTGGCGATCGTCTGTTGCGCGCGCTGAAGTGGCTCGGCGCGCCCGGGCTCGAAAATGCCGCCGAGCGCCAGTTCCGCGCGCAGCACGTGGCCGTATCCGAAGGTGCCACCGTCGACCGCGCCGGCGCCGGGGAAAATATCGAGCCAGCGCCGCTCCACCGCCTTCACGGCGGGCACGTCGCCTTCCAGCGGCACGATCGCGACCGGGCCCGGCCCCGCGGCCGTGCGATGGACCAAGCTGTCGGTGACGATATGCTGGCGCGCCGGGTCCCGCTCGGTCACGACATAGAGCATGACGAAAAAGGCAAGCAGCTTCGTCACCACCGCGAGCAGCGTGACCGGACCGGAATTACCGGAGGCGGTATTGGCCGGCTTCATGCCCTGCACCCTCCGGATGCGGGTGGATTCCTTAAGCGTTCCCCGACAGGATCGCGTCGATGTCGTCCTGGCTCATCGCGTTGGCCGGCATCTGCGGGCCGTTCAGCAGCGCCTGGTCGTCGAGCGCCGCCGGCGCAGCCGCATCGGCGGCCTTGGATTCCGCCGGCTTGGCGTCCGCCTTGGCGGCCGGCGCGGCATCCGACGGCTGTCCGCCGCCCAATGCGCCCAGAAGCGCGGTGACCTTTTCCTCGATCTGGCGCAGCGTGCGCACGACCTTCGAGATACGCTGGCCGGTGATGTCCTGGAACGTGCAGGCCTCGTAGATTCCGGTGACCGCCTCGGTAAGCTGGTCGGCGTGATCGCCGCCGATCGCGCTCGCGGTCGCCTCGATCTTCTCGGCCGCGGCCATGATCGCGTGCGTCGCCTGCTCGGCGGCGCTCACGACGGCCTCGAGCTCGTCCTGCGCCACCGGCAGGTGGCGCTCGCGGATCTCGTCGGCCCGGATCTCGGCAATCTCGGCCTTGGCGTTGCGGATGATCTTGGCGAGCGAATCCAGCTCGCTGTAGACCACGGTCTCGCTCGCGGTGATATCGCCCTGCATGGAAGTTACGATCCCTCGCACGATCTCGGCCATTTCGTCGACGTTGACGGCGGTGGCGGGCTGGGACTTCGCTTCATCGAGCCGCTTGTCGAAAGCCGCCTTGGTTGCCGCGCGCATGATGTCTCCCCGAAGACGCGGATACGAACGCTTGGATCAGAACTGCCCGAGAACGGCGGAAAGCTTCATCTTCAGGGTCGCGGCATTGAACGGTTTGACGATGTAGTTGGACACGCCGGCGGCCTTGGCCGAGATCACATTCTCGGTCTTGCTCTCGGCGGTGACCATGATGAACGGCAGGTTCTTGAGCTTGGCATCGGCGCGCACCTCGCGCAGCAGCTCGATGCCCGTCATCGGTTCCATGTTCCAGTCCGAGATAACGAGGCCGAAATCGCGCTGGCGCAGCTTCTGCAGCGCGGCGCTGCCGTCGGTCGCCTCGTCGACGTTGTCGAAGCCCAATTGCTTCAGGAGATTCCGGATGATCCGCAGCATCGTCTTGTAGTCGTCGACGATCAGGATCGGCATGTTCATATCAACGGCCATGGACCTCGCTCCACGCGATGAGAAGGCAATTGCTGCTGCTCCACGGCGCAGCGCCCCCGATTGCGGACGGCGGTACCCTGCCGGAAAATAGTTAACGATCGCTGAAGCGCGGCGGCGCGGAACACGGGCGACTTGCCCCGAAATTCGTTGTCGGCGCAAACTGCTAGCCGAAGGTATAGTCCGTCCAAACCTACGGGGGAGACTTAAGGAATGATTCACCTCTATACGTCGGCGACCGGCAACGGGCGGCGCGCGTCCGTGATGCTCGAGGAATGCGGCTTGAGCTACACGGCGCACAAGCTGGACCTGTCGAAGGGCGATCAGAAGAAGCCGGATTTCCTGGCCATCAACCCTGCCGGCGCGATCCCGGCGATCGTCGACGAGGAAGGGCCCGCCGGCCGCAAGACCGCGCTGGCGCAGTCCGGCGCGATCGTGCTGTACCTGGCCGAGAAGACCGGAAAGTTCCTGCCCAAGGATCCGGCGAAGAAGGCCGAGACGCTGCAGTGGTTCATGCAGGTCACGACCGACGTGGCGCCGGCCAGCTCGGCGATCTTCTACATGGGCAGCGTCGCGCCGGACAAGACGCCGGGCAACGTGAAGTTCGTCGAGGAACGCTTCATTGGGATGCTGAAGCAATGCGAGGCCAAGCTCGGCAAGTCGAAATACCTGGCGGGGGATGAGGTGACGGTGGCGGACCTGGCCCTGATCCCCGTGATCGACGCGCGCAAGGCGCTGCTTGAAAAGACCGCCGGGCTGGACAACGTGAAGCGCTGGGCCGCGGAGATGATGGCGCGCCCGGGCGTCAAGAAGGGCCTTCAGGTCTAGGCCGGGCATGGCTCCGCGGCGACCTGGCGAGGGTCGCCGCGGGCCGCCTCACGCGATATTGGTGTAGCCGCGCTTGATCAGCCGGTGCGTCGCGTCGAAGGCATGCATCAGCTCGTCGTAGACCTGCCGCGCGTCGCGCAGCCGCACCAGGTCCTGCTCCTCCGGCGCATGCGCCTTGCGCGCCAGTTCCAGCGCGATCTTGACGTAGGACGCGCGCGCCTCGGCGACCACGATCGCGAAGCGCACGAAGCTGTCGCGGTCGAGCCCGGGGATGGCCTTGTGGATGATCTCGCGATTGGCCGTGAAGATGGCCATCTCGATCTCTTCCAGGAAGCGTGCGAGCTTCCGCCGGCCGCCCTTGTCGAGCTGGTCGCTGTCGACCAGATGATCGACCTTCTCATCGCTGAAGACACCGACGACTTTTGCCATGGCATTCGCCTCCTGCGGCTGCCCGCTCAGAACGGGAAGAAGATGTCGTAGATCTGCTGGCCGTAGCGCGGCTGCTGGACATCCGTCACCTGGCCCCGCCCGCCGTAGACGATGCGCGCCTCGGCGATCTTCTCGTAGCCGATCGTGTTGACCGACGTGATGTCCTCCGGCCGGATGATGCCGGTGATCTGCAGCTCGCGCATCTCGAAGTTCACGGTCACCTGCTGGCTGCCCCGGATGACCAGATTGCCGTTCGGCAGAACCTGCGTGACGACCGCCGCAACCTTCAGCTTGATGTCCTCCTTGCGGTCGATCGTGCCGGACCCGGCGCTGCCGCTCTTGCTGGAGAAATCGATCAGGGAATCCGGTGTCACGGCCTGCGGCAGATACTTGTTGAGCTGGCTCTCGTAGCCCAGGAACTTGGGCAAGCCGGCCGTGTCGCTGTTATTGCGCGTGCGCGACGTGGAGTTGTCGAGCTTGCCCTGGTCGGCGATCTCCACCAGCACCGTGATCAGGTCGCCGACCCGGGTCGCCCGCTGGTCCTTGAAGAACGCGCGCGCCCCGGCGCGCCACAGCGAGTTCGGCTGGCGCTCGGCGGTTTCCGGCGCGGGCATCGGCATCGACACCGGCACGTAGCCAGGCTGCTGGATCGGGTTCTGGATCGGGCTCTGGGTGGGCGCGCTACCGGCCTCGGTGGCCCGGGTCAGCGCATTGCAGGCCCCCAGCGCCACGCAGGCCGTCGCCAGCAAGGTGAAGCGCAGAACGCCCGAGGGCAGCTTGATCGCGGACATGTCACTGGTTCCCGTGGTTGTAGGCCAGGCGCGGGCGCGCGCCGGGGCCGATGGCGACCGATCCGCGGCCGACGACGACCGCCTCGATCGACTTGCTGGTAGCGATGTTCACGACGCTGATCGTCTCCCCGAGCGTGCCGTTGGCGGTCGCCTTCGCCTTGGCGGTCAGCTCCATTCCGGGATGGCGGAACGTCACCGTCACGATGCTGTTCTTCTTGACCAGAATCGGCGCCTCGATATCGGCAACGACCAGCGGACGGTTGGGCGACAGCACCCGCTTTGGCGAAAGGCCCACGATCTGGTCGACCTCGGCGAGGGTCGTCGGACCCACCTGGTCGGCGCGGGCCTTGATCCACACCAGGTCGCGCTCCTCGATCGTTTCGCCGGGCGCCACGCGCCGGCCAAGCGCCGGCAGGGTTGTCTGCTCGTGGGCGCGGCCGGCAACCGCGTAGCGGCGCGACTCGGGGTGGTTGGCGGGGGCCAGCATCACGCCGGCAAAGCGCATCGTGCGGCGGTCGAACTGGAAGCGCACCAGGCTCGCCGGCTCCTCGGCATCGACCGGAAGCTGGATCTCCGGCAGGCGCCCGTCCAGCTCGATCTCGAACTCGCCCGAAACGCCGTCCTTGGTCAGCGCCTGCTGGATGATCGCATCGATGCGCGGCCGGTCCAGCACCTGGCTGGCGCGGACCAGGGACACGCGGTCGAGCCGGCTGGCGGGCTGCCAGTTCACGCGATAGGCCCGCGCGACGCGGTCGAGCCAGCGCGCTTCGAGCACCAGGCGCTCGCCGGGCGGCGGCGCCGCCGCGACGATCGCGCCGGCATCGCGCTCGACGCCCAGGAAGATGTCGCCCAGCCGGACCGTCGGCCCCTCGACGGTGACGGAAGGGCGCAGGGTGACCGGCGACGCGGGCGGCGCCGGAGGCTCGGCGGCGAGCGCCCCGGCGCAAAGGGCCGTCCACGCAGCGGCGGCGGCGATCGTGGAAACCAGTGCGTGCATCGATCGGCTCCTAGCGCAGCTGCGACAGCGACTGCATCATCTGGTCGGACGTCTCGATCACCTTCGAGTTCATCTCGTAGGCGCGCTGGGCGGTGATCAGGTTGCTGATCTCCTTCACGACGTCCACGTTCGACGTCTCCAGGAAGCCCTGCATGATGCTGCCGAAGCCGGTCGAGTTCGGAACGCCGGTGGTCGGCGTGCCGGAGGCCGGCGTCTGCTGGAACAGGTTGTCGCCGATCGCCACCAGGCCGTTCTCGTTGGGGAAGTTGGCCAGCTCGATCTGGCCGACGTTCTGGGGCGTGGTGGTTCCGTCCACCTTCGCCAGCACCTCGCCGCTGGCGTTGATCGTCACGTCCGTGGCGTTGGTCGTTACCGTGATGCCCGGCGAGACGACATGGCCGTCCGGGGTGACGATCTGGCCGGTCGGGCTGAGCTGCAGCGATCCGGCGCGGGTGTAGGCGAGCTCGCCCGAGGGCAGCGTCACCTGGAAGTAGCCCCTTCCCTTGATCGCCAGGTCGAACGTGTTGTCGGTCGGCAGGATGTTGCCGCGCTCGGTGATGCGATAGGTGGCCGCGGTGCGGACGCCCAGGCCCACCTGCACGCCCGACGGCACGATCGCGCCGTTGTCGGCGGAGGTCGAGCCGACGCGCCGGAGGTTCTGGTAGATCAGGTCCGCGAACTCGGCGCGCCGGCGCGTGAACGCCGTCGTGTTCATGTTCGCGATGTTGTTCGAAATCACTTCCACGTTCGTCTGCTGGGCCAGCATGCCCGTCGCGGCGATGTGGATGGAACGCATGGTCATATCACTACCCCGTCTGGCCCTTGGCCGGCCTCGTCCCCGGCTAGGCCGTCGTCTTGGAAAGCTGTTGCAATGCGTTGCGCCGGCGTTCCGCCTCGGCTTCGATCGCTTTCTGCACGGACTGGTACGTACGCAGGATCTCGATCATGTCGGTCATCTCGCGCACGCCCTGCACGTTGGCCTGCTCGAGGGCGCCCTGGATCACGCGGGCTTTCTCGGCCGGTCGCGGCGACTGGTCGGTGGTCAGGAGCCCGTCGCTGGCGTTGCGCAGCTGGCGCTCGTCCTCGAAGTCGACGACGCCGACGCGGTCGAGCCTTATGTCGATCTTCGAATCCTGGCCGCGAACCGATACCGTGCCGTCCTCGGCGATGGCGAGCTGCTCGGCATTGTCGGGGAGCACGATCGGCGAGCCGCCGGCGGAAAGCACCGGGTAGCCCTGGCTGTTGACGATCCGCCGCTGCGTGTCGAGGCTCAACGAGCCCCCGCGCGTATAGCGCGGCCCATCCGGCGTATCGACGGCCAGAAAGCCGCGGCCGGCGATCGCCAGGTCCAGGTCGGCGCCCGTATTGATGATCGGCCCCTCCGACAGATCGGTATAGCTGGCGATGTCCTGCACAAAGGAGATCGGGTCGGGGGTCTCGGCGTTCTGGATGTACTCGCGGAACATCATCCGCTGGGCCTTGAAGCCCACCGTCGACTGGTTCGCCATGTTGTTCGCGACGATCTCCAGCTGGCGACGAAGCGCCATCTGGCTGGAAAGCGCGACATAGGTCGTATTATCCACGGTCCGGACACCCTGTTTCCGCCCGCGCCGGCTTTCGGACGCATGGGCTGCGGCCGATAGGGTGCATCGCCCGTGCCAGGAGGGAGCGCCTTGCGGATCAAGGGCTTGGCCGCGGCCCGCCAAGCGCGCGGGAACCGGCAGCGGAAGAATTTGCCGGGCAGGACGTACCCGCCCGAAGACATCGTGCACGGACCGCCCGCACCGGTCGCTCGGGGCGGCACGGGGAGAGCCGCCCGCGACCCGCGGCGCAAAGCTTTGTTAACCATCCGGGACCTAGACTTGCCGCGCCGCCAAAGGGGGCGACGCGACAGAATCGGGTAGTGCCTGATGACCGACAAGACCATGGAGGCCGACGGCGACGCCAAGGACGGCGAAGGCGAAGCCAAGCCGAAAGGCAAGGGCAAGCTTCTCATCATCGCCGCCGCGGGTGGGCTGGTGCTGCTGCTGGCCGGCGGCGGCGCGGCCGCGTATTTCATGGGGATGTTCGGCGGCAAGGCCGCCCACAAGGAGGCCGAGAAGCCGGCGGCGCCCGTCGTGGCGACCTATGTCCAGCTTCCCGACCTGCTGGTGAACCTGAGTTCCACCGGCCGACGGAACAACTTCATCAAGCTGAAGATCACGCTCGAGCTCGAGAAGCCGACCGACCAGGATCGCGTCAAGACCATGCAGCCGCGGATCATCGACAATTTCCAGACCTATCTGCGCAACCTTCGGCTGGAGGATCTGCAGGGCGCCCAGGGCCTGTTCCGCTTGCGCGAGGAGCTGCTGGTGCGCATCAACGCGGCGGTTGCGCCCGCCAAGGTGACGGATATCCTGTTCCAGGAAATGCTGGTCCAATAGGACCGGGGAAACCGATCCATGGCGAACGAACCAGCCAATCCCGCCGGCGGCGAGGGCGAAGGCCAAGACGCCGACGCGATGGCGGCCGAGTGGGAGAAGATGGCCGCCGCCGACGGCGATGCCCCCGCGGAAGGCGCCGCTGCCGAAGCCGCGCCCGCGGGCGAGGGCGAGGGCGATGCCCCGGCGGGTTCGACGCGCGTCCTGAACCAGGACGAGATCGACAGCCTGCTCGGCTTCAACGAGGAAACGGCCGCCGGCGGCGACCGCTCGGGCATCCGCGCGATCCTCGATTCCTCGCTCGTCTCCTACGAGCGCCTGCCGATGCTCGAGGTGGTGTTCGACCGCCTCGTGCGCATGATGTCGACGTCGCTGCGCAACTTCACCTCCGACAACGTCGAAGTTTCGCTCGACAGCATCACCTCGGTGCGCTTCGGCGACTACCTGAACTCGATTCCCCTCCCCGCCATGATGGCGGTCTACCAGGCCGAGCAGTGGGACAACTACGGCCTGCTGACCGTCGACAGCGCATTGATCTACTCCATCGTCGACGTGCTGCTGGGCGGGCGGCGCGGCACCGCCGCGATGCGCATCGAGGGCCGTCCCTACACGACGATCGAGCGCAACCTCGTCGAGCGCATGATCCACCTGGTGCTGGCCGATCTTTGCAGCGCGTTCGAACCGCTGACGCCGGTGAACTTCAAGTTCGAGCGCCTCGAGACGAACCCGCGCTTCGCCACCATCGCCCGTCCGGGCAACGCCGCCATCCTGGCGCGGCTGCGGATCGACATGGACGACCGCGGCGGCCGGCTGGAAATCCTGCTGCCCTACGCCACCATCGAGCCGGTGCGCGAAGTGCTGCTGCAGAGGTTCATGGGCGAGAAGTTCGGCCGCGACTCGATCTGGGAAACCCACCTGGCGAACGAGCTGAAATCGACCGAGGTGCAGATCGAGGCGGTGCTGGACGAGATGACCATGACGCTGCGCGAGATCATGGCCTGGCAGGTCGGGACCCAGGTGCTGCTGAACAGCACGCCGAACTCGCCGATCGACCTGCGCTGCGGCAGCGTCTCGCTGTTCTCCGGCAACATGGGCCGCAAGGGGCTGCAGGTGGCGATCCGCATCGACGAGCGGATCATGAAGACCGATGACGGGGAATGAGCTATCCTTGATCGCCGACGCGGCAGTCGCCGCCCTGCTGGCGGTGACGATCGGCTATGCCGTGCTGCTCAGCCGCCGGCTCAGGGCCTGGCGGGACAGCGCGGGCGACATGGTGCGACAGGTGGAGTCGCTCAACGACGCGCTGAGCCGCGCGAGCCAGGCGGTCGAAACGCTGAAGGCGGCCGGCCGCGACGAGGCGGCGGCGCTGGACGCAGCGCAGCGGAAAGCGCAGTCGCTGCGCGACGACTTGTCGTACCTGGTGGAGCGCGGGACCGGGCTCGCGGATCGGCTGGAGAAGTCGGTCCGCGGCGGGCTCGGCACGGCGCCGCCGAAGGCAGAAGCCCCGCGCGCGCCGGGCGCCCGGCCATCCGCCGCCAACGCGAGCGCAGCGGACCGGACGGTGTCGTCCGCCGAACGCGAATTGATGAAGGCTCTGGAGGCGATGCGCTGACGCCATGGACGCGACGAAGCAAGGCCCTTTTTACGTACCGACGCCGCCGGCCCGCCGCCGTCGCCTGCGCCTGCTTCCGCTGACGATCTTTGCTGCCAGCCTTCTTTTAACGGTGAAGCTGGGCGCGCTGCTGACGCCCGGCACGCCGCCCGGCGACGCCATCGCGGTGACCGCCAGCCGCGCGCAACAGCCGCAGCAGGGAACGCCGCCGCAAGGCAAGACGGCGCCCACGCCGCTGGCCCCTGCGGCAGCCAAGCCGGCCGCGGCCGAGTCGCCCGCGGCGGCGCAGGGCAAGGGCCAAGCTGCGAGCGAGGCCCAGCCTCCGCCAAAGACGCCGGCTTCGCCGCCCCCGGCGGAAGGAGCGTCATCTTCGGCAGCGCCCTCGGTCACCGGCCGGGCGCGCGACGCCCAGGTCGACCCGGTGACGATGAGCCAGACCGAGATCGACATCCTGCAGGCGCTGGGCGACCGGCGCCGCCAGCTCGACGACCGCGAGCGGGCGGTCGAGCAGCGCGAGGCGATGCTCAAGGCGGCGGAGCAGCGCATCACGGAAAAGGTCAACGAGTTGAAGGCGATCCAGGCAAAACTGGAGGGCGCGCTGAAGAAGCAGGATAGCGAGCGCGAGGAGCAGTTGAGGCGCCTGGTCAAGGTCTACGAGAACATGAAGCCCAAGGAGGCTGCGCGCATCTTCGAGCAGCTCGACGACGGCGTGCTGATCGACGTGGCCGAGCGCATGAAGGAGGTCAAGCTGGCCCCCGTGCTGGCGGGCATGGAGCCCAAGAAGGCGACGCTCGTTACCACCGAGCTCGCCAAGCGGCGCGAGAACACGAAAACACCCGGCGCGCTGCCGTCCGGGGGCTAAGCCAGCCTCAAGGGATTGACCGGACGTGGCATTTTGGCCACCATATATGGCACCTACCGGGCGCCACTACCTGCGAGAGCAGTTGCCTGTCCGTCTGGCGGTGCTAGAGTGCGCCGCACAATCCGGCCATCAACTGGCCGGCCTGTCGAGCGAACCGAACACCGACCCAGGCACCAACGTTACCCAATAGGGCATCGATCGCACCGGTGGCGGACCGCCACGGCGGCGCGTGCCCAACGGCTTTGCAATGGCAACGACCCAGCTAGCCAGCGGCGAACACCACGCGGATACCGCCAAGCAGATCATGCCGCTGATCATCGGCGCGGTCGGCGTGGTCTTCGGCGATATCGGCACCAGCCCGCTCTATACGATCCGCGAATGCCTGCGCGGCGGCTCGCACGAGCTGCCGATCACGCCCGACAACATCCTGGGCGTGCTGTCGATGATCTTCTGGTCGGTCACCGTGGTCGTCAGCCTGAAATACGCGCTGTTCATCATGCGCGCCGACAACCAGGGCCAGGGCGGAATCCTGGCCCTGATGGCGCTGGCGCTGAACAAGGTGCAGTCGCCGCGCGACCGGCGCATCCTGCTGATGCTGGGGATCGCCGGCGCGGCATTGTTTTACGGCGACGGGATGATCACGCCCGCAATCTCGGTCTTGAGCGCGGTCGAAGGGCTGAAGGTCGCCACCCCGGTGTTCGACGACTATGTCGTGCCGATCACGATCGCGATCGTGATCACGCTGTTCCTGTTCCAGAGCCACGGGACGGGCAAGGTGGGCGCGCTGTTCGGGCCCATCACGCTGGTCTGGTTCGCCGTGCTGGCGCTGCTCGGCATCGCGCACATCGTCAAGGTGCCCGCGGTACTGCTGGCGCTGAATCCGCTCTACGCGCTGAAATTCGTCGCGATCAACAAGATGCTGGCGTTCCTGGTGCTGGGCGCCGTGGTGCTGGCGTTCACCGGCGCCGAGGCGCTCTATACCGACATGGGCCATTTCGGGCGCCGGCCGATCCGCGTGGCCTGGTTCGCGCTGGTGTTCCCCGCCCTCATGCTGAACTATTTCGGCCAGGGCGCGCTGTTGCTCACCAATCCGGCGGCGATCGAGAACCCGTTCTACCTGATGGCGCCGACCTGGGCGCTCTATCCGATGGTCGCGCTGGCGACGCTGGCCACGATCATCGCGTCGCAGGCGGTGATCTCCGGCGCCTTCTCGATCAGCCGCCAGGCGGTCCAGCTCGGGCTGTGCCCGCGCATGGAGGTCCGCCATACCTCCGAGGCCGAGATCGGCCAGATCTACATCCCCCAGATCAACTGGGGCCTGATGGTCTGCATCGTGCTGCTGATCCTGATGTTCCAGTCCTCCAGCAACCTGGCCTCGGCCTACGGCATCGCGGTGACGGGCTGCCTGATGATCGACACGATCCAGGCCTTCGTGGTCGTGCAGGTCGTGTGGGGCTGGTCGCTGCCGCGGGCGCTTGCCGTCTGCGGCGCGCTGTTCGCGGTCGACACCGTGTTCTTCTCGTCCAACCTGCTGAAAGTCATCGACGGCGGCTGGTTCCCGCTGCTCGTCGGCGCGGTGGTTTTCGTGCTGCTCAGCACCTGGTACAAGGGTCGCAACATCCTGCGCAACCAGATGCGCGAGGATTCCATTCCGGTCGAGAAGTTCGTCTCGCGGGTCAACGACAAGCACCCGATGCGCGTGCCCGGCACGGCCGTGTTCCTGACCAGCGACCTGGTCAACATTCCCTTCACCCTGCTGCACAACCTGAAGCACAACAAGGTGCTGCACGAGCGCACCGTGTTCCTGAGCGTCGCGACGGAGGACCGGCCCTTCGTCAACGACCGCGAGCGGCTGATGCTCGAGGAGCTGGGCAAGGGCTTCTACCGCCTGCAGGTCCGCTACGGCTTCAAGGAATCGCCCAACGTGCCGCGCGCCCTGTCCGAATGCGCGAAGCTCGACCTGAAATTCGACCTGATGGATACTTCGTTCTTCCTGGGCCACGAGAAGCTGGTGCCGGGCCTGCATTCCAAGATGGCGCGCTGGCGCGACAAGCTGTTCATCTGGATGTCGCGCAACGCGCTGGCGGCAACCGAGTTCTTCCGCATTCCGAGCAACCGCGTGGTCGAGGTCGGCACGCAGGTCGAGCTGTAGCGGGGCCTAGGCGCCTCGATCGACAACTGTGGGGCCAGGCCCAAGTGTCGGGGCCGCACCGATAAAGGAACGTTCATGGCCTACATCAAGCCCGATCCGCGCAACCCGCCGAGGTTGAAAGCCCCGCGTGGCAGCGTCGACACGCATATCCACATCTACGGCCCCAAGGAGCAGTACCCCTGGGCGCCGACGCGCATGAACGATCCGCCGCTCGCCACCGCCGACGACTACCGCCGGACCATGGACTGGATCGGCATCGAGCGCTGCATCGTGGTTCAGCCCTCGCACTATGCGAAGGATAACCGCTGCACGATGGACGCGGTCAAGAGCCTGGGGCGGAACAACGCGCGCGCGATCGTGGTGGTCGACGAGACGGCGCCCGAAGCCGAACTGGCGCGGCTGACCAAGGAAGGCGCTTGCGGCATCCGCTTCCACATGATGCCGGGCGGCGTGCTGCCCTGGGACTTACTCGAGACGATGGCGCCGCGCGTGCACGCGCATGGCTGGCACGTTCAGCTGCAATGCAACGGGCGCAACCTGCCGGAGCGCGAGGCGCTGCTGCGGCGCCTGCCCTGCCCGATCGTGGTCGACCATGTCGGCCGCTTCGTGGACCCGGTCCCGGTCGGCGACCCGGCGTTCAAGTGCCTGCTCGGCCTGATCGACACCGGGCGCGTATGGGTGAAAAACTCGGCGCCCTATGAATCGTCGAAGACCGGCGGCCCCGCCTTCGCCGACGTGACGCCGCTGGCCAAGGCGCTGATCCGCCACGCGCCGGAGCGGATGCTGTGGGCCAGCAACTGGCCGCATCCCGGCCGCGACGGCTTCAGCGACGCGGCGATGCTCGACCTGCTGCTGGACTGGGCGCCGGACGACAAGACCCGGCGGATGATGCTGGTCGATAACCCGGCGAAACTCTACGGCTTCGCCTGACCGCCGGCCGGCGCTATTCGTCGAACAGGTGGCAGGCGACGCCCCGCCCCTGCCCCAGCTCCTTCCACGCCGGATACGCGACCCTGCAGCGCTCCATCGCATGCGGGCAACGGGGATGGAAATGGCAGCCCGGCGGCGGCGCGGCGGCCGACGGCACCTCGCCCTCGATGCGCATCATCGTCACGCGCGCGCGCGGATCGGGCACCGGCGACGCGCCGCGCAACGCCTTCGTGTAGGGATGCAGCGGTTCGTCGAACATCGCCGGCAGCGGCCCGCGCTCGACGATGCGCCCCAGGTACATCACCGCGACGGCCTGGCAGAACCAGCGCACGACGCCCAGGTCGTGCGACACGAAAACGTAGCTGAGGCCGCGCCTCTCCTGCAGGCCGCGCAGCAGCAGCAGCACCTGGGCCTGGATCGACACGTCGAGGGCGGACACCGGCTCGTCGGCGATCACCAGCTCCGGCT
Organism: Alphaproteobacteria bacterium; assembly: GCA_020851015.1. The sequence continues at coordinate 1,199 of JADZDN010000023.1, read as the reverse complement.
CCACCGACAGGGCGCGCGCGATGCCGATGCGCTGGCGCTGGCCGCCGGAGAACTCGTGCGGATAGCGCCCGGCGGCGTCCGCCGGCAGCCCCACCTCGTCCAGCAGCGCCCGCACGCGCTCGGCCAGCGCGGCGCCCTTGGCCAGGCCGTGGACCTGCATCGGCTCCGCCAGGGTTTTGCCGATCAGGCGCTTGGGGTTCAGCGAGGCATAGGGATCCTGGAACACGATCTGCATCTTCCGGCGCAACGCGCGCAACGCGCCGCGGTCGAGCGCGCGCACGTCGCCGCCGTGAAAGCGGATCGCGCCGTCGTCCGGCTCGATCAGGCGCAGCACCGCGCGGCCCGCGGTCGATTTGCCGCAACCGGATTCGCCGACCAGCCCGAACGCCTCGCCCGGCCGCACCGAGAAGCTGACGCCGTCGAGCGCGCGCACGGTGATGGTCTTGGGGTTGGGGAAGCCGCGCCGGACCGTGAAGAACTTGCGCAAGTCCCGCACGTCAAGCAGGGCGGGCGCCGCCGCGGTTGCCGTCATGCGTGCGCCTCCGCGCCGCCCGCACGCACCCAGCACCGCGCGCGATGGGTGGCGCCGCTGCCGGGCACCGGCGCCAGCGGCGGTCCGGCGCGCTCGCAGATCGGCTGCTTCAAGCCGCAGCGCGGCGCGTAGCGGCAGCCCTGCGGCATCCGGCTGATCGGCGGCACCTGGCCCGGTATCGCCACCAGCGCGTCGGACGTGCGGTCGACGCGGGGGATCGAACGCAGCAGCGCCTCGGTATAGGGATGGGTGGGACGGTCGAACAGCTCGCCCACCGGCGCCATCTCAACGATCTCGCCCGCGTACATCACCGCCACCCGGTCGGCGATCGTCGCCACCACGCCCAGGTTGTGGCTGATGAAGATCATCGACATGCCGTAGCGCTGCTTCAGCTCGGCCAGCAACACCAGCACCTGGGCCTGGATGGTGACGTCCAGCGCCGTGGTCGGCTCGTCGGCCAGGAGCACGCGCGGCTGGCAGGCCAATGCCATGGCGATCATCACGCGCTGGCGCATTCCGCCCGAGAACTGATGCGGGTAGTCGTCCAGCCGGTCGCGCGCCGAGGGGATCTTCACCTGGTCGAGGATGTCGAGCGCCTGCGCGCGCGCCTCGGCAGGGCCCAGGTCGCGGTGATAGCGCAGCACCTCGGCCACCTGGAAGCCGATCG
>JADZDN010000022.1 GCA_020851015.1 Alphaproteobacteria bacterium | reverse complement strand
CGACCAGGTTGGCGACCATGTAGGCGCCGCGCTGCTTCATCAGCTTGGCGGTCTTGTCGTCGATCAGGTTGCCGTGCTCGATCGTGCGCACGCCCTTGGTGACGGCGCGCGTGATCGCCTCGGGCGTGTAGGCATGGGCCTGGACGTAGCGGCCGAAGGCCTCGGCCTCCTCGACCGCCGCGCCGATCTCGTCGAGCGAGAACTGCCGGCTGTCGAGCGGGTCGTACGGGCTGGCGACGCCGCCCGAGACCATGATCTTGACCTGGTCGACGCCCTGGCGGAGCTGCTCGCGCACTGCGCCGCGCACGGCGTCGGCGCCGTCGGATATCTCCATGCAGAAGTTCATCGCATTGCAGCAGCGGCAGGACTGCCCGTAGTCGGTGCGCCGGCGCGCGTCGGAATGCCCGCCGGTCGGGCCCAGCGCGCGGCCCGCGATGAACAGGCGCGGTCCGGGCAGAAGCCCCATCGCGATCGAATCGCGCATGCCCCAGTCCGCCCCGCCGGTGTCGCGCACCGTGGTGAAGCCGCGGTCGAGCATCGCGCGGGCCTGCGCCGCGCCCCTCGCGGTCATCATCGTCAGCGGCATCTTCTCGAGCGAGGGGATGCTGACCTCCGACAGGAAGACATGGACATGGCAGTCGATCAGCCCGGGCATCAGCGTGCGCCCGCCGCAATCGACCGCGGCCGCCCTGGGCGCCTTGATCGGCTTGGACGACACCTCGCGGATCTTGTCGCCCTCCACCAGCACCGACATGCCGCCCTGCAGCGCGTCGACATTGGGGTCGAGCAGCTTGGCGTTCTTGAACAGAACCTGATTCATGATCCCCCAGCCCCCGTTGGTTGGGCCGATCATGCGCGGGAGCGTCGCGGGGCGCAATAGTCCCGAATGGAACCAGCCGGCGATCAGCGCGCCGGCTTGGCGAGTTTCGCGAAGTCGGCGGCGACCTGGACGTAGATTTCGCGTTTGAAGGCGATCGCCGCCGCGGCCAGGGCGCCCAAATCCATCCAGCGCCAGGCGGCGAACTCGGGATGGTGGTTCGGTCCGCTGCCGTGCAGGTGGATGTCGCGATCGTTGCCGGTGAAACGAAGCGCGAACCAGCGCTGGCGCTGGCCGCGGTATCGCCCGCCCCACACCCGGTCGGCGATCGCGGGCGGCAGGTCGTAGCTGAGCCAGCGGTCGATCTCGCCGATCACCTCGGCGCGGTCGGTTCCCACCTCCTCGTGCAGCTCGCGCAGGGCCGCCGCGCGCGGCGCCTCGCCCTTGTCGATGCCGCCCTGGGGCATCTGCCAGTGGCCGCCGTGGTCGTCCACCCGCTTGCCGGCGAAGACCAGGCCGCGGCGGTCGAACAGGGCGCAGCCCACGCAGTCGCGATAGGGCCGCCGGTCATAGGGCAGCAGCTTGCGGGTCATCGCGGCAAGCGGCGCGCCGTCACGCAACGCGCATCATTTGGCCGCCGCGGCCACCACGGCGCTGACCGGCGCCAGCGCCGCGCCGCGCGCCTCGAGGCTGGTGGCCCAGACCGCCACCCGTTCGAGCGACAGCGGATAGGGCAGCGCCAGGCCCAGCGCGCGACCGTCGCGCCGCGCGATGCGCTCGAGTTCGCTGAGCCGCCCGTCGATCGCCGCGCGCGACGGCTCCTGGTCGACCAGCATCTGCACGCCCGATACCGGCAGCCCGACCGTCTTGGCGGCCTCGATCACCGGTGATTGCGGGCCGGTCGACCAGCGATCCACGAACAGCAGCCCGCGCTGGCGGAGCATCTTCACGACCGGGTCCATGTGCTTGGGCGAGGCGGCGAACTTGCCCCCGGTCAGATTGGCGACGCCCACATAGGCCTCGGCGCGGGTCAGGGCCCAGGTCAGGCGGTCGAGATTCTCGCCTTCGCTGAGGCTGGTCAGCAGCGTGTTGGGGCCGGGATCGCTGCGCGGATAGCCCTCGGGCTCCATCGGTACGCTCAGCAGAACCTCGTGTCCCTTGGCCCTGGCGCGCGCCATCGCCGCCTTGACCCCGTCGGCGAAGGGCGCGAAGGCCAGCGTCACGCCGGCCGGCAGATCATCGATCGCCTGGTCGGTCGCCGCCGCGCTAAGACCCATGCTGGTGATCACCAGCGCGACGCGCGGACGCTTGTCGGCCAGATCGAAGGGGCGCGCATAGACCTGCCAGGGCTGGCGCCCGTCGCGGCCGATCGTCGGCAGGGCGCCGTCCTTGACGCGCTCCGACAGGGCCGGATCAAACAGCGCAAGCTGGTTGTCGCCCAGCTTGGCCGCCACGGCCGGCGCCGCCGGCGCATGCCCGGGCGCTGCGGCCGGCGGCAAGACAGCGGGCGGCGCGACCGCCTGCGGCGGGGTGGGCGGCGCGGCGGCCGGCGCGGCGGGCTTCGCCGGCGCAGGGCGCGCCGGCACGGGCGGCGGCGCCGGCGCCTCGACCGCCGGGCTTGCCAATGGCGGCGGCGCTGGCGTCGGCGTCGGAGCAGGCGCGGGCGTCAACGCGGGCGTCAACGGGGGCGGCGGCGGCTCGACGACCGGTGGCGGCAGCTTGACCGTGACCTGGGCGACGCCGCGCCAAGGCTCCTTGGGCGCGCTGGGATGGCCCTTGAGCCACAAGAAAGCGCCGGCCGCCACGCCGACGCCGAGCATGAACAGCGCCGCCAGCGCCACCACGCGCCGGCCGGACATCCGCGCGCGCCCGCCGCCGTCGCCATCGGCGACGTCGCCGGCGGCGCCGTCGTGGTCGGCGGCGGCGTCGCTTTCGTCGTTGCGCGGGTTGGCGGCGCTAATTGACCATCCGTCCCTTGAATAGAGTCACGCCGCGAAGCAGGTCCAGCGCGCGATCGAGCTGGTAGTCCTCGGGCTTCTCGTTGGCGGCCGTTTTCGTATCCGTCTTCTTCGCATCGCCCGTATTGGAATCGGCCTTGGCGTCGTTCGGCTTGGCGTCATTCGGCTTGGCCTCGCCCTCGGACTTCTTCTCGGGCGCGGCGCTGTCGTCGCCCTTCTTCTGGCTGTCCTTCTTGGCGTCGTCGGGATTGACCAGCGAATGGCGGAGGTCCTTCTCGCTGCGCCCGCGCGCCTCTTTCGCCACCTCGAGATGGCCCTGCTCGACCATGATATCGGGCTCGATGCCCTTCTGCTGGATCGACCGGCCCGAGGGCGTGTAGTAGCGCGCGGTGGTCAGCCGCATCGCGCCGTGGCCGGCCAGCGGGATGATGGTCTGCACCGAGCCTTTGCCGAACGACCGCGTGCCCATCACCACGGCGCGGCGATGGTCCTGCAGCGCGCCGGCGACGATTTCCGACGCCGAGGCCGAGCCGCCGTTGATCAGCACCACGACCGGCAACCCGCCCGCCAGGTCGCCCGGGCGGGCGTTGTAGCGCTGGCCGTCCTCGCTGGCGCGGCCGCGGGTCGACACGATCTCGCCCTTGTCGAGGAACGCGTCGGAGACCGACACCGCCTGGTCCAGCAGGCCGCCGGGGTTGTTGCGCAGATCCAGCACGTAGCCGACCAGCTTGCTGCCGGCGTCCTTCTTGATCTGCTCGATCGCCCGCTCCAGCCCTTTGTCGGTCTGCTCGTTGAAGGTGGTGATCCGGATGTAGCCGACATCGCCTTCGGTCCGGCTGCGCACCGATTGGATCTTGATCTGCGCGCGCATCAGCGAGACGTCGAGCGGCTGATCGCGCCCCTCGCGCCGGATCGTCAGCTTGATCTCCGAGTTGATCGGCCCGCGCATCTTCTCGACCGCTTCCTGGAGCGACAGGCCCATGACCTGCTCGCCGTCGAGATGGGTGATGAAATCGCCCGGCTTCAGGCCGGCGCGCGCGGCCGGCGTGTCGTCGATCGGCGAGACGACCTTGACCAGGCCGTTCTCCATCGTGACCTCGATCCCCAGCCCGCCGAACTCGCCCTTCGTCTGCACCTGCATGTCGCGGAAGCTCTTCGCGTTCATGTAGCTGGAGTGCGGATCGAGCGAGGCGAGCATGCCCTGGATCGCCGATTCGATCAGCTCCTGGTCGCCGATCTTCTCGACATAGTCGGCGCGCACGCGTTCGAACACGTCGCCGAACAGGTTGAGCTGCCGATAGGTCTCCGAGCTGTTGGTCGGAGGCCCGGCCTGGACCGACGGGATCAACAGAGCCATTGCGGTCATCGCCGCAAAACGCAGATAACGCATGGTCCTCTTACCCTCGCCTTCGGTTGGATGATTGCGACGGACGCTCAACCATTTCCCGCCGCCAGCCAGGGAGCGGGATTGACGGGCTGCCCGTCGCGCCGGAGTTCCACATAGAGCCCCGCACCGCCCTGCTCGCCCATGATCGCCAGCGGCTCGCCGGCGACGACCCATTGGCCGACCGCGCAGTCGATGCGTCCCAAGCCGGACAGCATCGTATGATATCCACCCGCGTGCTCGATGATCAAGATGCGCCCGTAGCCGCGAAACGGTCCGGCATAGACCACCTGCCCGTCATAGGGCGCGACCACGCGCGCCCCGGGATTGGCGTTGAACACCAGACCCTTGCTGGCGGTTCCGGCGTCGTCGGTCTGGCCGAACTGGCGCACGATCCGACCCGCCACCGGATTCAGCATCGCGCCGCGCGCGGGCGCCTGGGCGCGCACGTCGCGCGGCCGCTCGGCGGCGGCCGGCGGCGCGGCCGCGGGCGCCATGGCAAGCTGCGGGGGCGGCGGCGGCGCGGGCGCCGCGGGCTTCGCGGCCTGCTGGGCCGCCTGCTGCTGCTGGGCCGCCTGTTGTTGCGCGGCTTGTTGCGCCGCCTGCTGGGCGGCGCGCGCCTTCGCCTCGGCGAGGAGCCGGCGTTCCTCGGCTTCGCGGGCCTTGCGCGCCTCCTCGCGGGCCCTGGCCTCGGCGGCCTCGCGCTCGCGACGGTCCTTGACCAGGGCGGCGATCAATTCCTCGCGATCACGCGCCTCGGCCCGCAGTTTGTCGGCCAGCTCGATCTCCTTCTGCCGCTGACCGGCGGCCCGGCGCTGGTCGTCGGCGCTGTCGGCCAGCATGCGCTCGATGCGCGCCTTCTCGGCCGCCAGCGCCTCGCGCGCGCCGTCCATCCGGCGCCGCGTGTCGTCGATCGCCGCGCGCGCCTCGGCCAGCGATTGCAGCGAGGCGTTCAGGACCATCGAGCGCTTGCGCAAGTCCTGCTCGAGGTAGCGGAAGGCCAGCGCCCCCTGCACGTTGTCGAGCGGCGGCCCGGGCATCGCCACCAGGAAGGCGGGCTCGTTGCCCGACAGGCGCAGCAGGGCGGCCACGACCTGGTCGCGGCGCGCGCTCTCGCGGCTCAGCGCCGCGCGCTTTACGCCCTCCTCGGCCACCAGCCGGCGGGCCTGGTCCTCGAGCCGGCGCAGCTCGCGCTCCTGGTCCTGCTCGCGCTCCACGGCCTCGCGGCGCTCGCGGCGCAGACGCTCCTCGCGCTGGCCCGCCTCGTCCTCGCGCTTCTGCTGCTCGGCCGCGCGCTCGGTCGCAAGCCGCAGGCGGCGCTTGACCTCGTCCTGCTCCTTCTGGGCTGCCTCCATCATCAGCAGATGGTCGCCGAGCGCCGCGATCTCGGCGCGCAGCCGCTCGGCCTGGTCGCCGGCAAGCTGGCGGTCGCGGCGCACGGTCGCCAGTTCCTCCGCCTTGCGCGGATCGGCGGCCAGCTGGTCCTCGCGGCGCTTCAGCTCGGCCATGCGCTCGCGCGCCTCGCGCTCGGCCTTCTTCAGGCTGTCGAGACGGCGCTCGTCCTCGGTCTGCTCGGCGGCCGCGTGGCGTGGCTGGATCGAAGTCCCCGCGAGCGCGAGGAAGAGCGCGGCCGCGCCAAGACGCAGGGCGCGGCTAGGCGATCGCACGCTGCTTGCCCGGCTGGTTGTCGCCTACCAGCAGCGAATGGCCGGTCATCTCGGCCGGGCGTTCGAGCCCCAGGAGTTCGATCAACGTCGGCGCCACGTCGGCGAGCCTGCCGTCCGCCAGGCGCTTCACGCCCTTGGGCGCGCCCACCAGGATCGCCGGCACCAGGTTCATCGTGTGCGCGGTATGCGCCTGGCCGGTGGCGGGATCGTGCATCATCTCGGCATTGCCGTGGTCCGCGGTGACGAACAACGCGCCGCCCGCCGTGGCGACGGCCGCTTCCAGCCGTCCCAGGCACCGGTCGACCGCCTCGACCGCCGTGATCGCGGCCGACAGATCGCCGGTATGGCCGACCATGTCGGTGTTGGCGTAGTTGACGACGATCAGGTCGAAGCGCCCGGAGCCGATCGCGTCGACCAGCTTGTCGGTCACCTCGACCGCCGACATTTCGGGCTGCAGGTCATAGGTCGCGACCTTGGGCGAGGGCACCAGGATGCGTTCCTCGTTGGGGAAGACCGCCTCCTCGCCGCCGTTGAAGAAGAAAGTGACGTGCGCGTATTTCTCGGTCTCGGCGATGCGCAACTGGCGCAGGCCGGCCTTGGCGACGATCTCGCCCAGCCCGTTGCTCAAGCGCTGGGACGGAAAGATCACGTCGAGCAGCTTGTTGAGCTGGCTGGAGTACTCCACCACGCCGAGCGCGGCGGCGAAGCGCACGACGCGCATGCGCTTGAACCCGTCGAAGCCGGGATCGAGCAGGGCGGCCAGAATCTCGCGCGCGCGGTCGGCGCGGAAGTTCGCCATCAGCACGCCGTCGCCATCCGTCATGCCTTGATAACCGCCGATCGCCACCGGCTTCACGAACTCGTCGGTGATGCCGGCCGCGTGACTCGCCTCGACGGCCTTGACCGCGTCGCCGCCGCGCGCGGCCTCGGCGTCGACCAGCGCGTCGTAGGCGAGCTGCACCCGCTCCCAGCGCTTGTCACGGTCCATCGCGTAATAGCGCCCGGTCACCGTGGCCAGCGCGGCGCCCGTGGCGGAAGCGATGTCGGCCTGGAACTTCGCCAGATACTCCGGCGCGCTCCTGGGCGGCGTGTCGCGCCCGTCGAGAAACGCGTGCACCGCGACCTTCACGCCCGCGCCGGCGACGATGCGCGCCAGCGCGGCAAGGTGGTCCTGGTGCGAATGCACGCCGCCAGGCGACAGCAGACCCAGCAGGTGGCAGGTGCCGCCCGATTTCTTGAGCGCGGCGATGAATTTCGCCAGCGACGGATTGCGGGCCAGGCTGCCGTCCGCCACCGCCTGGTCGATGCGCGGCAGCTCCTGCATCACCACGCGCCCGGCGCCCAGGTTCATGTGCCCGACCTCGGAATTGCCCATCTGGCCGGCGGGGAGCCCGACCTCGAGCTCGGAGGCGTTGAGCAGCCCATGCGGGCAGGACGCCATCCAGCGGTCCATGACCGGGGTCCGGGCCTGGCAGATCGCGTTGTCCTGGCACTCCACCCGGTGGCCCCAGCCGTCGAGGACGCACAGGACCACCGGCCGCGGACGCCGGGACGAAGGATGGCGGGTAGTGTCGTTCATGACGCCCTATACATAAGCGATTTCGCGCTGCCCGCCTACCGGTATCCTGCGGGATTCCCTTAGCTTTTCGGTTAAGCCGCGATCAGGCGAGGGGCAAATCGAGTTCCACTCGGTCGTGCGTCACTTTCGGCGTGATGCGTCCCCGCTCGCCGCGTTCCAAGCGGACTAGGCCGTAGCCCGCCATCGTCTTCAAGGTACGCGACAAGTTGGACTTCGCCTTGCCGGTGATCCGCGCCAGTTCGTCGAGCGAGCCGGGGGCCTGCTCGACGATCACCCGCAGCAAGTCCCGATTGCCGGCCGACAGGACCTTGGCGAACGACTCCGTCGAAGTGAACCACACCTTGGGCTCATCGGGCGCGATGCGTTGCTCGCCGCGCGCCACCGCCATGGTGCGCGCCTTCATGTCCTCGTAGCTGGCGATGCCCACTTTTAAGGTCGTCATGGGATCACTCCTCTCTCGCGCAACACCGCGTCCACCATGGTCCAGAAATCGCCAAGCAGCGTCGCCGCGTCCCGGTATTCGTAAGCCCTGATCGTTCGCAGCCGGTGGCGATGGTCCTGCGCCTCGCCGCGCTTCTGCTTCGCGACCGGATGCGCGTTGTCGAAACCGACCAGCCGCTCACCGTCCGGCCCGTGCAGTGTCAGCGCGTAATCCAGGCCATGAGGCTTCTCCGGCGATACCGCGACCCGCGTCACCACGAACCGTACCCAGTGACCGCCTTGCGGATCGACGACGATCAGCTGCCCGTCGAGGTCCAGCAGCACATCGAGCGTCGGATCGCGAGACTCGGGCACAGCATATGGTTATCATACTGAAGCAACTTCGTCGAGGAGAATGGGCAGCATCGCCCGTGGCACACAGCGACAGACAAACACGCGAGGTTTGAACAATTGACAAAACTTTATAATATCCATGCAACACTTGACATCACTTTTGGGAGCTCCTAAAAGTCATCATGAGAGCTGTAGGCCGTGCTGAGCGATTATCGCTCTTGGGCCGTTCCCAGCTCCATGAGGAGAACGCGATGCATGTCCATGTTCCTGCAATGCGCGGCCGGATGGGTAGCCGAACCTACTATGCCTGCCTCATGCCGCTCGATGCCGTGCCAAACCTTTTTAAGTTCACCGATTGGTACGGCATCCTGCCCGAAGATCGGGAACAGCGTGTCTTGAATGAGAAGCGCATTCCAGACCTGAAAAACTATATCCTTGAGAATGAGGATGATTACCTATTTTCCTCCATTACCGCTTCGTACAAATCTGAACCGATATTCGAGCCATTTCAGAATGTCGCCGATGGAGCGATAGGCGTCCTCAAACTTCGCCTCGGCGATGAGCTAGTCATCAACGATGGACAGCATCGCGCCGCCGGAATCACGGCGGCGCTACGGGAAAATCCGAAAATTGGCGAGCACACAATTTCAGTACTGCTGTTCCCTTGGGAAACGAAGGATCGTGTCCAACAGATGTTCAGCGACCTCAATCGCTATGTGCAAAAAACGTCGAAGTCGCTGGATATCCTATTCGACCAGCGCGATGACTACGCCATGGCGACCCGAGCATTCTTGGATCGGGTGCCACTATTCAAAGAGTTGACGGAAATGGAGGACATGTCCCTCCGGAGCAAATCGACCAAAATCTTCACGCTCGCTGCCCTGTACGACGCCAATCGCGAGCTTTTGAAGGGGCACATGGGTGACGATTTGCTGGCCCATGTTGAAGTGCTCACCGGCTTCTGGGCCGAAGTCGCGAAGCACATGCCGGACTGGGAAAGGGTCCTGAAGGGCCAAAAGATAGCCGTTGAGTTCCGGGCGCAACGCTTGTCGTCGCACTCCACGGTGTTGCGTGCACTCGGCGGTATTGGCGGCGAGATCATGAAAAGCGACGACTGGTCTCAGCGCCTAGCTGGACTTGCATCGATCGACTGGTCGAAAAAGAACCCCGAGTGGGACAACATCTGCATCGTCGCGAATTCGGTGGTCTCCAATCGACAAGCACGTGCAGCTACCAAGGCATTCATTAAATCAAAGCTCGGTGTCGACCTAACGGATGCCGAAAAGCGAATGCTGGCGGAGGCCAACCCCAAGCTCAAGGCAGAGCGGGCAGCATCCAACGCCGCCGACAGCAACTCTCCAGTTTTCGTGGTCACCAACCGACGTCAACCCGGATTGCTCGCGAAAGCGCGCCCGATAGCTAATGGTCGGATGATGGTACTCAAGGGATCCACGGCTAAGGCATCAGTCGAATCGTCCCTTAGTGAAGGGGACCGTGAGTTCCGCGACCGCCTGATTCGGCAAGGAAAGTTGCGTCCAGCCTCTGATGAACTGATGGAATTCCGTGAGGATGTCGAGTTCGAGAGTTCAAGTTCCGCAGCAAGTATCGTCAACACGTGCTCTCGGAACGGTCCGGAAGGTTGGATTCTGGATGGAAGCGACCTCACCCTCGGTCAGTGGACTAAGCAGCGTGGCCTCTGAAACCAGCTAAGACTATTCCGTCCGGCGTGACATGCGATGGGGCCATTTCCTTGGAGATGGCCTCATCGCCATGTCGAGCGCCCGGGCTATAGCGCTTTGGCGGTAGACGTCATGCTCATCATCGTCGCCCGTGTTCGCAGATAGGCATCACGCCCGGTGATAGGGATGCCCGGACAGGATCGACTGGGCGCGGTAGAGCTGCTCGACCAGCATCACGCGGACCAGCAGATGCGGCCAGGTCATGGCGCCCAGCGACAGGACCAGCGCGGCGCGCCGGCGCCATTCCGGGGCCAGGCCATCGGCGCCACCGATGACGAAGGCCAGGTCGGCCGCGCCCTGGTCCCGCCATTGGGCGAGCCGGGCGGCGAAATCCTCGCTCGACAGGCCGCGGCCGCGCTGGTCCAGGGCAACGACCGTGGCCTTGTCCGGCAGGGAGTCGTCGAGCAGGCGCGATTCGGCGGCGATCCGCTCGGGCGCCGCCAGTTTCCGCCGCTCCTCGACTTCCTTGAGGGTGACCGGCCAGGACAGGCGCGCGACATAGTCGCGATAGAGGGCCAGCATCGGCCCGTCGCGCAGCCGGCCCACGGCGGCGATGGTTATCCGCATGCGACCGGTCCTCCGGGCGGCCCTGGCCCCGCTCGCGGTTGACCGCGCCGCCCGGCCCGGGGCATCGGCGTCGCGATTCTCCTAGGCCATCGCGACCCTAGGCCAAGGCAACCAGGTGCGCCCGCCCGGGACGGCCCGCATGGGCCGGCGCCGTTTCGGCGTCGGCAGGCAGTTCGAGGCCCCACATCTTCTCGAGATTGTAGAAGTTGCGGACTTCCGGCCGGAACACATGCACCACGACATCGCCGGCGTCGACCAGCACCCAGTCGGCATGGGGCAGGCCTTCGACCCGCGGCGCCGCATGGCCGGCGGACTTGATCCGCGCGCGCAAATGCTCGGCCATCGTCGCCACGTGACGGCTGGACGTGCCCGTGACGATGACCATGAAGTCGGCGATGTCGGATTTTCCGGCGAGATCGATGACGACGATGTCGTCGCCCTTGTCGTCATCCAGGGATTTTTCGATCAGCGCGCGCAGCGGCGCGGTTGGGTGGGCGTCGGCCCGTTTGCGTCTGGCTATGGCGTCACCTCGCGGTTGGCGTTGCGTCGGGTCCGCTCCTGGCGTCTTCCCGAACGCCGGGCGCGGATCGCGCTGGCCGAGATGGGGTTCAACCGGGTGAACAGGAACACCCAGGCCGGCGGTGTTTTCCGCGCCAGCGAGGCGGCCGCCGCTGCGGCCAGGCGCCGACGGGCGAAACGACGCGCCGCCATTCCGGACAACGCCCTAAAACAATAGGTGGGCCGATTGAAAACCGCAATGGCAACGGCGTGAAAGATTTGTGTCCACCGCTCCCAGCGTGCGATTTGAGACAGATTGTCGGCGCCCATCAACCACACGAAACGCGTGCGAGGGTAGGCCTTAACCAACTTCACCAGGGTGTCGGCGGTAAATCTTGTGCCAAGGTGCGATTCGATGTCGGTCACGCGGATGCGCGGGTGGCGCGCCACCGCGCGGGCAACGGCAAGGCGCCGGTCGATCGGCGCCATCCCGCCCACCGGCTTCAGCGGGTTTTGCGGCGACACCAGCCACCACACCTCGTCCAGCCCCAGCCGCTTCAGCGCCGCCAGGCTGATCTGGCGATGGCCTTCATGCGCGGGGTTGAACGAGCCGCCGAGGATGCCGACCCGCCGCGGGGCGAAGCCCGAGCGGGGGTTGAGGATACCACGGCCCTCATGGTTCGACAGGCTCACCATGAGGACCTACTTGTATCCTCATCCCGAGCTTGTCGAAGGATGATCTTCTGTCTGACCATCACTGCCGCCATTGCAGCGGCGGCAGGCGGGCGATGCGCACCGGCCCGAGATAGAGCCGGTTGCCGTCGCGGATCGAGATCGCCAGGCGCAGATAGGGCGCGCCGCCATCCTCGGCCGGGCGCTGCAACGCGAACAGCGCGCCCTTGGCAAGCAGCGCCTCGGGAAAGGTGAGCTGGCGGTCCATCACCAGCGCGTCGATCAGCGCATCGCCGCCGCGCACCCGCCCGTCGAGATGCACCAGAGCCTGCAACTGCCCGTCCAACCGCGCGGTGCCCGCGCCCTGGATCTGCAGCTTGCCCCAGCTCATCTGGTAGTCCTTGACCTCGAGATACCCGCCGGCGTCGCGCCAGGCCGTCATCGCCGCCGCGGTGGGCCCGCCGGGCGGCGGTCCCATCACGTTGGCGAGGCTGGCGATCAGCGCGATCTCCGGGCCCATCACCCCGGCCTGCGCGGCCGGCACGATCAGCCGTTCGATGCGCGAGTCGGTTTCGTAGGAGATCGCCGCCGGCTGGGCCGGATCGACCGGATGCCGGCGCATGGCCAGCCGCGCCTTGTCGATCTGGTAGCGGTCGCCGTTATCGGGAAAGCGCGCGTCGAAGCCAGCGAAGTTGAGCGCCGCGGCCTGGGTGCGGCCGCGTTCGTCGACGCGCAGGTCGAGCGCGGCCTCGCGCATCACGACCTCCATCAGGCGCGACTTCCCGCCGGCGGGAATCTCGAGCACGTGCTTGCCCGGAAACCGGAACGTCAGGTCGTGGATCGCCCAGGGCTTGATCGAGGCCGACAGGAACTCGCCGCGCCAGGCGAGCGGCTGGTCGCCGCCGCGCCGGAGCTCGGGCTTCGCCATGCCGAGTTCCAGGCTGAACGGAAAGCCGCCGCGCTGAATGGCGCCGTGGTTGACGGTCCAGCCCTCGGCCCGGCGCTCTTCTTCCCAGCGGGCGATGCCGGCCTCGACCCGGTTCGCCATGACGAACCAGAACGCCGCGTAGGCGATCGCCGCGACCACCGGCAGGAGGATCGCGACGGCAAAGGAAAGGGAGCGAGGGCTGCGCATCGGGACGGCGCGGCATTATAGCGCTGCCGGCGATCGGGCAAAGGCCGCGCGGATACCGCCGGACGGCCGGACATGACAGCCATGCCGGGCGACGGTTTGGTGCCGACGGCCCACGGCCTTAGAGTGCCGCCCCGCATGGCCCAATCTTCGTCTCCGCAGCGCGTGCTGCTGCCGGCGCTGTTCGTGTTCCTGTGGAGCACCGGTTTCATCGCGACCAAGGCCGGGCTGCCCTATGCCGAGCCGCTGACCTTCCTTCTGCTGCGCTTCGCGATCGTGGCCGCGCTGATGCTGCCCGTGGCGCTGGTGGGCGGCGCGCGCTGGCCGCGCGGCATCATGATCCTGCACGTGGCCGTGGTCGGCGTCTTGATCCAGGCCGGGTACCTGGGCGGCGTGTTCGTCGCGATCAGCCGCGGCATTCCCGCCGGAATCTCGGCGCTGATCGTCGGCGCCCAGCCGCTGTTGATGGCGCTGATGGCCTGGCCGATGACCGGCGAGCGCGTGGCGCCGGTGCAATGGCTGGGCCTGGTGCTGGGCTTCGCCGGCGTCGGGCTGGTGATGGCCAGCCGCTTCGGCTTCGGCGCCGTCGACACCCTGGGCGCCAATCCGCTGGGCGCCGATCCGCTGGGCGCCGATCCGCTGGGCATCGGGCTGTGCGTGATGGCGACGGTCGCCATCGCGCTGGGCAGCATCTACCAGAAGCGCTATTGCGTGGCGGTGGACCTGCGCAGCGGGGCGGTGGTGCAGTACGTCGCCGCCATGCTGCCGATGCTGGCGCTGGCGCCGGTGCTGGAGACGATGGAAATCCGCTGGTCCGCGGGGTTTCTGCTGCTGATGGTCTGGCTGGTGCTGGTGCTGTCGATCGGCGCGGTCAGCCTGCTCTATGTCCTGATCCGCCGCGGCGCGGCCGCCGACGTGGCCAGCCTGTTCTACCTGGTGCCGCCCACGACCGCGCTGATGGGCTTCCTGCTGTTCGGCGAGACCTTGTCGGCGATAACGATCTTGGGCATGGTGCTGGCCGCCGTGGGCGTTGCGCTGGTCAACAGGCCGCGGGCGACGGGACGACCGGGTTGACCGCTTGAGCAGCACGAAGCGCGACTACGAATTCCGCGACGGCAAAGGATTCTGGGTGTTCGGCTACGGGTCCTTGATGTGGCACCCGGGCTTCGCCTTCGCCGAGCGGCGCACCGGCTTCCTGCGCGGCTACCATCGCAGCTTCTGCCTCTATTCCCACCGCTACCGCGGCACGCCGGAGAAGCCGGGCCTGGTGCTGGGGCTGGATCGCGGCGGATGCTGCCGCGGCATCGTCTACCGCGTGACCGACCGCAACGCCGACGAGGCGCGCGCCTATCTGTGGGAGCGCGAGATGAACCCGACGGGCGAGCGGGAAAGCTCGTACCACCCGCGCCGCGTGCACGTGTTCACCGACAAGGGCGTGGTGGACGCGGTCGCCTTCGTGGTCAGGCGCGACCATCCGCAATACGCCGGCAAGCTGCCGCGGAAACGCCTGCTGCAATGCGTGATCCAGGGCGCGGGCGGGCGCGGCACCTGCTACGACTACCTGGCGAACACGGTGCGGCACCTGGACGAGTTGGGGCTGACCGATGGGCCGCTGCACGACCTCTTGCGCCTGGCGCGCGAGCGCGCGGGCGAGCACCTGCTGAAGCCGTAGCAAGACCCTCTCCCGACGCGATCGCGGCGGGAGAGGGTGGCGAGCAAAGCGAGCCGGGTGAGGGCCGGCGCCGTGCCCTCACCCTCCCAAGGCCTATCGCCTTGGGCCCCTCCCTCTCCCGCCCGCGGCGGGCGAGGGTGTGAAACGACCTGACGAGGAAACACGATGCCCGAATACACGCTCTACGGCTTCGCGCAGTCCGGCAACGCCTACAAGGCGGCGCTGATGCTCAATCTCTGCGGCTGCGACTGGGCGCCGCGCTTCGTCGATTATTTCAACGGCGAGACGCGCAGCCCCGAGTTCCGCGCGATCAACGCGATGGGCGAAGTGCCGGTGCTCGAGCACAAGGGCAGGCGGCTGGCGCAGTCCGGCGTGATCCTGGACTACCTGGCGCAGGCGACCGGCAAGTTCGGCTGGAAGACCGACGACGAACGGCGCGAGATCCTGCGCTGGCTCTTGTGGGACAACCACAAGCTGACCAGCTACACCGCCACGCTGCGGTTCATGGTCTCGCTGGCCAAGACCGGCGAGACGCCGGTGACCGAGTTCTTGCGCCAGCGCTCGCAGACCGCGCTCGGCATCCTCGACGACCAGGTCGGCAAGTCCCGCTTCGTGACCGGCGACCAGCCGACGATCGCCGACATCTCGATCTGTGGCTACCTGTTCTGGCCCGAGGAGTTCGGCGTCGACTACGCCAAGCAGTTTCCGCATGTCGGCGCGTGGCTGGAGCGCATCAAGGCGCTGAAGGGCTGGGTGCATCCCTACAAGCTGCTGCCCGACCATCCGCTGCCGGCGAAGAAATAGCCCTAGTCGACGGGCAGCGGCGCGCGCGGCTTCACTTCGGCCAGCACGATGTCGCTGCGGTAGTCGCGCAGGTTCATGTCCGAGGCCAGCACGTCGCGGGCGAATTGCTGGTACTCGTCCAGGCTGCGGGCGCAGACCAGCATGACGAAGTCGGTCTCGCCCGCGACCTTCCAGCATTGCAGCACCTGCGGCATCGCGCGCAGCTTGCGCTCGAAGGCGCCGCCCAGATCCTCGCGCGGGCGCTCCATCGACACATGCGCCAGCACCATCACGGAATAGCCCAGCGCGCGCGGATCGATCGTGGCGGTGTCGGCCAGGATCACGCCGCCCTCGCGCAGCCGCCGCACGCGCTTCAGGCAGGCCGGCGGCGACAGCCCGACCGCGCGCGCCAGGTCCTGGTTGGCCATCCTGGCGTCGCGCTGCAGCAGGCTCAGAAGCTTGCGGTCGATGGGGTCGAGGTCGATCATGGCAGACTTTCCGAAATCGCCGTGTAACCGTGGCATAGATTAATCCTGTTTCCGATTTTGACTAATAAACAAAAGTTTTCGCCACAATCGGGGCGAAGAATCGAATCCGATAAATCGACGGGCATGGCATCATTCCGCGAATTTCGGGGAGACGAGGCCATGACCACGCAAGCGACACCGCCCAAGGGCACGCCCCAGGCCGCGCCCCAGGCGACGCCACGCCAGGACTGGGAGAAGAACCTGATCCATTACGGCATGGAGTGGACGCCGCAGCTCATCGCCAAGGCGCGCGGCACGATGCTGTGGGACACCAACGGCAAGGAGCTGATCGATTTCACCTCGGGCCAGATGTGCTCGACGCTCGGCCACAACCACCCGCGCATCGTCGACGCGATCCGCGCGGCCTGCGAGGGGGCGCTGCATCTCTTCAGCGGCATGATGAGCCCGCCGGTGGTCGCGCTGTCGCAACGCCTGGCCGCGCTGTTGCCGGCCGGCCTGTCGCGTTCGCTGTTCCTGTCCACAGGCGGCGAGGCGAACGAGGCGGCGCTGCGCATGGCCAAGCTGCACACCGGCCGGTACGAGGTGGTCGGCATGACCGGCTCGTGGCACGGCATGACCGCCGGCGCCGCGTCCAGCACCTATGTCGCCGGGCGCAAGGGCTATGGGCCCGGCGTGCCGGGGGCGATGGCGATCCCCGTGCCCAACGCCTATCGCTGCCCCATCCGCCATTGCCGCGACAAATGCGACAAGACCTGCCTGGATGTCGGCTTCGACATGGTCGACGCGCAATCCACCGGCGAGCTGGCGGCCGTGATCGTCGAGCCGATCCAGAGCTCGGGCGGCGTGATCGTGCCACCCGACGGCTACTTCCCCGCGCTGAAGAAGAAATGCGAGGCGCGCGGCATGATGCTGATCTTCGACGAGGCGCAGACCGCGTTTGGCCGCCTGGGCACCAACTTCGCCTTCGAGCAGACCGGCGTGACGCCGGATTTCCTGTCGCTGTCGAAGACGCTGGGCGGCGGCCTGCCGCTGGCGGCGACCGTCACCTCGGACGAGATCGCCGAGGATTGCCGGTCGAAAGGCTTCCTGCACGTAACCTCGCATGTCTCCGATCCGCTGCCGGCCCAGGTCGCGCTGGCGGTGCTCGACGTGATCGCCGACGAGAACCTCAACGAGCGGGCGATCGCCATGGGCAAGCATTTGCAGGACGGCCTGCGCCAGTTGCAGCAGAAGCACGAGATCATCGGCGACGTGCGCGGCTATGGGCTGCTGCAGGGCGTCGAGCTGGTGAAGGACCGCCATTCGCGCGAGCCCGACGCCGCGCTCGGCCGCCGGATCACCAAGCGCTGCATGGAGCTGGGCCTGTCGATGAACATCGTGTCGGTCGGCTTCATGTCGGCCGTCTGGCGCATCGCGCCGCCGCTGACCGTAGCCAAGGACGAGATCGACCGCGGCGTGGAAATCATGGACCGGGCGATCGGCGAATGCCTGGCGGAACGCCGCCAGGAATAAATTGCCCTCACCGCGCACGCACGGGTTTGTGACAAATACCAGGCGGTGTAACAAGTTCACGATGGTGCGGTGCAAAGGCGAGTTGTCCGCGTATTTTCTGCATTCCTTGAACTTTCTGTGGCGCCGCAGCATCACGGTTTTGTCGCAGGGAAATCCCCGCGGTCCAATTCCCGGCCTGCCGGCACGGGGGTATAGTCCGCCCGGTTCTCGCGTCTCTCCACAACAACTACGACAGGGGTATGACCCATGAATAAGACCGGAATCGTTCTCGCCGCCGCTGCCGCCGCTGCGTTTATCGCAACGGGCGTCGCCACCGTCACCTCGCCGGCCCAGGCCGCGGGCGTGAAGTGCGTGGGCGGCAATGCCTGCAAGGGGCAGAGCGCCTGCAAGACCGCGTCGAGCGCCTGCAAGGGCATGAACGCCTGCAAGGGCAAGGGCTGGAGCGAGTCCGCTGACAAGGCGTCCTGCGAGAAGGCGGGCGGCAAGGTCAGCTAAAGACGGCGTATCGCTTCTTCGAGCGAACGAGGGCGGGCGTTCCGGCGCATCGGAACGCCCGCTCGTTTTCATGCACAGCGCGAGCGTCGCCGCCATCTTTCCGACGCTGGCGGCCGGGCGTATAGTCCGGCTGGTTCTCGCAACACCACAACAACACGTCAGGGGTATGAGACCATGAACAAGACCGGCATCGTTCTCGCCGCAGCCGCGGCCGCCGCGTTCCTCGCCACCGGCGTCGCCACCATTTCCTCGCCGGCCCAGGCCGCGGGCGTGAAGTGCGTGGGCGGCAATGCCTGCAAGGGCATGAGCGCCTGCAAGGGCGCGTCGAACGCTTGCAAGGGCATGAACTCCTGCAAGGGCAAGGGCTGGGCCGAGGCGAAGGACAAGGCCGCTTGCGACAAGTCGGGCGGCAAGGTCAGCTAGTCGGCTGATCCTGCGTCCTACCGGACAGTGGCCGGGCGCCCCGACCGAAAGGTCCGGGCGCCCGGTTCGCTTTGAAGCTGGGCATTGACGGCATGACGACCAAGATCGAGGGCTTCGGCCTGGGGCTGCGCAGCGACCATTACGGCGATCTGCTCGATGGGCCGGCGCGGCGCGGCGGCGCCCAGGGCGTCGACTGGCTGGAGATCCTGACCGAGAACTACCTGGTCCCCGGCGGCGCGCCGCTGGCGAATCTCGAGCGCGCCCGCGCGCGCTACCCGCTGGCCATGCACGGCGTGTCGATGTCGATCGGGTCGACCGATCCGCTCGACATGGGCTACCTGGCGCAGCTGAAGGCGCTGGAGCGGCGCATCCAGCCCGCGATCGTCTCGGACCATCTCTGCTGGACCGGGTATTCCGGCATCAACGCGCACGACCTGCTGCCGGTGCCGCACAACGAGGAGGCGATCGGGCACATCGCCGAGCGCGTGAAGCGCGTGCAGGATTTCCTCGGCCGGCGCATCGCGCTGGAGAACGTGTCGAGCTATGTCGACTACAGCTTCTCGGCCGTGCCGGAATGGGAGTTCCTGTCGGCCGTCGCCGAGCGGGCGGATTGCGACATCCTGCTCGACGTCAACAACATCTACGTCAGCGCGTTCAACCACGAGTTCGACCCGCTGAGCTATCTTGCCGGGGTGCCGGCGCGGCGCGTGCGCCAGTTCCACCTGGCCGGGCACCAGAACCACGGCAGCCACATCATCGACCCGCACGACGCGCCGGTGATCGACCCGGTCTGGTCGCTGTTCGCCGAGGCGGCCCGGCGCTTCGGCGCCGTGCCGGCGATGATCGAGCGCGACGCCAACATCCCGCCGCTGGAAGAGCTGCTGGCCGAGGTGGCGCGGATGCGCCGCGTGGCCGGCGCGGCGCTGGGCCGGAGCGCCGCGTGACGGACGCCGCCCGCCGCAACACGCCGCCGCTGGAGCGGCTGCAGGCCGATTTCTTGGCGTTCATCCGCGGCGCCGACGACGGCGCCATGGCCGGCAAGGTGCGCGACACCGCCAAGGCCGATGCGGCAACGCTGCTCAGGGTCTACCGCGACGCCTATGCGCTGCGCCTGCTCGAGGCGCTGGAGACGAATTTCGGCGTGCTGAAGCGCGTGCTTGGCGACGCGGATTTCGACCGCCTGGGCCGCGCCTATATCGCGGCGAACCCGTCGCGGCATTTCTCGATTCGCTGGTTCGGGCACAGGCTCGCGGATTTCCTGGCCACCGAATCGCCGTGGCGCGACACGCCGGCCTTGGCCGAGCTCGCGCGGCTAGAATGGGCCCTGGCCACCGCATTTGATGCGGCCGACGCGCAGCCGCTCGACGTGCCAGCGGTCGCGGCGATCGCGCCCGCCGACTGGCCGGGGCTGCGCCTTGCCTTCCATCCCTCGCTGCAGGTCATCGATTTCGCCTGGACCGTGCCCGAGCAGTGGAACGCGCTGAACGAGGACGCCGACGCCGATCTGCCGCCGCCCGACCGCCGCGACGCGCCCGCAGCATTCGCCGTGTGGCGGCACGATACTTCCGAAGGACGCCAGAACTTCTTCCGCTCGCTGGCGCCGGAGGAAGCGGCGATGCTGGCGCGCGCGCGGGCCGGCGCGGATTTCGGCGCGCTGTGCGAGGGCCTCTGCGAATTCGTGGCGCCGGAACGGGCCGGCGGCCATGCCGCGGCGCTGCTGCGCGGCTGGGTCGAGCAGGGCTGGATAACCGGCGCCGCGGCCGCCTGACTGCCGCCTCGCGCAGGCGTGATCGCCGCCTGTGACCGGCATCACGTCCGCCACAAGGCCCCGGCCGTACTGAGGGAAAGGCGAACCCTGACGCGGAGCGGCGGAATGCGACGCATGCTGACGGCAGCCCTGGTGGCTGGTTCGATCCTCGCCCTGGGCCATGGCGCGCGGGCATCGGAGGCCGGCGCGATCCAGTGGCGCGACTTCTCGGACCAGGTGTTCGACGAGGCGAAGCGGGAGAACCGCTTCGTCGTGCTGTACCTGAAGGCCGTGTGGTGCCACTGGTGCCACGTGATGGAGGGCACGACCTATCGCGATCCCGCCGTGCGGGACGCGATGGCGAAGCACTACATCCCGGTGCGCGTCGACCAGGATTCGCGCCCCGACCTGTCGCTGCGCTACGAGGATTTCGGCTGGCCGGCCACGATCATCTTCGGGCCGGACGGCACCGAGATCGCCAAGCTGCGCGGCTATCGCCAGCCCGACCGGTTCCTCGCCGTCCTCAACGACATCGTCGCCGACCCGTCGCCGGTGAACTACGGCGACATGCCGGCGGAGAGCGCGGCCAGCGCCGCGACCCGCCTGCCGGCCGGGCGCAAGGCCGAGCTGGAGGAATTCTTCCGCAAGGGCTACGACGCGGCGAACGGCGGCTGGGGCGAATTGCACAAGTTCGTCGACGCCCAGGCGATGGAATACGCCCTGGCCCTGGCCAAGCGGGGCGACAAGGACGCGGAGCGCATGGCGTGCTTCACCCTCGACCAGTCGTTCAAGCTGATCGATCCGGCCTGGGGCGGCGTCTACCAGTACTCCGACAAGGACGACTGGAGCTCGCCGCACTACGAGAAGATCATGAGCATCCAGGCCTCGCACCTCGCGCTCTATGCGATGGCGCATACGCAGTGGGGCACGGCCGAGCATCGTGACGCGGCCGACAGGGTCTATCGCTACCTGGTCGCGTTCCTGACGTCGCCCGAGGGCGCGTTCTATGTCAGCCAGGACGCCGATTCGGTGCAGGGCGACCACGGGCGCGACTTCTTCGCGCTCGATGCCGAGGGCCGCAAGGCCAAGTCAACGCCGCGCATCGACAGGAACATCTACGCGCGCGAGAACGGCTGGGCGATCGCGGCGATGGCCGCCTACCACGACGCCACCGGCAGCAAGGAGGCGCTGGACCGCGCCATCGGGGCGGCGGGCTGGATCACCGCCAACCGCGCGCTCGACGGCGGCGGGTTTTCGCACGGCGCGACCGACAAGGGCGGACCGTTCCTGGGCGACAACCTGGCGATGGGCCAGGCATTCCTGGCGCTCTATCGCTCGACCGCGGACGCCGCCTGGCTGGGCCGCGCGCGGAAGGTCGCGGGCTTCCTGCTGGACCGGTTCGCCGACCCTGCGACCGGCGGCTTCTTCGCCGGCGCCCCCGACGCGGCCTCGGGCGTGCTGGGCAAGCCGGTCAAGTCGCGCGACGAGAACATCGCTGCGGTGCGGTTCCTGAACCTGCTCTACCAGACGAGCGGCGAGGCGCGCTGGCGCGACGCCGCCGAGCGCGGCTTCGGCTACCTGGCCTCGCCGGCCGTCATCGACGCGGTCGACTTCCTGCCGGGCGTGCTGCTGGCCGAGCGCGAGATGCAGCGCGAGCCCGTGCACATCACCGTGGTGGGCCCGCGCGGCGACGCCGCGGCGGCCGGCCTGCATGCCGCCGCGCTGTCCTACCCTGGCGCCTACAAGCGCGCGGAATGGTGGGACCCGGCCGAGGGCAAACTGCCGAACCACGACGTCGACTACCCCGACCTGGGCGAGCCCGCGGCCTTCGCCTGCTCGAACCGCATCTGCTCGGTGCCGGTCTTCGAGCCCAAGGACCTCGCCGCCGCCGTGGACCGCGTGATGCGGTAGGAGCGGCGTCCTTCATCCTTCGAGACGGCTGCTTCGCAGCCTCCTCAGGATGACGCGTTTGGCTGGACGCCAATAGATCGCGTCATCCTGAGGAGCGAGCAACGCGAGCGTCTCGAAGGATGAGAACCGCCTCGCCCGGCGGCGCGGCCCGGTGTATCCATCGGGCATGGCCGAAACGGACCAAGCCGAAGCCCGCGTCGCGCGCCTGGCCTGCTGGCGCGGACCGGTCGCGCCCGAGCCGCTGGCGGGCGGGCTCAGCAACCGGAACTTCCGGGTGCGGGACGCCGGCGAGAATTTCGTCGTCCGGCTGGGCGAGGACGTTCCCGCCCACAACATCCTGCGTCGAAACGAGATCGCCTGCTCGCGCGCCGCCGCCGCCGCGGGCCTGTCGCCGCCGCTGATCCATGCCGAGCCGGGGGCCCTGGTGTTCAGCTTCGTCGAGGGACGCACGCTGGCCCCCGAGGACGTGCGCGGGGATGCGATGCTGGCACGGGTGTTGGACCTGGTGCAGCGCGTGCACGACGACATGCCCGACTACGTCTCGGGTCCGCCGCCGCTGTTCTGGGTGTTCCATGCGCTGCGCGACTACGCGCGGCTGCTGCGCGCGGGCGCCAGCCGCATGGTGGGCGAGCTGCCGCGGCAAATGGCGGCGGCCGAGCTGCTGGAGCAGGCGGTCGGGCCGATCGAGCTGAAGTTCGGCCACAACGACCTGTTGGCCGCCAACCTGATCGACGCCGGCGAGCGGCTGTGGCTGATCGACTGGGAATATGGGGGGTTCAACTCGCCGCTGTTCGACTTGGGCAACCTGGCGTCGAACAATTCCTTGTCCACGACGCAGATCGAATGGCTGCTGACCACCTATGACGGGCGCCCGCCCGATGCCCAGCGCCGCCGCGCCTTCGTGGCGATGACCGCCGCCTCGCTGTTGCGCGAGGCGATGTGGAGCATGGTGCAGGAGATCCACAGCAGCCTGGCGGTCGACTACGTCGCCTATACGACCGAGAACCTGGCGCGGTTCGAATCCGCCTGGTCCGCCTTCGCCGGAGAACCGTCCGCATGACCCTTCCGCGTCACGCCCGCGCCGTGGTGATCGGCGGCGGGATCGTCGGCTGCTCGACCGCGTACCACCTGGGCAAGCTGGGCTGGAAGGACGTGGTGCTGCTGGAGCGCAAGAAGCTGACCAGCGGCACGACCTTCCATGCCGCGGGCCTGATCGGCCAGCTCCGCAGCTCGGCCAACATCACGCGCCTGTTGACCCACAGCGTCGAGCTCTACGAGCGCCTGGAATCCGAAACGGGGTTGAGCTCGGGCTTCAAGCGCACGGGCGGCTTGCGCCTTGCCGGCTCGGCCGACCGGTTCCTGGAATTGCGGCGCAACGCCACCATGGCCAACAGCTTCGGCCTGGAGGTGCAGGTGATGACGCAGGCCGAAGCCTTGAAGATGTGGCCGGCGATGAGCATCGGCGACGTGGTGGGCGCGGTGAACCTGCCGAGCGACGGCCAGGCCAATCCCTCGGACATCGCCATGGCGCTGGCCAAGGGCGCGCGCCTGCACGGCGTCAGGATCGTCGAGGACTGCAAGGTCACGGGCATCGAGGTGAAGGACGGGCGCGTCGCAGGCGTGCGCACCGCCGACGGCCCGATCGCCTGCGAAATCGTGGTGAACTGCGCCGGCCAATGGGCCAAGGAGGTCGGGCGCATGGCCGGCGTCCGCGTGCCGCTGCAATCCGTGCAGCACCAGTACCTGGTCACCGAGCCGATCCCCGGCCTGCCGCGCAACCTCGCCACCATGCGCGATCCCGACAACCTGATCTACTTCAAGGAGGAGGTCGGGGGACTCGCGATGGGCGGCTACGAGCCGAACCCGATCCCCTGGGCGCTCGACGGCATTCCCGAGGGGTTCCACTTCACGCTGCTGGACAGCGACTGGGACCATTTCGAGCCGATGATGGCGCCGGCGATCCGCCGCGTGCCGGCGCTGGCGACCGCCGGGATCAAGCAGCTCGTCAACGGGCCGGAGTCGTTCACCCCCGACGGCAACTTCATCCTGGGCGAGGCGCCGGGATTGCGCGGCTTCTTCGTCGCCGCCGGCTTCAACGCCTTCGGCATCGCGGGCGGTGGCGGCGCGGGCAAGGCGATCGCCGAGTGGGTCGTGGGCGGCGAGGCGCCGATGGACCTGTGGCCCGTCGACATCCGCCGCTTCGGCCAGGTGCATGGCGACGACGCCTGGGTGCGCGAACGCACGCTCGAGGCCTATGGCAAGCACTACACCGTCGCCTGGCCCAACGAGGAATACAAATCCGCGCGCGGCCCGCATCGCTCGCCGCTCTACGATCGCCTGGCGCGCAATGGCGCCTGCTTCGGGGGAAAATTCGGCTGGGAGCGCCCGAACTGGTTCGCGGCGCAGGGCGCCGTGCCCGAAGACAAGCCATCGTTCGGCCGCGCCAACTGGCACGATGCGGTGGCGGCCGAGCACCGCGCCTGCCGCGATTCCGTGGCCCTGTTCGACCAGACCAGCTTCGCCAAGGCCGAGGTGACAGGGCGCGACGCCGAGAAGGCGCTGCAATGGATCGCGGCCAACGACGTGGCGAAGCCGGTCGGCTCGCTGATCTACACGCAGCTCTTGAACGCCAAGGGCGGGATCGAGGCCGACCTGACGTTCTGGCGCCGCGCGCCCGATGCCTACTACGTCACGACGGGCACGGCCTTCGCCACGCGCGACTTCGACTGGATCGCCCGCAACATCCCGCGGGGCCTGGACGCGCGCCTGCGCGAGGTGACGCAGGACAACGCGGTCCTGTCCCTGATGGGCCCGCGGGCGCGTGACGTGCTGGCGTCCGTCACCAACGACGACGTGTCGAACGCGGCCATGCCCTATCTCTCGGGCAAGATGCTGGCGATCGCCGGGCATAAGGTGGCCGCGCTGCGCGTCACCTATGTCGGCGAGCTGGGCTACGAGCTGCATTTCCCGATGGCCGGCGCCGGCGCGGTGTATGACGCGCTCAAATCGGCCGGCGCGGCGTTCGGCCTGCGTGACGCGGGCTACCGCGCGATCGAATCGCTGCGGCTGGAGAAGGGCTACCGCGCCTGGGGCGCCGATATCGGGCCGGATTTTACGCCGCTCGAAGCAGGACTTGGCTTCGCGGTCAAGCTCGGCAGTGTGGTGCCGTTCCTGGGCCGCGAGGCGCTGGAAAAGCAGAAAGCCGGGAAGCTGACGCGGCGCCTCGCGGGCTTCACTGCCGCGCCGGACGTCTTCCTGCACGGGCGCGAGACGATCTATCGCGACGGGGTGCGCGTGGGCTGGCTCGCCAGCGGCGGCCATGGCCACACGGTGGAGCGCGCGATCGGCTATGGCTACGTGCGCAACGAGGCGGGGGTCGACAACGCCTATCTGCAATCCGGCAGGTGGGAGCTCGAGGTCGCGCGCGCGCGCGTGCCCTGCGAACTCCACCTGAAGCCGCTCTACGATCCGTCCGGTGCGCGGATCAAGAGCTGAGGCGCCATCCGATCCGCCTATCCGATCCTCGGCCGCGTCGCGTCCGCGCTCGGCCGCGCCTCCGTCGAGGTGCCATAGATCGCCAGCGCCAGCAGCACCGATCCGGCGAGGAACGCGTAGAGCCAGCGATAGCCGGCCTCGGGGATCGCTCCCTCGGGAAGCTGGAACGCGCGCACGATCCAGCCGCTGGTCGCCTGCAGCGTCGCGGTGCCGAGAAAGGCCGCCATGTTCAGCGTGGTGATGGCGCGGCCCACCAGGCGGTCGGCGAAATTGGCGCGGCCGTGCGCCAGGATGATGATGTAAGTCTGGCCGCAGGCGCCGATCGCCACGAAGACGACGGTGACCAGCCACAGCGGCGGCTGCGGCCACAGCGCCATCGTGGCGAGCGCGAGCGCGAGGATGGTGCCGCCCGCCAGCGCGATGTCGCGCCGGCGATCGAACGGCTGCTCGAGCACCCCGTAGCCGATCGCGCCGGCGATCACGCCAAGCGACATCGCCAGCAGGATATTGCCGGACGCGACCGGATCGAGGCCGTACACGTCGATCAGATACGGGCCCCCCCACAGGCCGCGCACGACCATGACACTGGCGAAACCGACGAAGGCCAGCGCCATCAGCCGCCATACTTCCGCGGTGCGCAGCACCTGGCCAAGCCCGGCCAGGATCTGGCGCAACGCCTCGGGCTTGCGCGTGCGCGCGGGATGGCCCGGCGGCGCGTCGCGCACCACGGCCAGGATGACCGCCGCGACCGCCAGGATGGCGCCGCCCATCGCCAGCGTCGTGGCGCGCCAGCCCCAGGCCTTCAGCGCCAAGGCCAGCGGCGTCGCCGCGACGATGCCGCCCAGATTGCCCAGGCCCAGCATCAGCCCGGTCATGCTGGCGGCGCGGCGCGCCGGGAACCAGCGCGCGCAGATCAGGATGCCGCCGGTGAAGCCGGCTGCCGTGCCGGCGCCGATCAGCACCTGGCCCAGGAGCAGCGCGGGAAAGCCGGACGCAAGCGCGAAGACCGCGCAGCCCGCGACCGCGGACGCCATCAGCGAAGCGGCGGTGCGGCGGGGTCCGAACCGGTCGAGCAGCATGCCAACGGGCAGCTGCATCGCGGCGAAGGACAGGAAATAGGTGGCGGCCAGGATGCCCAGCCGGTCGGCGGTCAGCCCCATCTCCTCGGCCAGCATCGGCGCCATCAGCGCCATCGCCGTGCGGTAGTACTGGCTGATCAGCAGCGCCGCGGTAAAGGCGGCGAAGGCGGAGAAAGCAGGAATGCGCGGTGCGTCGGCCATGGCTGGATCCGACAAGGGTACACGACTTCGCGTCCGGCGCGACCAGGCGCAAGACGCCGACCGAATGCGATGGTGGGGTAAACTGGAGCGGGAGACGGGATTTGAACCCGCGACCCTCACGTTGGCAACGTGATGCTCTACCCCTGAGCTACTCCCGCACGCCGACGCCTGGCACTGACGCGGCCGGGCGCGGCGAGCGGCGGATCATATAGAAAAGCCCCGCCATTGCAAGCCTCCGTCCGCCCGGATTCGGATGCGCGCGTTACGCGTGCAACTCACAATCTCGCGGGTTGAGGGTGACGGCAAGCTGTGTTAAGCGGGCGCCTTCCATCAACCTGTCGAGAGGGCCGTCCATGCGCGCGTCGCGTCCCACTTCGTTGCCCGTCGTCCGTCTGGCCTGTGCCGCTGCCGCGCTGGCGAGCCTTGCCGGCACCCCGCCCGCGGATGCGCGCGAGATCCAGCTGCACTGCAAGCACGAGCTGGCCACCAAGCCGACCCTGTTCGTCTTCGACAGCGACAACCGCACCGCCTACTACGACGACGGCAAGCTGAAGCAGGGCACGGTGTCGGTCAACGAAAGCCAGATCACGTTCAAGCAGGTCGAATCGCAGCCGGTCTGCCATGTCAGCCAGATCGCCGGCAAGTCGGGCTGCAACGACGGCAAGCAGGTGACGGAGTTCACCACCGTCATCAACCGCAAGGCCGGCACCTACCTGGTCTACTGCAAGAACATCCAGGACGATTCGAACAACTGGAAGCCGGGCCAGAACTGCTTCCCGCAGGGGCCCAACAAGGGCACCTGCGATAAGAACTGAGCGTTCAGCGCCGCGCGAAGGCGTGGTAGCGCCGGAGCTGCAGCGCGCCGCTGTCGAGCGCGCGCAGCCGGCGCACCCACAGCTCGGCATCTTCGAGCAGCTGCAGCAGCACCGGGCGCGGCGGGCGCTTGCCCGCCAGCCGCTCGAGGCATTCCTTCCATCCCAGCAGGCCCAGGCGGCGGTACTTCGCCGTCATGTCCTCGTTGATGCGCGTGTCGAATCCGAGCTCCTTGAGCATCGCGGCGGTTTCCTCGCCGCTCCAGGGATGCGACGCGAAGGGCTCGGCTTCCATCCAAGCCTTCACCTCCGCTGTCACCGCGCGCGGCTTGCGCAGGACTAGGTCGGTGAACAGCACCTGGCCGTCGACGCTTACGCCGCCGGCGATCGCCGCGAACAGCGCCCGCTTGTTTCGGGCGCGGTGGAATGTCTCCATGGCGTAGACGCAGTTGTAGCGGCGTTTGGCCAGCGCCAGCTTCTCGATGTCGTAGGCGACGACCGGCGCGCGGGTCTTCATGCCGGTCTTGATCGATAGCTGCATGGCGGCCTGGGCATATTCCGCGTCGGGCTCCATGCCGGTCACCCAGACCTTGTAGCGCTCGGCAACCGCCCGCGTGCCGCCGCCAAGCCCCGCGCCCAGGTCGACCACGGACATCTTCTCGTTGAGCGCGAAGGGCTTCAACAAGTCCGGAACATAGGTCTTGTCGAGCGGCTCGCGAAAGCCCGCGCCCCACAGGACGGTCAGGCTTTCCAGCTTCTCGGGCGGCAGGCGCAGGCGCGGCTTGGCCGGCGCCGCGCCCGGCGTGGGCGCGCGCTCCTCGACGGGCGCCGGGACCGTTTGCGCGAGAAGCGGGGTTTCCGTCTCCGCGCCGGCATCGCTGCCGTCCCACCACGCCTTCAGGCGCGTGCGCATCGACTGCGCGTCGCGGCTTTCTTCCGGCGCCGCCTTCTCGGCCATGGCGGCGATCTCGTCCACCAGCTTGCCCGGATCGGCGCCGTCCCACCACGCGCGGAAGCGCACGGCCGCGCGCCGCAGCGCCGGACGCGCGTTCGATTTCGATTCAGCGACGATCTGCGCCTGGGTCACGCGCACCGCACCGGTTCTGCGGCCGTCGTCGCGGCGAACCAATCGCCGCGCGCAGGCGGGCCACGATGACTCGCTACACCAGGGTTCGTTGATAAAACGTTACCGCCGCGCCACCGGCCCAGGGCGCCAGATCGGATACGATTTGGAAAATGGTGGGCGCGGCAAGGATTGAACTTGCGACCCCTACGATGTCAACGTAGTGCTCTCCCGCTGAGCTACGCGCCCTCGCCATGCGAGCGCCGGGCAGCGAGCGGCCGGCGTCGGGACTGCGGCACATAGCATCAAACGCGCGGGCGGCGCAACCCTGGCCGGCGCGGCCGGCCAGGGGCAGCCGTCCCCTTGCGCCCTCGAATCCGCAGGCTTGGCGGGGTGATGACAGCGCCGCGCCGTTGCCGTAAATCAATCCCCATGGATACCTTAGCTGTCGAAGGCGTCCGGCCGCCGCCGTTCGAGGTCCTGGCGCCGTCGCGCCAGGCCGTGCCCCTGGTGGTCGCCTCCCCGCACAGCGGCGCCTATTACCCGCCGGAGTTCGTCGCCTCGTCGCGGCTCGACGCCGTCGCGCTGCGCCGGTCGGAGGACAGCTTCATCGACGAGGTGTTCGGCCAGGCGCCGCGGCTGGGCGCGCCCTTGCTGCGCGCCTTGTTCCCGCGCGCCTATGTCGACCCCAACCGCGAGCCCTACGAGCTGGACCCGGCGATGTTCGCCGACGCGCTGCCCGGCTTCGCCAACACGCGCTCGCCGCGCGTGGCGGCCGGGCTCGGCACGATCGCGCGGGTGGTCGCCACCGGCCGCGACATCTATCGCGACAAGCTGCGCCTTGCCGAAGCGCTGGAGCGCATCCAGGCGATGTATCAGCCCTATCACGGCGCGCTGCGCCGCCTGATCTCGGAAACGCGCGAGGCGTTCGGCTTCTGCGTCCTGATCGACGCCCATTCCATGCCGTCGGTCGGCGGGCCGATGGATGCCGACGCCGGCCGCGCGCGCGTCGACGTGATCCTGGGCGATGTGCATGGTGCATCCTGCGCGCCGGTCGTTACCGAGACCGCCGAGCAGACCTTGCGCGGCCTGGGCTATGCCGTGACGCGCAACAATCCCTATTCCGGCGGCTTCACCACCCAGAACTACGGGCGGCCGCGGCGCGGCATCCACGCGCTGCAGATCGAGATCAACCGGGGCCTGTACATGGACGAGGAAACCATCACGCGCAAATCCGCCATCGCCAGCCTGACGCGCGACATGACCGCCGTGCTGAGCGCGCTGGGCGCGATCGACCGGCAGGCGCTCGCCCTGGGTTGACGCGGATGGGAGCGCCTGAGGCGACGAACCGGAACGCCCCGGTCGCGCGGCTTGCGGTGACCGTACGCGATGCCGGGCCGGACGACCTGGCATCCGTGACGGCGATTTACGGCCACCATGTCCTGAACGGCCTGGGCTCGTTCGAGCAGCAGCCGCCCGATCTGGCCGAGATCGCCAAGCGGTTCCGCGCCGTGACCGAGGCGGGGCTGCCCTACCTGGTCGCGACGCTGGACGGCCGGGTGGCAGGGTACGCCTATGCCGGCCCCTTCCGCCCCCGGCCCGCCTACCGCCACACGGTCGAGAATTCGGTCTATGTCGCGCCGGGAATGGACGGACGGGGCGTGGGCCGGGCGCTGCTGGCGGCGCTGGTCGAACGCTGTACGACGCTGGGACGCCGGCAGATGGTGGCGGTGATCGGCGGCGCCTACGAGAATGCCGGCTCGGCGCGCGTGCATGCCGCGCTGGGGTTCAAGGAAGCCGCCCTGCTGCGGGCGGTGGGGTGGAAATTCGGGCGCTGGGTAGACGTGCTGA
Source organism: Alphaproteobacteria bacterium (assembly GCA_020851015.1). Next base: position 12,814 of record JADZDN010000022.1, on the reverse strand, counting down.
TGATGCAGCGCGCGCTCGGCCCAGGCGGCGACGCGCCGCCCGATCCCTAGGCGATCCCCGGCAAGTCGTTCGTATACCTACAGAAAAACGGGCCGCGTCTTGCGACACGGCCCGAGTTTAGGGAGGAAACGCCCAAGAAGAGCACGACAGAAACCGTCGTGCAGCCTTCATTTGGCGATGCACAATATGGCACCCGTTCGAACCTAACGCAACAGGAAACCGGAATCATTTCTTTGATTCATGCTGTTATCAAAATTCCGCCAAATTCTGTTCCGGCTTGACCCCCAATATATTGTGCATTGCACAAAACCCGTGCATCGGGCGTCCGGCTTGATGCCAACTGCCCGATGGGCGTCCCGCGCCGACGGCTTGGCGGCCTGGCACGGCGGTTGCGACAACCGACGGGCAAGGAGATTCGCATGGCCAGAATTGCCCAGCCTCCACCGGCGGGAACCGCCCGCCCCGCCCGGGCCAGAAGCTCGGCCTGCGCCTCGCTGGCGGCGCTGGCGATGGCGCTCAGCGCGTTGCTGGCGCCCGCGCAGGCCGAGGTTTTCGGCCGTCTGTCGCGCGGCGCGCCGGACGCATGCCGCATCGCCATCGACCGCATCGAGCGCGAGGCCAACATCCCGGCCCAGCTGATGAGCGCGATCTCGATGGTGGAATCCGGCCGTTCCGACCCGGACACGGGGGAAAAAATTGCCTGGCCCTGGACGGTCAACAATGCCGGGGACGGGCGCTATTTCGATACCAAGGCCCAGGCCATCGCCCATGTGCGCGAACTGGTCCGGCGCGGCCAGCTCAACATCGACGTGGGCTGCATGCAGATCAACCTGATGTATCACCCCGAAGCCTTCATCGACCTGGACGAGGCGTTCGACCCGCTGGCCAACGTCGCCTATGCGGCGCGCTACCTGAAGGAGCTGCGCGACGCCAAGCACTCCTGGTCGCTGGCCGTCGCGAACTACCATTCAGCCACGCCCGAGCGCGGGCAGATCTATCGCAAGAAGGTGTTCGACGCCTGGACCCAGGCCCGGCTGGAATACGACCGCCAGAACCGGGCCGCCGTCGTCGCCGAGTTCCAGGCGCTGCGCGAGAAGCGCGCCCAGCTTGCGGCTGCCCGCGGCGTCACCGCGTCGGGCGTGACGATCCTGCGCCCGCGCGACACCCAGGACCGGTTCGGCTGGATCCGCCCCGCGGCCCCTGGCGGCGCCGGCGCGCAGCGGCCGACGGCATCGGGGCTCCAGCGGCTGACCTTGCTGCGGTCGGCGCCGCGCACCGCCGGCAATCCGAACGCGGTCGATTGACGGCGCGCCTGCGCCTTGCGCCCCTGCGGACTTTTCGGGCCGCCTGATATAGACAGGATGCCCCGTAGAGCCTGCCGGAGACCATCGCCGATGTCGATCGATCTTGCCCGCGCCCGCGCCGAGACGCCGGGCACCGAAGTCGTGCTGCATTTCAACAATGCCGGCATGGCGCTGACGCCCGCGCCCGTGATCGCGGCGGTCAAGGAGCATCTCGATCTCGAAGCCCGGATCGGCGGCTACGAGGCGGCCGACCGCGCCGAGGCGGCGGTCGAGCGCGTTTACGATGCGGCGGCCGAGCTGATCGGCGCGCGGCGCGAGGAGATCGCGATCGTCGAGAACGCGACCCGCGCCTGGGACATGGCCTTCTATGCGATGGCGTTCAAGCCCGGCGACCGCATCCTGACCGCGGTCACCGAGTACGCCAGCAACTACATCGCCTTCCTGCAGGTCGCCCGGCGCACGGGCGCCGTGGTCGAGGCGGTGCCGAACGACGCCCATGGCCAGCTCGACGTGCAGGCGCTCGAGCGGATGCTGGACGGGCGCGTCAAGCTGATCGCGATGACGCACGTGCCGACCAATGGCGGGCTGGTCAATCCCGCCGAGGCTGTTGGGCGCGTCGCGCGCGCGGCCGGCATTCCCTACCTGCTCGACGCCTGCCAGTCGGCCGGCCAGCTTCCGGTCGACGTGCGGCGCATCGGCTGCGACATGCTCTCCGCAACGGGACGCAAGTACCTGCGCGGGCCGCGCGGCACCGGCTTCCTCTTCGTCCGCTCCGACTTCCTCGACCGGCTGGAGCCGCCGTTCCTCGACCTGCATTCGGCCAGCTGGACGGCGCCGAACCGCTACGAGCTGCGGGCGGACGCGCGGCGGTTCGAGAACTGGGAGTGCAACGTCGCCGCGAAGATCGGCCTCGGCGTGGCGATCGACTACGCGCTGGGCTGGGGCATGGACGCGATCGCGGCGCGCGTCGCGACCCTGGCCGCGAGCCTGCGCGACCGGCTGGGCGCGATACCGGGGGTCGTGCTGCGCGACCTGGGCGAGAAGAAGTGCGGCATCGTCACGTTCACCAAGGAAAACAGGCAGCCGAAGGCGATCAGGCAGGCGCTGGCCGGCCAGCGCATCAACGTCACGACGTCCAGCCGCCATTCGACCATGCTGGACATGACCGAGCGTCAGCTCGACATGGTCGTGCGCGCCTCGGTCCACTACTACAACAGCGAGGACGAGGTCGACCGCTTCGTGCGCGCGATTGCCGCACTGACCTAGGCGCCCGCTCGGCTTGACGCCGACAGGGCGCGCCTCCTACCGTCACGAGGCAGGGCCGGCGAGCCGCCCGCCCGATCGGGCAAGCGGTGCGAACGGCGGGTCACACGGGGAGCAGATCATGGGCATTCGCAGGATTCGCGTCGCGCTGGCGGCGGTCGGCGCCGCCGTTCTGGCGTTCGGCATCGCAACCGCGGCCGATGCGCAGCAGAAGGTGGAATCGACCTGGGAGCAGATCAGGAAGACCGGCAAGGTTCGCATGGGCGTGTTCGACTACCCGCCCTACTACGTCCGCGACAAGGCCAGCGGCGAATGGAAGGGCGCGCTGGTCGAGATGGGCAAGGACATCGCCAAGGAGCTCGACGTCAAGCTCGAGCCGGTCGAGGTGGGTGGCTGGGGCGAGGTGGTGCTGGCGCTGCAGTCCAACAAGATCGACTTCCACGCCGGACTGCAGGCGACGCCGAAGCGCGCCGCGTCGATCGACTTCGCCGGCCCGATCTACTGGATCGAATGGGTGACGGTGAACAACCCGAAGTTCAAGGGCAAAACCTGGGCCGACTACAACAAGCCGGACGTGAAGGTCGCGGTGATGACGGGTTCGGCCGACGAGGTGATCCTGCGGAAGATGGCGCCCAAGGCCACGCGCGTCGAAATGAAGGAGCTTTCGCAGATTATCCTGGCGGTTTCCTCGGGCCGGGCCGACGCCTTCACCACCACCGTGCTTTCCAGCATGATCGCCAAGAGCAAGAACCCCGACCTGGGCGAATTCGTCAATCCGTCGCCGCGCGTGGCCCTGCCCGGCTATATCGGCCTGCGCCTGGAGGACGACAACCGCTGGCAGAAATTCCTCGACCGCTGGGCGGAGTGGAACATCCTGCTGGGGCACAACGAGCAGCGCATGCTCGATTCGCTGGGCACGGCCGGGATCACGGAAATCCCCTCGACGGTGTCGTTCTCGCCGAAATGATCCGCATCGCGCCCCCGTCGCCGCGGCGGCGGGGGCGCCCCTTCCCAGATGGCCGTCGCCCGCCGACGGCCCCCGCCGGGGTTTCCTGAGATGGCTGCATCCGATCGCGACGTGACCGTCATCGGCGCCGGGGTCGTCGGCACGTGCTGCGCGCTCTACCTGCAACGCGAAGGGTTCAGGGTCCGCCTGCTCGACCGCGGCGGTCCGGGCGAAGGCGCCTCCTTCGGCAACGCCGGCAACCTGGGCATCGCGTCCTGCGTGCCGCTGGGCCTGCCCGGCGTGCTGAAGAAGGTGCCACGCATGCTGTTCGACCGCGATGCGCCGTTGAAACTGCGGGCCAGCCATTTTCCGCGCGCGTTGCCCTGGTTGCTGCGCTTCCTGGCGGCGTCGCGGCCCCGCGCGGTCGAGGCGATCGCCGATGCGCGCCACAGCCTGCTCAGCCGCCTGCACGAGGGCTACGATCCGCTGATCGCCGATGCGGGCGCGCAGGAACTCATCAATCCCAGCGGCCTGCTGATGACCTGGGAGAGCGAGGATGCCTTCGCCGGCGCGGCCTATGCGATGGACTTGCGGCGGCGGCGCGGCATCCATTTCGAGACGCTGGACGGCAACGAGGCGCGGCAGATCGAGCCGTCTCTGTCGCCCGCCGTCGCGCGCGCGGTCTATATTCCGCGTCTCGCGCATGTGATGGACCCGTTGCGCCTCACCCAGGCCCTGGCGCGCGATTTCGTCAAGCGCGGCGGCGAGATCCGGCGCGCCGCGGTCCGCGGGTTCGAGATCGGACCCGACGGCCCGCACGCCGTGAGGACCGACCAAGGCCGCATCGATGCATCGCGCATCGTGATCGCCGCCGGCGTGTGGTCGCGCCCGCTTGCCGCAGAGCTCGGCACGCGCGTGCCGCTGGAGGCCGAGCGCGGCTATCACGTGATGTTCCCCGAGCAGGAGACGAAGCTGCGCGTCGCGGTGATGTCGGCGGACCGCTATATCGCCGTCACCCACATGACGGAAGGCATCCGCGCCGCCGGCGTCGCCGAGTTCGCCGCCCCCGACGCGCCGCCCGACATGGCGATCGCCCGAAGGGTGCGCCGCCATGCCCAGGCGCTGATCCCGCGCCTGAAGGGCGAGCCGAAAAGCGAATGGATGGGGCCGCGCCCCTCGCATCCCGATTCCAAGCCGGTGATCGGCCGCTCGCCGCGTTTCCCCAACGTCTGGTTCGCCTTCGGCCACGATCATATCGGCCTGGCGCTGGCGGGCATCACCGGCAAGCTGATCGGCGAGCTGGTGGCGGGGCGCCCTTCGAGCGCCGACCTGGCCCCGTTCCGTCCCGACCGGTTCTGAGCCGGGCGGGAGGGCATCGATGGGCTACCGTTGGGACTTCGGCGTCATCTACGCCTACTCGTGGTTCTGGTTCAAAGGAGCCAGCGTCACCATGGCCTATGCGCTGGGTACGGTGCTGGGCGGGCTGGTGATCGGCGCGATCTGCGGCATCGCCTTGCTCTATCGCCGCCGCTGGGCCACCTTCCCGATCCGCGCCTATGTCGAGGTGTTCCGCTGCACGCCGCTGCTGGTCCAGATCGTGTGGTTCTATTTCGCGCTGCCGATCGTGCTGAAGGTCGAGATGCCGGCCTGGCTCGCGGCCGGCCTCGGCCTCACCCTCTACATGGGCGCCTTCGCGACCGAGATCGTGCGCGGCGGCATCATCTCGATCGACCGCGGCCAGTGGCAGGCCGCCCGCGCGCTGGGCATGACCTATGGCGAGCTGATGCGCCACATCATCCTGCCCCAGGCGACCCGCCGCATGATCCCGCCGCTGGTCAACCAGTCGGTGATCCAGCTCAAGAACACCGCGCTGCTCTACGTCGTGGCGGTGCCCGACCTGATGTACACCGGCTCGATCGTCGTGGCCGACACGTTCCGGCCGCTCGAGGTCTACACGAGCGTGGCCGTGATGTACTTCCTGATCCTCTCTCCCCGGACCCATTGGGCCAAGCGGCTGGAGGCGCGCGTTGACGCCTGAGGCGATGATCAAGCTGGAGGGCCTGCGCAAGAGCTACGGCGCGGTCGAGGCCGTGCGCGGCGTGTCGCTTGACGTGCGGCGCGGCGAGGTGGTGGTCATCATCGGCCCGTCGGGTTGCGGAAAGTCGACCCTGCTGCGCTGCATCAACCTGCTCGAACAGCCGTCGGCCGGCGTGCTGACCGTGGGCGGGCGCGCGATCGACTTCGGCCCCGGCAAGCGCCTGCCGCAGGGGCGTGACCTGGCGCGGTTCCGCGCGCGCATCGGCATGGTGTTCCAGCATTTCGACCTGTTCCCGCACATGACGGCGCTGGAGAACGTCATGGCGGGGCCGACGATCGTGAAGAAGATGGCGCGGCCGCAAGCCGAGGCGATCGCGCGCGACCTGCTCGGCAAGGTCGGCCTGGCCGAGCAGGCAACGCGCTATCCGCGCGAGATCTCGGGCGGGCAGCAGCAGCGCGTCGCCATTGCCCGCGCGCTGGCCATGGCGCCGGAGGTGATGCTGTTCGACGAGGTCACCTCGGCGCTCGATCCCGAGCTGGTGGGCGAGGTGCTGGAGGTGATGAAGCAGCTCGCGGCCGACGGCACGACCATGATCGTCGTCACCCACGAGATGGGCTTCGCCCGCGACGTCGCCCGCCGCGTGGTGTTCATGGACGCGGGCCAGGTGGTCGAGGAAGGCACCGCCGAGGACGTGCTGGTGCGCCCGAAGAACCAGCGCACCCAGTCCTTCCTGTCGCGCTTCCACAGCACGATCGCGGCCAAGCAGGCTTGAGTCCGCTCAGGCCGGCGGCGGCAGGCCCTCGGCCTTGAGCGCCGCGGCCTGGCGCTTCGCCAGCGTCTTGTCGTCGAAATCGTCGATCAGCTCGTGGAACAGGCGGTGCCAGTTCACCTCGGCCTTCAGGCGCAGGAAGACCGAGCCGAGGCCGATCGCCGCGCGATCCATGTAGACGAACTCGCGCGGCGGCTTGACGCCGCCCAGCCGGCGCAGCTCGGCATGCACCTTCTCCGCCGCCTCGCGCCCATAGGTGCCGCTCTCCTTGGTCTGGATGCGGCGCGTGCGGTCCTCGAGCAGCGGCGCGTAGACGAAGCGCGCCCACAGGTTCAGGACATCGATCAGCGCCTTGTCCAGGCGCTGGAAGCCCCAGGTCTCGTAGGCATGCACCGCCAGCGCCTCGTCGCCGTCGCGAAGCGCGCGGTAGAGGTCGATGACGCCCTTGACGAAGCTGGGGCGGAAGATGCGGATGCAGCCATAGTCCAGCAGGTTGACGTGCTGGTCCGGCCGGACCGTGTAGTTGCCGAGATGCGGGTCGCCGTGGATCACGCCGTAGCCGTAGAACGGCACGTACCAGGCGCGGAACATGTTGTGCGCCAGCTTGTTGCGCCTGGCCAAGGGGAGATCGGTCGCGGTCAGGAGCGGCTTGCCGTCCAGCCAGGTCATGGTCAAGAGGCGCTGCGTGGACAACGGCGCGATCACCGCGGGCACGCTGACCCCCGTCTCGTCCTTCAGCATCCGCGCGTAGAGGCGCATGTGCCTGGCCTCGCGCGCGTAGTCCAGCTCCTCGCGCAGCCGCGCCGCGATCTCGGCGTGGATCTGCTCGGTCGCGATCGCGCGGTCGTAGCGCTCGTAGATCGCAAACACCAGCTTGAGCTGGCGGAGATCGGCTTCCACGGCCGAGGCCATGTCGGGATACTGCAGCTTGCAGGCGACGTCGGTACCGTCGGGCAGCCGGGCGCGATGCACCTGGCCCAGCGAGGCCGCGTGCGTCGCCTGGCGCTCGAAGCTCTCGAAGCGCGCCTGCCATTCCGGCCCCAGCTCGCTCGCCATACGCCTTTTCACGAACGGCCAGCCCATCGACGGCGCGTCGGCCTGGAGCTGCGCCAGCTCGCCGACATACTCCTCGGGCATCGCGTCGGGGATGGTGGCCATCAGTTGCGCCACCTTCATCAGCGGCCCCTTCAAGCCGCCGAGCGCCAGGCGCAGATCCTCGGCGTGGCGCGCGCGGTCCAGCTTGACGCCCAGGTAGCGCTCGCCCGCCAGGCGCGCGGCCAGCCCGCCGACGGCGGTGGTCACGCGCGCATAGCGCCGCACCCGCCCGCCCAGGCTGTCGCGGTCGTCGCTGCTTTGCTTCACCAAAAATCACCCCCACCCCGTCCCTCCCCCGTCGAGGAGGAGGGGGAAGAAAGAAAGTCTCCTCCCCCCTTGTGGGGGAGGGTCAGGGTGGGGGGCATGGCGTTTATTGCCGCGGCTACGTCGCCGCCTCGATCTCGTCGATGAAGCCGCGGATCACGCCCAGGCCGCGCTGCCAGAATGTCGGATCGGTGGCGTCGAGCCCGAACGGCGCCAGCAGCTCCTTGTGGCGCAGCGTGCCGCCGGCCTTCAGCATGGCGAGATACTTCTCGACAAAGCGCGGATGGGCGTCCTGGTAGACGGCGTAGAGCGAGTTCACCAGGCAGTCGCCGAAGGCGTAGGCGTAGACGTAGAACGGCGAGTGCACGAAATGCGGGATGTAGGCCCAGTAGTACTGGTACTCGGCATCGAAGTGCAGCGCCGGGCCCAGGCTTTCGCCCTGCACGTCCATCCAGATCTGGCCGATGCGCTCGGCCGTCAATTCGCCCTTGCGGCGCTCGTCGTGGATGCGCGTCTCGAAATCGAAGAAGGCGATCTGGCGCACCACCGTGTTCAGCATGTCCTCGACCTTGGTCGCCAGCAGCACGCGGCGGCGCTTCGGGTCCTTCTCCTTGTTGAGCAGCGCGCGGAAGGTCAGCATCTCGCCGAACACCGAGGCGGTCTCGGCCAGGGTCAGCGGCGTGTCGGCCATCAGGTGGCCTTGCGCGCCCGCCAGGATCTGGTGGCAGCCGTGGCCCAGCTCGTGCGCCAGCGTCATCACGTCGCGCGCCTTGCCCTGGTAGTTCAACAGAAGGTAGGGATGCGCGCTGGGGACCGTGGGATGCGCGAAGGCGCCGCCCGCCTTGCCGGCGCGCGCCGGCGCGTCGATCCAGGCGTTGTCGAAGAACTTCTTGCCGACGGCGGCGAGGTCCGGCGAGAAGGCGCCATAGGCGCCAAGCACCATGTCGCGCGCCTCTTCCCAGCCGATCTCGCGGTCGTCGTCCTCGGGCAGCGGCGCGTTGCGGTCCCAGTATTCCAGCTTGTCGAGGCCGAGCCACTTCGCCTTGATCGCGTAGTAGCGGTGCGACAGCCCGCCATAGGACGACTTGATCGCCGCCACCAGCGCGTCGACCACCTCGTCCTCGACGAAATTGCCCAGGTTGCGCGAGGATACTGGCCGCTTGTAGCCGCGCCAGCGATCCTCGATCTCCTTGTCCTTGATCAGCGTGTTGGTGACCAGCGCGAAGGTGCGCGCGTTGTCGCCCAGGCCCTGGGCGAAGGATTTCCCCGCGGCGCGGCGCGTGTCGCGGTTCTTGTGCGACAAGAGGTGCAGCGTCTCGGTCGAGGTCAGCTTGCGGCCGTCGACCTCGAACCGGAGGCTCGCCATCGTCTCGTCGAACAGGCGCACCCAGGCGTTGCGGCCGGCGACCGACTTCTCGTGCAGCAGCTTCTCCAACTCGTCCGAGAGCTGGTGCGGGCGGAAGGCGCGCACGTCGCGCAGCCAGGGCGCATAGCGCTTCGCCGCCGGATCGGCCAACTGGCGCTCGAGCACCGCGTCGTCGATCCGGTTGACCTCGAGCGCGAAGAACAGCGTGCGCGTGGAGATGTCCGTCACCCGCTCCTGCATCGTCTGGTAGAAACGCCCGATCTCGGCGTCCGACATGTTGCCGGCATGCAGGAGCTGGGCGAAGGACGACAGGCGCGACAGGGTCTCGCTGATCGCCTCGTACGCGCCGATGGCCTTGCCCAGCTCGGCGCCGCTCAAGGTCGCCAGCTTGCCCTTGTATTCCTGCTCGAATGCCGCCGCCCGGCTGTCCGCGGTCGCCAGGTCGGATTTCAGCGTTGCCGAGTCCGTGCCGCCATAGAGGTCGGCCAGGTTCCATTCCGGCAGGCTGACGCTGGCCCGCGCGGCCGGCGGCGCCGGGACGGACGATCCGAGGTCGGGCGAACGACGCATCGCTATTCCTCCAATGGCGGCCAAGGCGATATAAGTCGCCACGGCCGGGGCGACAAGGATAGCCCGGTCCGGGCGCCTGGGGGGAAACCATGTCGAACGCCGTCGATACGGCGCAGTTCCGCAATCTGGCCCAGATGTTCTTCGCGGTCGCGGGCCGCATGGACGACCGGCCCTTCGCCTGGGCGAAGAAGGCCGGTCGGTGGCAGTCCACGAGCTGGGCCGGCGCTGCCGCCGATGCGCGGGCGCTGGCGCTGGGCCTGCGCGCGCTGGGCATCCGCGCGGGCGACCGCGTCTTCCTGGTCGCCGAGAACCGGCCGGAATGGGCGGTCGCGGATGTCGGCATCATGGCCGCCGGGGCGATCACGGTTCCCGCCTATATCACCAACACCGCCGCCGACCATCGCCACATCCTGGCCGACAGCGGCGCGCGCGTGGCGATCGTGTCGACCCCGCGGCTGGCCGAGCCGGTGCTGGCCGCCTGCGCCGAGGCGCGGGGGGTGGAAGCGGTCATCATGATCGAGCCCGGCGCTACGGCGGCGGCGCGCCCGCGTATTATGTCCTGGCAGGACGCGCTGGCCGCGGGCAAGGACGGCGATCTCGCGGGCTTGGCCGAGCGCGCGCGGACCGATACGGCCTGCCTGATCTACACCTCGGGCACCGGCGGCGTGCCCAAGGGCGTGATGCTGAGCCACGGCGCCGTTCTGCAGAACTGCCGCGGCGCGCGCATCCTGCTCGAGACGCTGGGGCTCAAGCACGAGACGTTCCTTTCATTCCTGCCGCTGTCGCATTCCTACGAGCACACGGCGGGCCTCTACTTCCCGATCTCAATCGCCGCGCAGATCTACTACGCCGAGGGCGCCGACAAGCTGGCCGCCAACCTGCCCGAGGCGCGGCCGACCATCATGACCGCGGTGCCGCGCCTCTACGAGACGATGCACCAGCGCATCGTCGCGGGCGTCGAGCGGACGGGCGGGCTGAAGGCGAAGCTGTTCCACCGCGCCCTGGCGCTCGGCCGCAAGAGATACGCCGATCCGCGCGGCCTGTCGCTCGGCGAGCGGCTGATGGACGTGGTGCTGGACAAGCTGGTGCGCGACAAGGTGCGCGCGCGCTTCGGCGGGCGGCTGAAGGCGATGGTGTCGGGCGGCGCGCCGCTCAACGCCGAGATCGGGCTGTTCTTCACCGCGCTGGGCGTGCGCATCCTGCAGGGCTACGGATTGACCGAGTCCGGGCCGATCTCCAACTGCAACCCGCCGCCCCGGGTGAAGATCGACACGGTGGGCCCGGCGATTGCCGACGTCGCGATCCAGATCGCCGCGGACGGCGAGATCCTGATCCGCGGCGAGAACGTGATGCAGGGCTACTGGGGCTTGCCGGACCTGACCGCCCAGACCGTGCGCGAGGGCTGGCTGCACACCGGCGACATCGGCGTGGTGGATGCCGACGGCTACCTGAAGATCACCGACCGCAAGAAGGACATCATCGTCAACTCGGGCGGCGACAACGTGGCGCCGCAGCGGGTCGAGGGCTTCCTGACGATGCGGCCCGAGATCGCGCAGGCCATGGTGCATGGCGACAAGCGGCCCTACCTGGTCGCCGTCGTGGTCCCGCGCCAGGAGTTCATCGAAAGCTTCGCCAAGACGCGCAGCAAGCCGCCCAACCTAGCCGCGCTCGCCGACGACGCCGAGCTGCACAAGGCGCTGGGCGCGGCGCTGGACGAGGTCAATGCCGGCCTGTCGGTGATCGAGCGCGTGCGCCGCTTCGTGGTGGCGAGCGAGGCTTTCACGATCGCCAACGGCATGATGACCCCCTCGATGAAGGTCCGCCGCCACGTCGTGAAGCAGGCGTATGGGGAGAAGCTGGAGGGGCTCTACTGACGCGGCTTCGGCGACAGCCGGCCGACCCCTCACCCTCCCACCTGCGCTGCGCTCCGGTGGGCCCCTCCCTCTCCCCGCTCGCGCGGGGCGAGGGTTTTTCAGGATCAATCCCTCGCCACCCGCGTAAGCGGGGGGAGAGGGATGCGAAGGCTTAGGCGCGCAGCGCCTTAGCCGAAGCTGGGTGAGGGGGCGCAATGCCGCTGTCGCTAGCTCCTGGCCAACACCCTATCCGCCACGAACGGGTTCGACTGGCGCTCCTGGCCGAAGGTCGAGGGCGAACCGTGGCCGGGCACGAAGGTCACATCGTCGCCCAGCTTCCACAGCTTCTGCGTGATCGAGCGGATCAGCGTGGCGTGGTCGCCCTTGGGGAAATCGCTGCGGCCGATCGAGCCCTGGAAGATCACGTCGCCGACAAAGGCGAGCCTGGACGGCGCGTGGTGGAACACCACGTGGCCCGGCGTGTGGCCGGGGCAGTGGATCACGTCGAAGGTGAGCTCGCCCACCGTCGCCTTGTCGCCGTCCTCGAGCCAGCGGTCGGGGGTGAACTTGCGGCACCAGGTCATGCCGTACTTCGCGCGCGAATCCTCGATGCGGTCGATCCAGAACTGATCCTCGCGCTGCGGCCCCTCCACCGGCACCTTCAGTTGCTCGGCCAGATCGGCCACGGCGCCGGCGTGGTCGGAATGCGCGTGGGTCACCAGGATCTTCTCGATCGTGACGCCGTGCTCCCCGGCCGCCTCGAGGATGCGGTCGATCTCGCCGCCCGGATCGACCACCGCGCCGCGCATCGTTCGGGTGCACCACACGACCGAGCAGTTCTGCTGGAACGGCGTGACCGGCACGATCACGGCCTGGAGCGGCAGTTTCTCCGGCATGTGAAAGCTCAGGCCACCTTCTTGCCGTCGGCGAACACCTGCTTCCAGGCCAGGACGCGGATGCTCTTGCGCAAGCCCGCCTTGTAGAAGGGGTCGGCCTCGAGCATTTTCCGCACCTCGTCCGCGCTCGTCGCCTCGACGATCCAGATGCCGCCGGCCGCGGCGTTCGTCTGGGTGTCGGTCAGCGGCCCGGCCGAGCGGATCCTGCCCAGCAGCGTCTCCAGATAGGCCACGTGGTCCTTCAGGTATTTCGGCCGCACGTCGGCCTTGGACGGTTCGTCCTCCAGCAGCACCACGTAGAGCATGCGCGTTCTCCTTGATGTGACCGGCGCGGCCGGCGCCGCCCCTCGCCCAATCCAATACGAAGCCCTATATGTTTGCGCAATCCCCGGAACGGAAGACCCAGCCATGCATCCAGACGCGCAGGAAGCCCATCCCAAGACCATCCGG
>JADZDN010000021.1 GCA_020851015.1 Alphaproteobacteria bacterium | reverse complement strand
GCACGAAGCCCACGTCCGCCGGGCGGATCTTCACCTCGACCAACAGCGTGTCCTCCACCGGCACCAGCTCGATCAGGTCCTGGCCGGGCTTCACCACGCCGCCCACGGTCTTGACGTAGATCTGCTTTACCGTGCCGCGCATCGGCGCCTGGAGCTCGGTGCGGCGCAGGCGGTCGCGGTCCGACGCCTGCAATTCGGTCGCGCCCTCGAGCATCGTGCGGCGCTCGTTCAGTTCCTTCTGCGTGTCGGCCTTGAAGGTGGCGCCGCGCTCGTCGATCTTGCGCTCGGCCTCGGCCAGCGCCGCCTCGGCGCGCGGGATCTGCGCGCGCGCGGAATCGAGGTCGGTCTCGATGCCGGTCAGCTCGCGCTGGGCGCGGATCACGTCGACGCGCGGCGCCAGCCCCTCGGCCGCCAGCGGCTCGAGGATCGCGAGCTGCTCCTGCGTCAGCTTCAACTGCTGGCCGAGCTTGACCGACTTGCCGCGCAGGTCGGCCAGCTCCTGCTGGCGCTGGCGGCGCTGGTCGCGCAGAATCTGCAATTGCGCGTCGAGCTGCCGGCGGCGCGCGTCCATCAGCGCGCGTTCCTCGCGCACCACGTCGGGCGCCTCGCGCAGCAATTCCTCGGGAAAGCGCGCCTCGGCGCCCGCCAGCTCGGCCGTGAGGCGCGCGACCTGCGCCGTCAGCGCCAGGTACTTCGCGCGGTTGTCGCGGTACTGCGCCTGGGCCGGCGCGTTGTCCAGCCGCAGCAGCACCTGGCCCTTCTCGACCAGGTCGCCCTCGCGCACCAGCACGGCGTTGACGATGCCGCCCTCCAGATTGGCGACCACCTGGGTCTGGCTGGACGCCACCACGCGGCCGTCGCCGCGCGTGACCTCCTCGATGCGAAACAGCGCGGCCCAGGCGACGAAGGCGACGAACAGCAGGATGATCGCGCGCAGCAGCAGCCGGGCGAGGCGCGCGGACTGGCGCTTGCTCGCCTCCTTGATGTCCTGGATCAGTTCGGCCTCTTCCCACTCCGTGGGCGCCGCGCGGCGGGCGGCGCGCCGCGGACCGGCAGGGCCGGTGGCCACATTCTTGGGAGCGCCGCCGTTGGCGCTGCCCCCGTTGTTCGCGATCGCCGAGAACCCGGGCGGCGCGCCATAGGCCGCCTCGGCCACCGGTGGCGGGGCCGCTGCTGGAGCGGCCGCTTGGGGCGAAGCCGTGGGCACGACGGGCGACGGCGCGTCGGCGTAGTCATAGGCCGGCGCGCCGGCGATGCGATCCATCACGCGGGTGAACCAGCGCGCCGATCGCGTGGTCTTGTCCAGCGCCTTGCCCATGCGCTCGGTCGCGCCGGCCAGCGATTTGGGGATCGCGCCCGACGAGGTGCGCTGCGGCTCCGCCGCCGCCGGCTTCGACGCGTCGGCGCTGCGCTGGATCAGCGTGGTCTGGTCGTCGCTCATCGCCCGGCCGCCTGCACCGCCATGACCCGGCCCGATCCGGTCCCGAAGAAACCACCAAGACACCAAGAAACCAAGGTGGAACTCCCGCGCCGACTTTGTCGGCGCAGGATCTTCTCTTTCTCTGTGCCTCCGTGCCTCTGGGGCTTGTTCTTAAAGGTCGACCACAGAGACACAGAGACACAGAGGAAGAGGGAGGGCCCGGCACATCCTTCTTCCTTCGTGCCTTCGTGTCTTCGTGGTCGATTTCCGGAATTGAACCACGAAGGCACGAAGACACGAAGAGGGAGAAGAAGATTCTTCTCTGTGCCTCTGTGCCTCTGTGGTTTGTTCTTAAAAAACGACCACAGAGACACAGAGACACCGAGGGAAGACAGGTCTTGCGCCGACGTTGTCGGCGCGTGGACTCCATCTTCGTGTCTTGGTGTCTTGCTGGTTTCCGGCCGCGCGGAACCGCCGTGCCAAGCCGACCCTGCGCGGGAACCCATATTCGTCATCCCTGCGTCGCCTGGATCTGGCCGCGGGCGAGGGCCTGCAGCACTTCCTCCTTCGGGCCGTTGGCGACCACCTTGCCGCCGTCGATCACCATCAGCCGGTCGACCAGCGTCAGCATCGAGCCGCGATGGGTGACCAGCAGCAGCGTGCGGCCGGGCAGCACGTCCTGCAGCCGCGCCTTGAAGCGGTTCTCGGACGAATTGTCCATCGAGCTGGTGGGCTCGTCGAGCAGGAGGATCGGCGGGTCGAGCAGCAGCGCGCGGGCGATCGCGACCGACTGGCGCTGGCCGCCCGACAGCGCGCGCCCGCCCTCGCCCACCGGCAGGTCGAGGCCGAGCGGATGGCGCTGGGTGAAGTCGTCGACGCCGGCCAGGCGCGCGGCGCGCAGGATCGCCGCGTCGTCGGCGTGAAACGCGCCCAGCATGACGTTGTCGCGGATCGAGCCGAAGAACAGGAAGTTCTCCTGCAGCACGCAGCCGATCGACCGGCGCAGGTCGGCGGGGTCGATCTGGCGCGCGTCGACGCCGTCGATCAGGACCGCGCCCTCCTGCGGCTCGTAGAAGCCCATCACCAATCGCTCGATCGTCGACTTGCCCGAGCCGATGCGGCCGATCAGCCCGACCTTCTGGCCGGGCGCGATCTTGAACGAGACGTTCTGCAGTGCCGGCTGCTTCTGGCCGGGATAGGAGAAGGTCACGTTCTTGAACTCGATCTCGCCCAGCGGCCGCGGGCGCTGGATGTAGCTGCGGTCGGGCGCTCGGTCGGTCGGCGTGTGCATCAGCCGGTCGAGCGCGCGCAGCGAGTTGAGGCTCTGGTGGAAGCGCGTGAGGAGCGAGGCGACCTGGCCCAAGGGCCCCATCGCGCGGCCGCTGAGGATCGTGCAGGCGATCAGCCCGCCCACCGTCAGGTGGCCGGCGTTGATCAGGTAGACGCCCGCCACGACCAACAGGCAGTTCACCAGGTTCGCCGCGATCTGGCTGAACGTGACCGACAGCAGCGACAGCCCGTGCGCCTTGTGCGCGCTCAGCGAGGTGGCCTCGACCTGGCTCTCCCAGGTGCGCTGCATGCGCCCCTCGGCGTTCAGGGCCTTGATCGTCTCGATGCCCGAGATCGCCTCGACCAGCACCGCGTGCTTCTGCGTCTGCTGCTCGAAGCTCTGCCGCATCACCTCGCGCAAGGGCGCCTGCAGGAAGAATCCCACGCCCAGGATCACCGGCACCGCGACCAGCGGCACCACCCCCAGCCACCCGCCGATCACGAAGATGAACACGATGTACAAGGCGCAGAACGGCAAATCGACCACGGCCAACAGCGTAGCGCTTGAAAAAAAGTCCCTGAGACTCTCGAAGTCGCGCAGATTGGACGCGAGCGCGCCGGCCGACGGCGGGCGGGCGGCCATGCGGATCGCCATCACGCGCTCGAAGATCGAGCTCGAGAGCTGCAGGTCCGCGCCGCGGCCCGCGCTGTCGACGAAGTAGCCGCGCAGCATGCGCAGCGCGAACTCGAACACGAAGGCGATGGCGACGCCGAGCGCCAGCACCCACAG
>JADZDN010000020.1 GCA_020851015.1 Alphaproteobacteria bacterium | reverse complement strand
TCCGCATCGACCACTACCTGGGCAAGGAGACGGTCCAGAACCTGATGGCGCTGCGCTTCGCCAACCGCATGTTCGAGCGGCTGTGGAACGCCAGCGAGATCGACCACGTGCAGATCACGGTCGCGGAAACCCTGGGCGTCGAGGGGCGCGGCCCCTACTACGACAAGACCGGCGCGCTGCGCGACATGTTGCAGAACCACCTGATGCAGCTGCTCTGCCTGGTGGCGATGGAGCCGCCGGCGCGGCTCGACGCCGACGCGGTGCGCGACGAGAAGGTCAAGGTGCTGAAGGCATTGCGGCCGATCGACGGATCGACCGTGGCGCACATGACCGTGCGCGGCCAGTACATGGCCG
The DNA here is from genome assembly GCA_020851015.1 of Alphaproteobacteria bacterium. The sequence continues at coordinate 39,291 of JADZDN010000020.1, read as the reverse complement.
GCGCGATCGGCGGCAAGGCGGTCCCCGGCTACGCGCAGGAGCTGGACGGCACCGGCAAGGCCGCCGCCAGCCGTACCGAGACCTTCGTCGCGCTGCGGGCGGAGATCGACAACTGGCGCTGGACCGGCGTGCCGTTCTACCTGCGCACCGGCAAGCGCCTGGCCGAGCGGCGCTCGGAGATCGTGGTCGAGTTCCGCGCCGTGCCACACCTGATCTTCCCGGCATCGGCCGGCGAGATCGGCGCCAACCGGCTGGTGATCCGCCTGCAGCCCGACGAAGGCATCCACCTGGTGCTGACCACCAAGACGCCGACCCCCGGCAAGCTGCGCCTGCAGCGCGCGGCGCTGAACCTCAGCTTCGCCGAGGCCTTCGCCACGCGCCATCCCGACGCCTACGAGCGGCTGGTGACCGACGTGCTGCGCGGCAACCAGACCCTGTTCATGCGCCGCGACGAGGTGGAATGGGCCTGGCGCTGGGTCGAGCCGATCCACGACGCCTGGGAGGCGACGGGCGACGCGCCCAAGGCCTATCCGGCGGGAAGCTGGGGCCCGGCCGCCAGCACCGCCTTGCTGGCCCGCGACGGGCGGTCCTGGCGCGAGGAGACGGTGTAGGCGCGGCGCGCGCGGCCTGCTATCCTTATAGCGCGGGGGCAACGGCAGACTCCCCGCCCCTTCAAGGCGCTGCGCGCGCCCAAGCTCGGCTACCGCCCGCCAGCCCCAGGGCCGGCGCGGGGGTAGCATGGACCAGCAGCGCACGATCCACCCGACCGTCCCCCTGTTCGCCGCGCGCGCGCTGCGCGACTTCGCCGACGGCTTCGTCGCCGTGCTGCTGCCGGCCTACCTGATCGCGCTGGGGTGCGACGCGCTGCGGGTCGGAATCCTCGCCACGACCGCGCTGCTCGGCTCGTCGCTGCTGACCTTGATCGTCGGATTGCTGGGCGCGCGCCACGACCATCGCCAGCTGCTGCTGGCCTGCGCCGGGCTGATGGTCGCGACCGGCGTGGCCTTCGCGCTGGTGGACGCATACGCGATCCTGCTGGTCGTCGCCTTCGCGGGAACCGTCAATCCCTCGGGCGGCAGCGTCAGCGTGTTCGTGCCGCTGGAGCATGCCGTGCTGGCGCGTGAGGTCGACGACGCGGCGCGGACCGCCACCTTCGCCCGCTACAGCCTGTTCGGGGCGCTTGCCGCCGCGGTAGGCGCGCTGGCCTCGGCGGTGCCGGAGCTGCTGGCGCCGATGGGTCTCGACCGGCTTGCCGGCATCAAGGCGATGTTCGTGCTCTACGCCCTGATCGGCCTGGCCGGCGGGCTGTTCTACGCGCGCATACCCCGCCTCTCGGCCATGCCCGGAAAAGCCCCCGAGGCGCCGCTGGGGCCGTCGCGGCGCATCGTCTACAAGCTGGCGGCGCTGTTCTGCATCGATTCCTTCGCCGGCGGCTTCACGGTCCAGTCGCTGCTGGCGCTGTGGCTGTTCGAGCGCTTCGACCTGTCGCTAGCCGCGGCGAGCCTGTTCTTTTTCTGGTCGGGCGTGCTGTCGGCCTTTTCCTTCCCGGTGGCGGCCTGGCTGTCGCGGCGCATCGGACTGGTCAACACGATGGTCTGGACGCACATCCCGTCGAGCCTGTGCCTGATCCTGGCCGCGGTGGCGCCGACCCTGCCGCTGACGCTGGGGCTGCTGCTCGGCCGCGCCGCCCTGTCGCAGATGGACGTGCCGACGCGGTCCTCCTACGTGATGGCCGTCGTGACCGCGCCGGAACGGGCAGCGGCGGCCAGTTTCACCTCGGTGCCGCGCAGCCTTGCCTCGGCTCTCAGTCCGGCCCTGGCCGGCGCGCTGCTGGGCGCGACGTTCCGCGCCTGGCCGCTGGTCATCAGCGGCTGCCTGAAGATCGCCTACGACCTGCTGCTATTGCTGCAGTTCCGTCACCTGAAGCCGCCCGAGGAACGCTGACCGCCCCCTATCCCTTCTGCGGCAAGGTGCGGTCGATCTTGGCGAAGTGGTCGCGCGCCCGCGCGACGATCTGGTGGTCGGTCAGGTGGTCGACCGTCTCGACCGCCACGACCTTCTGCGACACCGCCTTGGCATGCTGGCCCAGGTGCTTGATGAATTCCTGCTTCGCCGAGCCCGGACCCATGACCAGCACCTCGCCGACGCCCCCCAGCGCCTCCGTGACCTCCTTGAAGAAGGCTGGGTCGCCGTGGCCGTGACCGGACCCGATCACGCCGGCCTTATGGTGAACGTGGCCGTGGCCGCCATGGGCGTGGACAACCTTGGACTGTACATCCTGGGGGTTGAAGGCGAAGACGCGGGCCTGGCTGTGATCGAGCCAGACAACGGCGTGATAGTGCGTAATGCGGTATCTCCTTGGGTTCGACGGCGAATCTATGGGGGCCGCCGGCCCGGGCCTTGATCCAAGTCAACCCCAATGGCGCCAAGGGTCTAGCCGGCCCGTTTCCCATAAGCCCTTGCCCGCGTTACCTTCGCCGCGGTTCGCGCGACAGGGGGAAACCGCTTCAGCCATGGCCGATGGCAGCATCCTGGTGACGGGCGCCGACGGGTTCATCGGCTCGCATCTCGTCGAGGCGCTGGTCGCCCAGGGACGCAAGGTCCGCGCCTTCGTGCTGTACAATGCGCTCGACCAGCGCGGCTGGATCGACCACCTGGCCCCGGGCGTCGCCGAACGGATCGAGGTGGTCGCCGGCGACATCCGCGATGCGGCGGCGCTCGCCGAGGCGATGCGCGGCTGCGACCGGGTGCTGCATCTCGCGGCGCTGATCGGCATCCCCTACTCCTATGTCGCCCCTGCCTCCTATATCGACGTCAACGTCAAGGGCACGTTGCACGTGGTCGAGGCCGCGCGGCAGCTCGGCGTCGCCAAGGTGGTCGTCACCTCGACCTCCGAGGTCTACGGCACGGCCCGCCGGGTGCCGATCGACGAGGACCACCCGCTGGTCGGGCAATCGCCCTATGCCGCCAGCAAGATCGGCGGCGACCAGATCGCGCTGTCCTACTGGCGCAGCTTTGGCGTGCCGGTCTGCGTCGTGCGGCCGTTCAACACCTACGGACCGCGCCAGTCCCAGCGCGCGATCATCCCCACGATCGTCACCCAGATCGCCGCCGGGGCCGATCGCATCAAGCTGGGGGCGCTGACGCCCACGCGCGACCTCAGCCATGTCGGCGACACCGTGGACGGCATGATCGCGGCGCTCGATTGCGCGGCGGCGACCGGCGAGACGATCAACCTGGGCTCGGGCCACGAGATCGCGATCGGCGACCTGGCCCGGCTGATCGCCGGGCTCATGGGGCGGAAGGTGGCGGTCGAAACCGACCAGGCGCGCCTGCGGCCCAAGGGCAGCGAGGTCGAGCGCCTGCTGGCCGACCATTCCAAGGCCCGGCGCCTGATGAACTGGAGCCCGCGCTACGGCGGCCCGGACGGGTTGGCGCGCGGCCTGGAGGCAACCATCGCCTGGTTCCGCGACCCCGCCAACCTGGCGCGCTACCGCGTCGGGCAATACACGGTATGACGTGAGTACCCCTTTTCACCCGGACTACGATCTTGCCCTGCTGGGCGGCGGCGGGCATGGGCGGGTGCTGATGGCGGCGGTCGAGCTGCTGGGCGGATGGTTCGTCGCGATCAACGATCCGAAGCTGGTGGCCGGCGGCGGCCCGGCCGGCGTGCCGGTGCTCGACGACGACGAGCTTCTGAAGCAATGCCCCGCCGATCGCGTGCTGCTGGTCAACGGCGTCGGCTCGGCGGGGCTGCCCGAAGCGCGGGCCGAGGTGTTCTGGCGCTGGCACGCGCGGGGCTACCGCTTCGCGACCATCGTCCATCCCAGCGCTATCGTCGCCAAGGGGGCCGAGCTGGGCGAAGGCGTCCAGGCGATGGCCGGATCGGTGATCCAGAACGACGTGCGCATCGGCCCCAACTGCCTGGTCAACACCCGCGCCAGCATCGATCACGACTGCATCCTTGGCGACACCGTGCACCTCGCGCCGGGGGTGACGCTGTCGGGCGGCGTCCGGATCGGCGACCGATCGCATCTCGGCACCGGGGCCTGCGTCATCCAGGGGGTGCGGATCGGCCAGCGCTGCATGATCGGCGCCGGCGCGGTGGTCGTCGGCGACTTGCCGGACGGCAGCCGCGTCGCGCCGGGCGCGGTCGCCGGCGGGCGTCACGAAGCTGCTCCCAAGGAGGCTGCGCGATGAGCTATGCCGATCCGGCCGCATCGCCGACCGTGGCCGCGCTGCTGTCCCTGAAAGGCCGGACGGCGCTGGTCGTCGGCGGCGCGGGGCTGTTGGGCAGCGAAATCTCGTTCGCCCTCGCCGAGCAGGGAGCGACGGTCATCATGGCCGGACGCGATGCCGGGCGCTGCCACCACCGCGCCGACGAGATCATGCAGAAGGTGCCGGGGGCGCGCGCCCGCGGCCTCAACATGGACATCACCAAGCCGGACTCGATCCGCGCCGGGGTCGCGGAGGCCGCGCGCCTGGCGGGCGGATTCCACATCCTGGTCAATTGCGGCTGGTCGGGACGCAAGAACACCTTCGAGTCGATCACCGACGAGGATTGGGACCGCGACATCGAGGTGTCGCTGAACGGCGTGTTCCGCACGATCAAGGCCGCCGTGTCGGTGCTGGCGACGCGCAACGGCGTGATCCTGAACATCGCGTCGATGTACGGCGTAGTGGCGCCCGATCCCGGGCTCTATGACAGCAGCAAGTTCGCCAACCCGCCCAGCTACGGCGCGGCCAAGGCGGGCGTGGTGCAGCTCACGAAGTATCTCGCGACGTTCCTGGCGCCACAGGGCATCCGCGTGAACTGCATCAGCCCCGGCCCCTTCCCGTTCGAGACAACCCAGTCGGAGAACCCCGAGTTCATCAAGCGCCTGGCCGCGAAAAACCCGCTGGGACGGATCGGCCGTCCGCATGAGCTGAAGGCGGTGGCCGCGCTGCTATGCTCGGATGCGTCGAGCTACATGACCGGACAGAACGTCTCGGTCGATGGCGGCTGGACGGTCTGGTAGGCCGCGATGGGATTGCGCCTCGGCATCCTGGGGCTCAGTCCCGGCAACGGGCATCCCTTCTCGTTCTCCGCGATCGTCAACGGCTATGACGACAAGGCGTTCGGCGAGTCCAGCTGGCCGGTGATCCACGACTACCTGCGTCGCCGGCAGCCGGACGAGTTCGGCCTAGGCGATGTGCAGGTGACCCATGCCTGGACCCAGGACGCCGACACGACGCGCAAGCTCTGTGCCGCGTCGCGCATCGCCCATGCGGTGGCCGATCCCAAGGACATGCTGGGGCGCATCGACGCCGCCGTCGTGGCGCGCGACGACCAGGAGAGCCACTGGCTCCTGGCCCGGCCGTTCCTCGAGGCAGGCCTGCCCGTGTTCGTCGACAAGCCGCTGTCGACCGACCCCGCGATCCTCGCGCGGTTCCGCCCCTACCTGGAAAGCGGCAAGCTGATGAGCTGCGCGGGGCTGCGCTATGCCGGCGAACTCGACGAGGCGCGGCGCGACATCGCCGGCTACGGCGAGATCGTCGCGATGCGCGCCGCCGTGATCAATGGCTGGGAAACCTATGGCATCCACCTGCTGGAGGCGATCCTCGGCCTGCCGTCCGCCCGCCCGGTGGCCGTGTCCTGCGCGCGCAACCGGCACGAGCAGATACGCGTCCACATGGACCAGGGCTGGCTGGCCACGATCGACTGCCTGGGCGAGGTGCCGCCGCAGTTCAGCCTGACAATCCACGGCCGCGCGCGGACGTCGACGCACGAGTTGCGCGACAACTTCACCGCCTTCAAGCGCCTGTTGACGGCCTTCGTCGGCATGGCGCGCGGCGGCAAGCCCGCGATCCCGCCAGCCGACACGCTGTGCGTCATGAAGACCTTGATCGCGGGCCGGCGCTCGGCGACAACCGGCGGGCGGATGGTGGAACTGGCCGAGGTCAGGATCGATGGCTAGCGATCGTTTCGCGCTCGATGGACGGGTGGCGCTGGTCACGGGCGGCGCGGGCATATTGGGGCGCCGCTTCTGCCGCGGCCTGGCCGAGCACGGCGCCGCGGTCGCCATCGTCGATATCGACGCGGACGGCGCGAAGCGCCTGGCCGACGAGATTTCACGTGAAACGGGCCGGCGCACCCTGCCCGTCGCCTGCGACCTGCGCGAGCCGGACCAGGTCCGGCGCATGACCGAGACGGTCGTTTCGGCCCTCGGGCGCATCGACGTGCTGCACAACAACGCGGCCGGCAAGTCCTCCGACCTCGACGCCTTCTTCGCGCCGTTCGAGGACTACAGCCTGAAGCAGTGGCGCGAGATCATGGCGGTAGACCTCGACGCCATGTTCCTGGTGGCGCAGGCCGTGGGCAAGCACATGGTGGCCCGCGGCGGTGGCGGCAGCGTGATCCAGACCGCGTCGATCTACGGCGTGGTGGCGGCCGACCAGCGCATCTACGAGGGCAGCGAATACGGCGGCCGGGCGATCAACACGCCGGCGGTCTATGCCGCGGCCAAGGCCGGCGTGCTGGGCCTGACCCGCCACCTCGCCGCCTACTGGGCGCCGCACCGCATCCGCGTCAATGCGCTGACGCCCGGCGGGGTGGAGAGCGGCCAGAACGAGACCTTCCGGCAGCGCTACGCCGCCCGCGTGCCACTCGCCCGCATGGCCAACCCCGACGAGATGGTGGGCGCGCTGGTCTACCTGGCGTCCGACGCCTCGTCCTACGTCACCGGGCAGAACATCGTCGTGGATGGCGGGCTCACGGCGTGGTGACGGTGGGCGGCACGCGCCTGCCGGGCTGGATGCCCCGGCATGGCACGGTCGCGGATTGGACAGCGCCGAGCTTGCCTAGCCGACCTTTCGCAAGGCGCGTTCCACGGCTTTCGGATTGGCATCGATCACCCGCAGCAATGTTCGCGCCGCGCGATCGGGCCGCCTGCGATCCTGCTCCCAATCCTGAACCGCGCGCACGTCCAGATTGAACCGACGGGCAAATCCATCCTGCGTCAGCCCCAATTTCTCGCGGATCGCTTTCACGTTCACCGCGCGGCGAAATTGGGCAAGCTGCTCGGGCGTTGACGGCGGGCAATCGGGATCGGACAGAGCCGCCGCGACGATTTCCTCTTGCGTCATTTGCTCCCCGCCGCGCGCTTCAGCCGCTCCTCGAAGACGAAGCCGAGGAAGTTCAAGAGCACCTGCGCCGCCAGGAAGGCGGTGATGCCGCTGGGGTCGTAGGCCGGCGCGACCTCCACAAGGTCCATGCCCACCACCTCGCCCTGCTTCGCCAGCCCCTGCAGGATTTCCAGCACCTCGTAATAGAGGAAGCCGCCATGGCTGGGCGTGCCGGTGCCGGGCGCGATCGACGGGTCGAAGCCGTCGATGTCGATCGTGACGTAGTAGCGCACGCCCTTGGGGATCAGCGCCAGAACGCCATCGCGGCCCAGTTTGCGCACGTCGCGCACCGACAGGATCTTGGAGCCGAACTTGCGCGCCGCGTCGTAATCCGAGCGGTTGGAGGACGACACGTTGCGGATGCCGAGCTGCGTCATGCCGGTGACATGCTTGGTCTCGGATGCCCGGCGCAGCGGGTTGCCATGGCCGTAACGCACGCCGTGGCGCTCGTCGACGAAGTCCAGATGCGCGTCGAAATGCACGATATGCACCGGCTTCTGCCCGGCGAAGGCCTCGATCACCGGGGCATGCACCGCGTGGTCGCCGCCGAGGATCAGCGGCATGGCGCCCGCCTTGAGAATTTGCCGCACCGCCATGCGGGTGTTCTCGTGGCTCTTCATCGTGTCGGTATGCACGATGTCGGCGTCGCCCACGTCGACGATGCGGACCTCGTCGCTGGGCAGATAGACCGTGTCGTCCTCGAAGTCGTAGGCGCCGGCATGGCCGAAGGAGAACAGGGTCGAGGCCTCGCGGATCGCCCGCGGTCCGAAGCGCGCGCCCGAACGATATTGCGTGCCCATGTCGTAGGGCACGCCCAACACCGCCACGTCGGCCTGGATCTTGTCCCAGTCCGTGCAGATCGGCTGCTTGCCGAAGGTGCAGTGCCCGACGAAGGGCAGGTTCAGGCGGCCGGATTCGTAGCCATGTGCGCTCATGCTTCAGCCCATTGGTTCAGTGCAGGTTGACGATGAGTTCGCGCGGCGTGCGGGTCAACCGCTCCGCGCCCGTTCTGTTCACCAGCACCGTCTCGCTGAACGAGGCGCCGGCCGCGGAGACATACATGTGGAACACCATGCCCGCCTCGATTTTCCACGTGGCGCCGGGATGGAAGATGCGCGTGAAGTCGCTGGTGCGCGGCGTCGCGTGGGAGTAGAGGCCGAGCGTGTAGCCGGTGATGTTGTCGTAGCTGTCCCGGAGGCCGGCGGCGAGGATGCCCTCGCGCAGCATGGCATCGACTTCCCCCGCCACCGCGCCGGGACGGATCGCGGCGATCTGCGCGTCCTGCAGCCGCGCGAGCCGCTCCGCCGCCCGCGCCAGTTCCGCCGGGGGCCGGCCGACGCTGACGCAGCGCATCACCCGTGCGCCATAGCATTCCACGCGCGGGATCAACTCGATATGGACGACGTCGCCATCCGCCAGCGGCGCGTCGCCGAGATGGCCGTGCAGGAAGTCCCAGCCGCGCCCGCCCGAGATCGGGCCCGGGCGGTCCGGGTCGGCGCCGAGATCGATGAAGGCGTCCATCGCAGCCTTGGCGGCGGCGCGCTGGGTTGCGCCCCGCACGCAGGCGGCGGCCGCGCGCCGCAGCGCCTCGTCCGCAATTCCGGCCGCGCGGCGCAGCAGCGCGACCTCGGCCGGCGACTTCACCAGGCGCAGCTCGTTGACGACCGGCCCCAGGTCGACGAAGCGCGCCCGCGGCAACGCCGCTTGCAGCGCGGCGAACCGGGCCGCCGGCATGCAATACGAGCCGAGGTCGAGGCCGATCGCGCTGCCGGCCAGGCCACGCTCCGCCAGGGCGGCCGCCAACGCCTGGAGCGGGTCCTCCCAGTCCTTGAAGGTCCGGACATCGGCGAACCAGATGCGCTCGCGGCAGGGACCGGCGTCGAGCGCGCGGATCAGGAAGAACGGCTCGCCCGCGAGCGGGATGCCGACGCATCGCCAGCGATTCTCGGAATTGCCGTAGCCCGACAGCCATGCCATCGCCTCGAACTCGTCGAACAGCGCCAGCTCGACCTGCCGGGCGCGCATGCGCTCGCGCAGCGCGGCCACGCGCGCCGCGAATTCCGCCGGCGCAAAACAGGGGTGCGAACCCATCGAGAAATCCTTCCCGCTGCCGTCAATCCGGATGCGCCATCGCTACCATTGCCGCCGCGCCGGGAACAGGGAGAATAGGCGGGCAAAGGAGAACGGCGATGGAAATGCGGGCCTTCGGCCGCACCGGGATGAAAGTCTCGATCCTCGGCTTCGGCTGCGGCGCCGTGGGGGGATTGATGGTGCGCGGCCAGCCCGCCGACCAGGAGCGGACCATCGCCCGCGCGCTGGAAGCCGGCGTCAACTACTTCGATACCGCCGTGCAATACGGCAATGGCGAGTCCGAGAAGAACCTCGGCCGCATCCTGAAGATATTGAAGCCTGCCGACGCCATTGTCGGCACCAAGGTCCGCCTGGCCCAGGAGGACTATGGCCGCATCGGCGAGGCGATCGTCGAATCGCTCGACGGCAGCCTGAGCCGGCTCGGCATGGAGCGGGTGGACATTCTGCACCTGCACAATGCGATCACCCACGCCGGCGGCGGCGAGTCGCTGCGCACCGAACAAGTGCTGCAAGAGGTGGCGCCGGCCTTCGACCGGTTGCGGCGCCACGGCAAGATCCGCTTCGCCGGGCTGACCGCCATCGGCGAGACGGCGGCCCTGCAAGCCATCGTCGACTCGCGCCAGTTCGCCAGCGCGCAGGTGGTCTACAACCTGCTCAACCCCTCGGCGGCAGCGCCGCTGCCGGCGCGCTATCCGGCCCAGGACTACGGGCGCCTGTTCGATCATGCCCAGGCGGCGGGCACGGGCGTGGTCGGCATCCGCGTGCTGGCCGGCGGCGCGCTTTCCGGCACGGCGGAGCGGCACCGCATCGCCAGTCCCCCGCCGCTGCCGATCGGCTCGGCCTTCAGCTACGACGCCGATCTCGCGCGGGCGCAGCGGATGCAGGCGCTCTGGAGGGACGGGATTGCCGGCAGCCTGGCCGAGGCGGCCACGCGCTTCGCCATCTCGCATCCCGCGATGGGCACGATCCTTGTGGGCATGGCGACGGCGGAGCAGTTCGAGACGGCGCTGGCGGCCGTCGAGAAGGGTCCGCTGCCGATCGAAGCGCTGGAGCGCGTTCGCACGCTGCAGCACGGTTTCGCCGGCGAGGCGCGATAGCGCGCACCCCGCGCGTCAGCGGACCTCGACGTCCTCCCAGAAGCCGAAGCGGTCGGTCACCTGCTTCATGGCCGGGCGCGGCGCCTCGTAGTTCCAGGCCGCGCGCGCGTGGCGCTCGCCGTCGATCACCACGTCGTAGAACTGGACGCCATGCGGGCACTCAAGGTCGGAGGCCGTCTTGGGCGATTTCCGCAGCCAGTCCATGTGGACGGCCGACCGCGGGAAATATTGGTAACCGCCGGCCTCGACGACATCGTCGCTCTCGGCGACCACGTGCTTGCCAAGGACTGCCTTCATGTTCGCCTCCTTCTCGGGGATCCAGGGCACCGATCATACGTCGCCCAGGATCGCGCGGCGACGGGCAAGGCTCGCCTCGGGCCATTCCTTCTTCATGTCGTAGTAGACGTCGAACGCCGGCTTGCCCTCGGGCAGCCTGACCCAGGGCAGCTTCGAGCGGGTGAAGATGTGCACGTCGGGCTCGAACGCGGCCGGGTCGTCCAGGGTCGCCACGCGCAGGAAGCGGAGCGCCGGCCGGCGGCCATAGTCGCTCCACAGCGCCGTCCAGCAGGCCGGGCAGCGATGGATGTCGTGCGGGCGCCCGCTGCCGGTGGGCATGGAGACGGGCTTCGGCGCGCCGGACAGGATCGCGATGTTCGCCGTCTCGATCAGCGCGTTGATGGCGAAGGCGCTGCCGGCCTGGCGCTGGCAGTCGCGGCAATGGCAGCAATGCACGTACATCGGCGCGGCATCCAGGCGGTAGCGCACCGCCCCGCAGGCGCAGCCGCCCTGCAATCCGGTCGTCATGCGGTCCGTCCTTTCCCTGCCAATGGCTTGTGCCGCCAGGATTCCAGCCCGGCGCGTGGAATGCAATTAACCCCGCGGTAACCAAACCCGGCCTAGGGTCGAGCATGCCCCTGATCCCTAGACCGGCGCCGGTCGACCTGGCGCCCTACTCGCCCGACGCGGTCGATCCGCCGGCCTTCTACGGCCTGCCGCGGACGATCCGCTTCTGCGCGCGCTGCGTCTACAGCAACCAGAAGCCGAACTCGGAACGCGAGTACAAGCACACCCGTGAGACCCGGAAATCGACCGTCGGCTTCGACGCCCAGGGGCTGTGCGACGCCTGCCGCGTGGCGATGGGCAAGAAGGCGATCAACTGGGCGACGCGCGAGGCCGAATTGCGCGCGCTGTGCGACCGGTTCCGGCGCGACGATGGGCACTACGACTGCCTGGTCCCGGGTTCGGGCGGCAAGGACAGCTTCTATGCGGCGCACATGCTGAAATACAAGTTCGGCATGAACCCGCTGACCGTGACCTGGGCGCCGCACATCTATACCGACTGGGGCTGGAAGAACTTCCAGGCCTGGATCCATGCCGGCTTCGACAACGTGCTGTTCACGCCCAACGGCCGCGTACACCGGCTGCTGACGCGCCTGGCGGTCGAGCGCATCTTCCATCCCTTCCAGCCCTTCATGATGGGCCAGATGTATTTCCCGCCGAAGGTGGCGATCGAGCGCGACATCCCGCTGGTTTTCTACGGCGAGAACCCGGCGGAGTACGGCAACCCGGTCAAGGAGAACGAGAGCGCGCGCAAGGACTGGAGCTACTTCACGTCGGGCGATCCGGACCAGATCCACATCGCCGGCACGTCGATGCGCGAGCTGAAGCAGGAATTCGGCCTGAAGCCGGTCGACCTCGAACCCTATTTGCCGCCCGACCCGGCGAAGCTGGAGCAGAAGAAGGTCGAGGTCCACTACCTCGGCTACTACCTGCCCTGGCACCCCCAGGCTAACTACTACTACGCCGTGGAGCACGGCGATTTCGTCGCCAGCCCCGAGCGCACCGCCGGCACCTACAGCAAGTACAGCAGCATCGACGACAAGATCGACGACCTGCACTACTTCACGACCTTCATCAAGTTCGGCATCGGCCGCGCCACCTACGACGCGGCGCAGGAGGCGCGCAGCGGCGACATCACGCGCGAGGAGGCCGTCGCCCTGGTCAGGCGCTTCGACGGCGAATATCCCGCGCGCTTCGAGGCCGAGAACTTCGCGTATCTCAGCCTGCCGCGAAACCGCTTCGGCGCCCTGGCGGACCGCTTCGCGGAGCCGATCGTCGACCGCGCCTATTTCGATGCGCTGACCGACCGCTTCCGCTCGCCGCATCTCTGGCAGAAGGACCAGCAGGGCTGGCGTCTGCGCCGCACGGCGTGGATGGAGAACTAGCGCGGCGCCGCGCCCAGCCGGCCCGCGAGCCGCTCGAACAGGAAATCGCCGATCTTGGCCGCGCCGCCCGGGGTGTTATGGACCGCATCGTAGAAATCGCCGTCCGCGAACCACAAGTCGCCGCCCAGGTCGATGCAGATCGCGCCGGCTTCGTTGCACGCGGCAAGCGCTGCGCGGTTGTAAGCCGCCATCTTGGCGTAGCTGCCCAGGTCGACGCTGCCGTCCAGGCGCAGCCGCCCGAAAACATGCCCGTCGCGCACGCGGTAGTCGGCCCGGCTCTGCGTGACGATGATCGCCTCGGCCCCTGCCGCGCGGATGCGCCCGATCAATTCGACCACGCGCTCGCGATAGGCCGCCAGCCTCCCGGCAAGCGCGGCATCCGCCGCCGGCAGCGCGCCGGCCGGAACCTCGCGCCACAGCGAAGCGCCGGTCGCCGGGTCGGTGCCGCCGACCCGCCCCTGCGAATGCCCCAGCTTCGCGTGCCGCGCGATCGCCGCGCCGCGGGCGATGCTGTAGAGCAGATGGATCGCGCTGCGGCGCTTGATGTACGCCCAAAACCCGCCCTGCCGCCCGATGCGGTCGCCGCGGTCGTAGGACGAGCGGTCGACATCGTCGAGTTCGCTGTCGTTGATGCCGATATAGGCCAGGATGTAGCGCGCGCGGAAGTTCGGGATGCGGGGAAACCATTCCTCCATCGCCCGCAGGTGCCCGACCGTAGTCTGTCCGTTGACGCCGGCATTGACCACGCTGAGCGGCCGGCCGTTGGCCGCGAAGCGGCGCGCCAGCACGTCCTGGAAGGTCTGCCCCTCGCCGATATAGAGCTGGTCGGTGGTGCTGCCGCCGATCGTCAGGATGTCGATCGCCGCCGGGCTGGAATACGCACCGCGCAGGCCGAACGCGTCGCGGCGATAGACGGCCTCGCCGGTGCCCTCGTAGAGCGGCCGGACGTCGTGGACCAGCGTCGATCCGCCGAGATGGAACAGCACCTGCGCGAAGCTGCCGGCGAACCAGGCCCCGAACAGAAGCTCCGCCAGCAGCAGCACGCCGGCGATCAGGCCGAGGTTGATCAGCGCGACGCGCAGCCAATACGCAACGCGTTGCCGAAATTTCAAGGACCGGCCTCCCCGTTCCGGCGCGGACTTGCGATATTGGCAGCGACTTGAGCCAGCGTGCGCGAGTATCCGGACGGCAAGATCGACTGTCAAATGGCCAACATCAGGCTGATAGCGCGGCTCGACATCAAGGGGCCAAACCTCATCAAGGGCGTGAACCTCGAGGGCGTGCGCGTGGTCGGCGACCCGCAGGTCTTCGCGCGGCGCTACTACGAGGCGGGCATCGACGAGCTGATCTACATGGATGCCGTCGCCAGCCTCTATAACCGCAACAGCCTGGACGCGATCGTGCGCTACACGGCCGAGAACGTGTTCGTGCCGGTCACCGTGGGCGGCGGCATCCGCAGCCTGGACGACGTCGAGCGCATGCTGCGCTCCGGTGCGGACAAGCTCGCGATCAACACCGCGGCGATCCGCCGTCCCGCGCTGATCGCCGAGGTGGCGCGGCGCTTCGGCGCGCAGTGCATGGTGCTGTCGATCGAGGCCAAGCGCATGGCGCCCGGACGCTGGGAGGCCTACACCGACAACGGCCGCGAGAAGACCGGCATCGACGCCGTCGCCTGGGCCAGGCAGGGCGTCGAGCTGGGCGCCGGCGAATTGCTGGTCACCTCGGTCGACCAGGAGGGCACGAGGCGCGGCTTCGACGTGAAGCTGCTGCGCGCGATCGCCGACGCGGTTTCCATCCCCGTCATCGCCAGCGGCGGCATGGGCGCGCCCGAGCATCTCGTGGCCGCGGTGCGCGAGGGCGGCGCCGACGCGGTCGCGATGGCCGACGTGCTGCATTACGACCGCCTCTCCCTGCCGGCGATCCGCAACGCGGCGTTGAGCACCGGCCTGTCGGTGCGGACGCCATGAACGCGGCCAAGGTGCTGCTCGTGGACTATGGCGTCGGCAACCTGCTCAGCGTCAGCCGGGCGCTCCAGGCCTGCGGCGGCGCGGTCGAGCAGACCGGCGATCCGCAGCGGATCCTCGCGGCCGCGCGCCTGGTTCTTCCCGGCGTGGGCGCCTTCGGAAGCTGCATGGACGCGCTTGCCCGACAGGGGCTGGTCGAGCCGCTGCGCGCCTACGCGCGGTCCGCCCGGACGCTTCTCGGAATCTGCGTCGGCATGCAGATGCTGTTCGAGACCGGCGAGGAGTTCGGCCGCCATGAGGGGCTGGGCCTGCTGCCGGGCACGGTCGGCGCGATCTCGCCGCTGACCGAAGCCGGCCAGCGCCGCAAGATCCCGCATATCGGCTGGAGCGCGCTGCATCCGCCAGGCGGACAGGCCGCCTGGGAAGGCGGCGTGCTGGCGGACACCACGCCCGGCCAGTCCGTCTATTTCGTCCATTCCTTCGCCGCTTACCCCTCGCGTCCGGAAGACGTGCTGGCCGTGACGGACTACGAGGGCTGCCGCATCGCCGCGGTCGTCGGCCACGAACGCATCGTGGGCTGCCAGTTCCATCCCGAGAAAAGCGGTCCGGTCGGACTGGCCATGCTGCGTCGGTTCTTGTCGCTTTGAACGCCGCGGGCGAAGATGGCCCGCATCAGGAGTGCTATGCCCGACATGATCAGCACCGATACCATCGTCTCCGGCTTGTGGACCGCGGTGCTGACGCCGCTCGATTCCAGCCTGAAATGCGACCACGCCCGGCTGGCGGCGCATTGCCGCGACCTGATGGCGCGCGGCGTCGACGGGGTCGCGGTCTTCGGCACCACCGGGGAAGGCACCTCCTTCACCGTCGCCGAACGGATCGCGGCGATCGACGCGCTGCGGAAGGCGGGCATCCCGGCGCAGCAGATCGTGCTTGGCAATGGCTCGCCGGCGCTGGGCGATGCGGTCGAGCTGGCGCGCTATTCCGTCAAGATGGGGCTCGCCGGCGTGCTGATGCTGCCGCCCTTCTTCTTCAAAGGCGTCGACGACGAGGGCGTCTACGCCGCCTTCGCCGAGACGATCGAGCGCGTCGCCGACGACCGGCTGCGCGTGTATCTCTACAACATCCCGCAGATCAGCGGCGTGCCGGTGGGCGTCGCCGCCATCGAGCGCCTGCTGGCCCGCTACCCCGCGATCGTCGCCGGCATCAAGGACAGCTCGGCCGACTGGGACACCACGAGCGCACTGCTGCAGCGCTTCATGCGCATGACGATCCTGGTGGGCGCCGAGGAGCACGTCCCGCGCGCCATGGCAGCGGGCGGCCGCGGGACGATCTGCGGCATGGCAAACATCATTCCCGAGGCGATGCGCGCGGTGATCGACCAGGCCGGCACGCCGCAGGGCGACGCGCTGCTGGAATCCGTCGCGCGCTTGACGAAGGCGATCCTGTCGGTGCCGTTCGTGCCCGCGCTGAAGGCGGTCAAGGCCTCGGACAAGGGCGATGCGTCCTGGTCGCGCGTGCGCGCTCCGCTGCGGCCGCTCGATGGCGCGAAGGCCGCGTCGATCGTCTCGGCTGTCGCTGGCTTCCGCGCCGCAGCCGTCGAAGCGAGAGCCGTCAGCGCCGCCTGAGCCCCATCAGCTCCGCCTTGCGCGCGAAGTCGGCGCCCCAGGCGGAGACCGACAGCAGCCGCTCGACCGTTCCGTCCGCGCCGCCCAGCGGCAGGATCAGCCGGCGATACTCGTTCATCACGCGGTTTCGGCTCTGGCGGATCAAATAGTGCGTGGGCGCCGCCGCGGTCGCGGCCTCGGTGTAATGTGCAAGCAGCATGTCGCGGTATTCCGGCGGCTGCATTTCGCCGACATCGCGGCCGCGCATGTCCTGCTGAAGCACGCCGGCGATGATACCGCCGCGGACGCGGAAAGCGAACCGCAGCGGATCGCGCAGTACGTCGAGCAGGTTCACCTTGCCCAGCGCGATGCCGAACTCCTCGGGCCGCAGCTCGTTCGGCGTCGGCATCGCCCGCGCCCCCCGGCGCGCGGTCCACAATCGATAGACATGCGCGATGGCTTCGTCCGCAATGCCTTCAAGCGGCAATGCGGTCGTTGCGACGCGCAGGCGTTCCAGCAGCACGGACGAATTCCCACTCGAAATTTGCGGGATAATGCTGCGCCAATCGTTGACAATAGGATAACTCGGGCCGGTTCACGGGCTTGCGCCCCGCCCTAGAGAGCAATGACTGTGGCATATTACCCCCCGATACCGCGGCACGGGTCAACGCCGATCGAAGGAGCACGCCATGTCGTTCGGGGCTATTCCAATTCTTGCCTTGTTCGCCGCGCTGGCCGCCGGCGCGGCGACCGCCGAGGTCAAGATCGCGGAATTCAAAGTGCCGTCGTTTCCGCACGATGTCGCCTGCACGCCGGACGGGATCGCGTGGTATGCGGGACAGCAGAGCGGCGCGCTCGGCCGGCTCGACCCGAAAACCGGCGCGGTCCGGGAAATCCCGCTGGGAAAGGGTTCGGCGCCGCACGGGGTGATCGTCGGCCCGGATGGAGCGCTTTGGTTGACCGACGGCGGTCGGAACGCGATCCTGCGGGTCGACCCCGGGACCGAGGCGGTCAAGGTCTTGCCGCTGCCGAAGGGAACGCCCTACGCCAATCTCAACACCGCCGCCTTCGACGCCAAGGGGATCGTCTGGTTCACCGGCCAGAGCGGCTATTACGGCAAGGCCGATCCCGCCACCGGCGAGGTCAAGGTCTGGCAATCGCCCAAGGGCCGCGGGCCCTACGGCATCGCCGCAACGCCTGGCGGCGACATCTACTATGCCTCGCTCGCCGGCAGCCATATCGCGGGCATCGATACCGCCACGGGCCTCGCTCAGGTCATCGAACCGCCGAACCGCGACCAGGGCGCGCGCCGCATGTGGTCGGATTCGAAGGGCATGATCTGGGTCAGCGAGTGGAATTCCGGCTATGTCAGCCGGTACGACCCGGCAGGCAAGGCCTGGAAATCCTGGAAGCTGCCGGGCGACCGGCCGCAGACCTATGCCGTCTATGTGGACGAGAAGGACATGGTGTGGGTCAGCGACTGGGGCGGCGACGCCATCCTGCGCTTCGACCCGCGGCGCGAGACGTTCGAGACCTTCAAGCGCTCGGGCGCGGCCGTGCGACAGATCCTGGGATGTCCCGGCGTCGTCTGGACGCCCGAATCGGGCACGAACACGCTGGTATCCTACCGCTACTAGCTCAACGCCCATGGCTGTCTGGCTGAGCGTTTGACGAATTGCACGAAAGCCGGCGCCGATCGGGCGTTTGACGAGGTTCGCGCGAGCCGGGACACCTGTTCCCGGTCCCCCCTCCCCTTGCGGGAGGGGGTTAGGGGGAGGGGCCGCACGCGCGCTTTCGCAGCTTGAGACGCCAAGGCACCGCGAAATAGAATCGAACCGCCACCGCATCGAGGACACAAGGCCGGAGCGCGAGCTCTCCATCTCCGGCGTGGTGTCCGTCATCTCGCCGCGGTGCGTCCTTCCTACCTTGGTGGCGTGGTGCCTTGGTGGCATCCGCGATTGCCAGACGGTCCATGCTTGCCGGGCGGTGGCGCGGTTCCCCCCTCCCCCTAACCCCCTCCCGCACGGGAAGGGGGGACCACACACGAGATCTACCCGGCGGCGGTTCGCGAGCCGGACAGCCGTGCTCAACGCCTCGCCGCCACCAGAAGGAACGGCGGGCGCTGGCGCTCGCAGGCCCATTCGGGATGCGCCGCGATCTGGGCCGGCGTCGGCCCCCATTCTTCGAGCCGCGAAAGCGTGAAGCCGAGGCCGAGCAGCGTGTTGACGTAGGTGGCCATGGTGCGGTGCTGCTTGATCACGCCCTTGGCCAGCCAGTCGGTCGAACGCGCGCCCTCGTCCAGGTAGCGGTCGACCGGCCAGGTCTTGCGGCCGTCGGCGGCGCCGGTCCATTTCGGCTCGGCGGGCGCGGTGTAGATCGGATGCTCGACCGAGAACACCAGGCTGCCGCCCGGCACCAGCGCGCGACGGACCACCGCCATCAGCCCGGCAAGGTCCGCGATGTAATGCAGCGCCAGCGAGCTGTAGGCGAGGCCGAAGGACGAAGCGGGCAGGTCCAGGCGCTCCATGTCGGCGCGCGCGTAGGCGATCGCCGCGTCGTGCGTGTCGGCCTGGGCCCGCGCCAGCATTTTCTCGGACACGTCGAGCCCCAGCACGCGCGCCGCCCCCTGCCCGCGCGCCCAGCGGCAGAACCAGCCATAGCCGCAGCCCAGGTCGACCACCGACAGGCCGCCCATCGGCGGCAGCATCGCGCGCAGCACAGGCCATTCCGGCGCCGCGTCGAGGCCTTCCACCGACCGGGGCAGCTTGCTGTAGCCGGCGAAGAACGCCGGATCGTCGTAGATGTTCTGGGTCATATGCTGAGCTGCATTGTAGCGCACCATGCCGGCAATTCGCATGAAGCGAGCGATCGCGGGCGGGTGTGGTCGGCGGCAAGCCGCGCTGCCGGTCGCCTGCACCCGGGAAGCGGCGCTGTTCGACGAGACCCGAGCCAAAGCCGCCAAGGACGGCTGAACCCGCCGGCAAGAGGTGGTAGACTTCGCCGTTCAACAACCTGGGGATGACGTCGTGAAGAAGCAGATCGCGGAATTCATCGGAACGTTCGCGCTGGTCCTGTTCGGCTGTGGCGCGGCGGTGATCGGGGGGCTCGGTACCGGCCCGACCGGGATCGACGTGCTGGGAATCGCTTTCGCCTTCGGCCTGGCGATCGTCGCCATGGCCTACGGGATCGGCCCGGTGTCGGGCTGCCACGTCAATCCGGCGGTCAGCTTCGGCGTCTTCATGGCCGGCCGCATGTCCATGCCGGAGATGATCTCCTACTGGATCGCGCAGATCCTCGGCGCGTTGGCCGGTGCGGCGGTGCTTTATCTGATCATGTCGGGCAAGTCGTCGGGCTGGACCGGCGGGCTTGGCCAGAACGGGTGGGGCGCCGGCTACCTCGGCCAGTACAGCATCGTCTCTGCCCTCATTTTCGAAGCGGTGGCGACATTCCTGTTCCTGGTCTGCATCCTGGGTGTGACCCAGCCCGGCGCGCCGGTGCAGTTCGCGGGGCTGGCGATCGGGCTGACGCTGACCGTCATCCACATCGTCGGGATCAACGTCACGGGCGTGTCGGTCAATCCCGCGCGTTCGCTGGGGCCCGCGATCGTCGGCATGGCGAGCAAGCCGGAAGCGCTGGCCCAGGTCTGGCTGTTCATCTTGGCGCCCCTGATCGGCGCCGGGGTCGCGGGCGCGCTGTTCAAGTCGGGCACGCTGGCAGCCGACAACAGCTGAACAAGGCCGTCAGCGCCGCTGCACGATCACGACGCCCGCCATGATCGCGGCGGTGGCGGCGAGCATCGCCGGGGTCAGCGCCTCGCCCAGCCACGCGACCGAGGCGATCACGCCGACCACCGGCTGCAGGAACTGGATCGTCGCCATGCGCCCGATGCCGCCGCGCCCCAGCGCCCAGTACCAGGCGACATAGGCGATCACGGTGGACACCAGCGCCAGGTAGCCGGCCGCGCTCCAGGCCGTGACGGCGGATCCGCCGGGCGCGGTCGCCAGCGGGATAAAGAACAGCAGCGGCGCCACCACGGGGGTCGACAGCCCCACGCCCCAGAACGCCGTCGCCCAAGGCGAATAGCCCTGCTGCTGCAGCCGCCCGCCGGCAACGTAGCCGAACGACGCGGTCAGCGCGGCCAGCACGATCAGCGCGTCGCCCAAGGGCGTGCCGTCGGGCGTGCCGTCGCCGGCGCCGCCCGCGGGCGGCCGGTCGCCGATCAGCAGCACCTCGCCCAGCAGCGCCAGGCTCGAGCCCAGCCACCAGCGCCGGACCGGCCAGCGCCGCTCGAACAGCGCGGCGTAGAGCCCGGTCAGCACCGGCATCCCCGCCATGATCAGGACGCTGCGCGCGGCCGTGGTGGACTGCAGCCCCACGCAGTAGAGCAGCGGAAACGCGACGAAGGCGCAGAACGCCGAGGCGAGCAACAGCGACCAGTGCGTCGCGTTGGAAGGCAGGCGCAGCCGCATGGCCAGCGCAAGCGGCACCGTCGCCACCCCTGCCAAGGCGGTGCGCAGCACGGCGACGGCCAGCGGGTCGAACAGGTGCACCGCGATCTTGGTGATCGGCGCCGTAAGGCCCCAGGCGGTGACGGCGAAGAGCGCCGCCGCGAGCGGCAGGGCGGCTCGGTCGGCCTGGGTCAATGGCGCGGCGGGCGGAACGGGACCATGGCCGCAACCTAGGCGAAAACCCCTCCCGCGCCAACGGCTTGACCTGGGTCAATGCCCCCACCGTTTTTGGGGAAGAAAACATGCCCGTGCTTGCCTATAGTCCGTCCTGCGCTATATCCAATACGTCATGTCGACCATGATCGATCCGTTCGGCCGCGCCATCACCTACCTCCGGGTCTCGGTCACCGACCGGTGCGACCTGCGCTGCGTCTATTGCATGGCCGAGGACATGACCTTCCTGCCCAAGGCCGAGCTTCTGAGCCTGGAGGAATTGGAGCGGGTCTGCGGCGCCTTCGTGCGCCTGGGCGTGCGCAAGCTGCGGCTGACCGGCGGCGAACCCTTGGTCCGGCGCAACATCATGAGCCTGATCCGCAGCCTGGGAAGGCGCCTGGGAGACGGGCTGGACGAGTTGACCCTTACCACCAACGGCACGCAGCTCGCGCGCCATGCGGCCGAGCTGGCCGATGCCGGGGTCAGGCGCATCAACGTGTCCTGCGACACGCTCGACCCGGCCAAGTTCCAGGCGATCACCCGCTGGGGCCGGCTCGACCAGGTGATGGCGGGCATCAAGGCCGCCAAGCAGGCCGGGCTGCACGTCAAGATCAACGCCGTGGCGCTCAAGGGCACCAACGACGACGAGTTCGGCCGCATGATCGCGTGGTGCGGCGGCGAGGGCCACGACCTGACGTTCATCGAAGTGATGCCGATGGGCGATATCGGCCGCCAGCGCGTCGACCAGTACCTGCCGATCTCGATGGTCCGCGCGCAGCTCAAGAAGCGCTGGACGCTGGAGGAGATCGACTACCGCACCGGCGGGCCGGCGCGCTACGTGCGCGTGAAAGAGACCGGCGGCCGGGTCGGCTTCATCACGCCGATGACGCATAATTTCTGCGAGAGCTGCAACCGCGTGCGCCTGACCTGCACCGGCACGCTCTACATGTGCCTGGGCCAGGAGGACGCGGCCGACCTGCGCGCCGCCGTGCGCGCCAGCGAGAGCGACGCGCCGCTCGAAGCGGCGATCCACGCCGCCATCGCCCGCAAGCCCAAGGGCCACGACTTCATCATCGACCGCCGCCACGACCCGCGGTCCGTCTCGCGGCATATGAGCGTGACGGGGGGATAGGCGCTTTACCGCTGCTTTCCGGCGGTCCAGACTCCCGCCCCGCCCACTCGCATCGGGAGTTACCCATGTCTTTGATGGACCAGCGCCACGCGGCCGTCGCGGAAACCATCGGCAAGGTGCGGGCGATCGAGCGCGAGCATGGCGTCACGCCCGCGGCGCTCGACCGGCTGAAGCCGCTGCTGACCAGCCTGGCCTCGCGCACCGAGCTGTTCCCGCGCGAGCAGTTCACGGTGCCGGCGGGCCAGCACGGGCGCATCTACCGCCTGGCCGAGGACGCCGACCACCGCTTCGCGCTCTACGCCTCGGCGGGCGTGCCGGGCAAGGCGCAGCCCCCGCACAACCACACCACCTGGGCGGTGATCTCGGGCGTCTACGGGCGCGAGCACAACGTGTTCTACGAGCGCACCGACAACCGCGCCACGCCCGGCGAGGGCCGGCTGGAGAAGCGCGGCGAACTGACCGTCGAGAAGGGCAACGCGGTCGGCTTCCTGCCCGACGACTTCCACACCATCGAGGTCATGGGCGGCGAGGCGTCGCTGCACCTGCATCTCTACGGCCTCAGCCTCGAGCACCTGCCCGGGCGCATCAGCTTCGCGCGCAACGACGGCGGGGCCTACAAGACCTTTCCGGCCAACCCGAACATCGCGCAGCTCGCGATCGCACCCGGCGACCTGAAGGCGATGATCCGCGACGGCGAGGAGCTGGCGATCCTGGACGCGCGCGAGGAAGGCGCGTTCGCGCGCGGGCACCTGCTGCTCGCCGCGTCGATGCCGCTCAGCCACATCGAGACGCGCATGGACGCCCTGGTGCCCCGGCGCGGCACGCGCATCGTCGTGGTGGACGAGGACGGCGGCCCCCTTGCGCAGACCGCCGCCTATCGCCTGTTCGACCTGGGCTACAAGAACATCGCCGTGCTGCTGGGCGGGGTCGAGGCCTGGCGGCAGGCGGGCTACGAGGTGTTCTCGGGCGTGTTCGTGCCCAGCAAGGCCTTCGGCGAGTTCGTCGAGCACCACGACGACACGCCGCGCATCGAGCCGACCGAGCTGAAGGCGTGGATCGATGCCGGCAGGAAGATGGTCATCCTCGACAGCCGGCCGATCGACGAGTTCACCCGCATGAGCATCCCCGGCGGCATCGACTGCCCGGGCGCCGAGCTGGTCTACCGCGTGCACGACCTGGCGCCCTCGCCCGACACGCTGGTGGTGGTGAACTGCGCCGGGCGCACGCGCAGCATCATCGGCGCGCAGTCGCTGATCAACGCCGGCATTCCCAACAAGGTGGTGGCGCTGAAGAACGGCACGATGGGCTGGCATCTCGCCGGGCTCGACCTGGCGCGCGGCAAGACCGCGTACGCCCCGGCCCCCAGCGCGCCAGGCCTGGCCAAGGCGAAGGCCGCCGCCGAAGGCGTGGCGAAGCGCTTCGGCGTCAAGTCGATCGACCATGCCGGCGTCCAGCGCTTCGCGGCCGAGCGGAACAAGCGCTCGCTCTACCTGCTCGACGTGCGCACGCCGGAGGAATACCGCCAGGGCCACCTGCCCGGCGCGCGCCATGCGCCGGGCGGCCAGCTCGTGCAGTCCATCGACCTCTATGTCGGCACGCGCAATTCCCGCCTGGTGCTGGTCGACGGCGATGGGGTGCGCGCGACGATGACCGCGCACTGGCTGGTCCAGATGGGCTGGGACGAGGTCTATGTCCTTGAAAACGCCCTCGCCGGGCAGACGCTCGAAACAGGGGACGAGCCGGTTAAGCTCTTGGCCCAACCGCCCGACATCGCCACGATAGCGGCCGGCGCGCTGGATGCGGCGCTGAAGCGCGGCGAGGCCGTGGCGGTGGACCTCGACACCAGCCTCGCCTACCGCGCCGCGCACATTCCCGGCGCGTGGTTCGCGATCCGCGCGCGGCTGGGCCAGAGCGTGGCGAAGCTGCCGGGCGACGGGCCGGTGGTCGTCACCTCGCCCGACGGGGTCAACGCGCGCTTCGCCGCGGCCGAACTCGCCAGGGCGACGAAGCGCAAGGTAGTGGCGCTGGATGGCGGCACGGCCGCGTGGCGCAAGGCCGGCCTGGCGCTGGTCGCCGGCGACGAGCGCTGGGCCGATGCGCAGGACGACGTCTGGTACAAGCCCTATGACAACCAGAAGGGCGTCGAGCAGGCGATGAAGGACTACCTGACCTGGGAAGTGGCGCTGGTCGACCAGCTGAAGCGCGATGGCGACACGCGCTTCCGCACCGCGCCCCCAAGATAGATTGGCCGCCTAGATCGGGCGGCGCCTCACCCAGGGCAGCAGCCACAGCATCAGCGCCACGTTGGCGACCGCGAGGGCGAACAGGACCGCCATGGTTGCATCGACGCCCCAATGGTCGATCAGCCACGCGCCGGCCGACGGCGACAGGGCCGAGGCGAGCAGGCTCGGCATGGCGAGCCTGCCCATCAGCGTTGCGTAGCCGGCGGCGCCGAACAGCGCCAGCGGCATGGTGCCGCGCGCGATCGAGCGGATGCCCATGCCGGCGCCATAGAGGATCAGCGCCAGCGCCACGACCGGCAGGTGCGCCAGCAGCAAGCCGATCCCCGCCGCCACCAGCAGGGTCGAGATCAGCATCGTGAGGACCGGGTGCAGGTTGCGCCCGAAGAACATCTCCAGGAACCGCGCGCCCACCTGGCTCGGCCCCACCAGCGCCCCCAGCCCGACCGCGGCGGCGAGCGCGATGTCGCGCGCCTGCAGGATCGTGATCAGGTGGACCGAGATCACCGCGGTCACCACCGCGTTCACGGTCAGCGCCAGCGCGACCAGCGCGAAGGGGCCGCGCCCGGCCTCGGCCGCGCTGCCGCCCGCCCGCTCCGACGGTGCCGCGGGCTGAGCATGAGCCGCCGCCGGCGGCCGCTTCGGCAGGCCGAAGACATAAAGCGGAAAGACCCCGAGCAGGTTGATCGCGGCGAAGACCAGGCAGGTGCCGCGCCAGCCATAGCGCTCGAGCAGGAACGCGCCCAAGGGCCAGCCCACCGTGCTGGCGAAGCCGCCGAACAGGGTAAGCGTCGTGATCGGGCCGCGCGCCCCCGCGCCGTAGATGCGCCCCAATGTCGCGAAAGCCGCGTCATAGAGTCCCGCGCCCATGCCGACGCCGACCACGATCCACGCCCCGACATAGAGCGGCAGGCTGGGCGCCAGGCCCAGGCACGCCAGCCCGATCGCCAGCACCACCGCGCTTGCCGCCAGCACCGGCCGGCCGCCATGCTCGTCGATCGTGCGGCCGACCTTGGGCGAGATCAGGCCCGCCGCCAGCAGGCTCAAGGTGAAGCCGCCGACCACCCAGGTCAGCGGCCAGCCCGTCTCCGACGCGGTCGCCTTCGCCAGCACCGCCGGCATGTAGTAGGACGTGCCCCAGGCCAGGATCTGCGCCATGCCGAACGCGGAGATGAAGATCCAGTACGGCATCGGCGGCGAACGGTCCGTGGCGGCCTGCGTCGCACCCGGGTAACACGCCGCGCCGCCCGGCGTCAGCCCGCCGTCAGCCGCGGCGCGGCCGGCGCGGTCCGGGCGGCTTGCCGCCGCGGTTGGAATTGGCGGCCTGGGGCGCCCGCCCGGCGGGGCCGGCGCAGTTCGCCCCCAGATAGGCGATCAGCCGCTCCACCGCCGGGACATTGGCGGCGTAGATGATCGACCGCCCGTCGCTCCGGCGGTGAACCAGGCCGGCAAGGAAGAGCTGGGTGAGGTGGAAGGTGAGAGTCGGTCCGGCCAAATCCAGCTTTGCCGCCAGCTGCCCCGCCGGCAACCCGCCAGCTCCGGCCTGGACCAGCAGCCGGAACGCGTCCAGCCGGTTGTCCTGGCCCAGCGCCGCGAGGGCGATCACGACAGCTGCGGATTTCATACTTCGATATATATAGAAATATACCAAAGCCGTCAATGTGCGTTCAATCCGAACTCGCCCGCCGGGAATTATCGGTTCCTGAATTCTATAATTATGGAAATACTCTATTTAAGCCCCGGCGCCAATATGGCCGTCGCACCAACGGCCGGCGCTACTTGAATGTGATCTGGTGGGCGTAGTCCTTGCCGTCGCTGACCGTGAGCTGCTCGAAGCCCAGCATGCGCAGCTGGTCGAAGAACGTGAACAGGTCGTCGACCTTGAACTCCTTGAACAGCTCGGTCTGGCGCGACAGCGTGGTCATCATCGCCAGGAAGGCGCGCATGCGAAAGAGCGTGGCAGCGAAATCGCCGCTGACCGCGACCAGGATCGCCTTTTCCGCCTCGTCGCCCTTGGCGTAGAGCACGAACTGCGGCGGATAGGGCTTGCCCAGGACCTGCAGCATGAGCTGGTTGACGAACTCCAGCCGCGCCTTGCGGTCATAGACCGGCAGCGCCTTGGCCCGGGCGACGTATTCCTCGGTCGTCACCTGCTGGGGATAATAGTAGCCGGCATGCCGGTCGGCGGCCCGGGCCGCCCCGCCCGCCGCTGCCAGCACCCATGGCGCCAGCGCCGCCGCCAGGACCATCGCGCGAAACCGCATCCCCCGCCTCCCCTCCTGCGCCCCCCGCGCGAACCCCCGCGCGCGACGGCTGGTGTACCTCGCGGGCGAGGCTATACTGCCGCCGCTTCCACGGTCAATTTCCCCACCCATGGTTTCCGGCACACGATGAGATTTTCCAGGATCGCCTTTGTCGCCGCGCGCGGCGAGGCCGCCCAGGCCGCGATGGCCGATCTGCAGGCCCGCTATCCGCACGTCAACGAGCGCGAGGCCGACGTCATCGTCGCGCTGGGCGGCGACGGCCTGATGCTCGAGGCGCTGCACCACAACATGACGCGCAACGTGCCGATCTACGGCATGAACCGGGGCACGGTCGGATTCCTGATGAACCAGTACCGCGCCGAGGACCTGATCGAGCGGCTCGAGGCGGCCTCGGCGGTCAAGCTGAATCCGCTGCGCATGCGGGCCAAGTCGGTCAACGGCGCCATGGTCGAGGCCTATGCGATCAACGAGGTGTCGCTGCTGCGCGAGACGCGCCAGGCCGCGAAGCTCAAGATCACCATCGACGGCATCGAGCGGATCTCCGAGCTGATCTGCGACGGGCTCTTGCTGTCGACCCCGGCCGGCAGCACGGCCTACAACCTTTCGGCGCACGGGCCGATCCTGCCGCTCAATGCCGGCATCCTGGCGCTCACCCCGATCAGCGCCTTCCGTCCGCGGCGCTGGCGCGGCGCGCTGCTCGACCGCACGGCCAAGGTGGAGATCGAAATTCTCGAGCACGACAAGCGCCCGGTCAGCGCGGTAGCCGACATGACCGAGGTGCGCGACGTGTCCAAGGTAAAAATCCGCTCGGACCGCAAGGTCGCGCTGACCCTGCTGTTCGATCCCGATCAGCATCTGAGCGAGCGGATCCTGAAAGAGCAGTTCATGGTGGAATAGGCGGTGATGGCGATCGATACGGCGCGGTTGCATTTGCGCCCGTTCACGCTGGACGACATTCCGGCCTATGCCGCGATCCGCGGCAATCCCACCGTCATGCATTTCTTCCCGCCCACCGGCGAGACGCCGGTCCAGGCGGCGACGCGGCTGGTCGAGCATTTCATCGGGCACTGGCGCGACCCCGGCTACGGGCCGTGGGCGGCGATCGAGAAGTCCAGCGGCCGGTTCCTCGGCCATCTTGGCCTGCGCTTCCTGCCCGAATTCGGCGAGACCGAGATCCTCTACATGCTGGACAACGCGGTATGGGGCCGCGGCTATGCAACCGAGGGCGCCATCGCCGCGCGCGACTACGGCTTCGACCGCCTCGGCCTCGGCCGCGTCATGGCGATCGCCCGGCCCGAGAACCGCGCCTCGACCCGCGTGATGGAGAAGATCGGCATGGCCTACGAGCGCATGGCCGACTTCCGCGGCCACCAGTTGGCCTACTACGCGCTCGACCGCCCCCCGCGCTGATCCGGCAGCACGCGCCTATTTGGCGGGCTTGACCTCGTGGGCCAGCGTGTACTCGTCGGTGCGCGCGACATAGGTCAGGCCCTTCTTCATCGCCCAGGAATTGATCTGGTAGTGCAGCGGGATGATGCCGAGATCGCCGATCGCGACCTCGCTCGCCTCGGCCAGCAGCTTCTCGCGCGCCGCATCGTCCACCGTCGCCAGCGCCTTCTCCAGGATCGCGTCCATCTTGGGATTCGAATAGCGCCCGCGGTTGGACGGGCCGAAGCCCTTGGACGGGTCGAAGGTCGCCAGCAGCGACTTCAGCGGCGAGGAGGTCTCGCCCGTGCCCGAGCCCCAGCCCACCAGCATCAGGCTGAACTCGAGCTTCGACGAGCGGCTGAAGAACACGTTCGACGGCATGGTGTCGACCTTGGCGTCGATGCCCGCGCGCGCCAGCATCTGGGCCACCGCCTGCACGATCTTGGCGTCGTTGATGTAGCGGTTGTTCGGCCCGTGGATGGTGATGCCGAACCCGTCGGGATAGCCGGCCTCGGCCAGCAGCTTCTGGGCGCGTTCGGGGTCATAGGGGTCCGGCTTCAGGTTCTTCGATACGCCGAAGAATCCGTCCGGCAGCAACTGCCCGGCCGGCAGCGCCTCACCCTCCATCACGCGCTCGACGATCGCCTGGCGGTTGATCGCCAGCGAGATTGCGCGCCGCACCCGCACGTCCTTCAGCGGGTTCTTGTCGAGCGGCTTGCCTGCCTTGTCGGTGACGAACGGGCTCTGGTCGCGCGCCGAATCGACGTGCAGGTAGATGATGCGGTTGCCGACCACGCTGGAAACGGTCAGGTCCTTGTTGGCCTTGATCTTGGCCATGTCCTGGGTGGGGATGACCTCGATCATCTGCACGTCGCCGGCCAGCAGCGCGGCGACGCGCGAGGCGTCGTTGGTCAGAAGCCGCAAGGTGACCTTGTCCCAGGCCGGCTTGTCGCCCCAGTAGCCGTCGTTGCGCGCCAGGATGATGCGATCGCCCTTCTTGTTCTCGACCAGCTTGAAGGGCCCGGTGCCGATCGCGGCCTTGCCGCTGTCGTAGTCCGCCGTGGTCGCGTTGGCGCCGGCCTTGTGCGAGACGATGAAGATGTTCGAGATGTCGGTCGGCAGCAGCGGGTAAGGCCCCTTGGTCTTGAAGCGCACCGTGTAGGGATCGACGACGATCGTTTCGGCGATCGAGGCCAGGTAGATGCCATAGGACGACGGGCTATTGGGCACGTTCGGCGCGCGCTTGACCGTGAAGGCCACGTCTTCGGCGGTGAAGTCCGAGCCGTCGTGGAATTTGACGCCCTTGCGCAGCTTGAATTCCCAGGTCGTGTCCTCGAGCGGCCGCCAGGATTCGGCCAAGCCCGGGCTCAAGCGCTGGCGCTCGTCCTGGCGAACCAGCGTGTCGAAAATATGCTGGGCGATGTTGCTGTTGGGCGACAGGTTGTGGAAATGCGGGTCGATCGAGGTAACGTCGGCCCCCAGCCCGACCGACAACTCGGCCGCCTGCGCCCCGGCGCAAGCGGCCAGTGGCCCGGCCAGGACCACCGCCGCCAGCCCGCCCAAGACCGCGCCCAGATGCCGTCGTGAAACAGTGCCCCCAACCATGTCGGAACCTCCATGCCCTGTCGCGGGCCGTCCAGCGGCCCTTGGACGCGATTATGACCCGGCAGGCCGGCCGCGCCTAGCCGGGCAAAACCACCGGGTCCCGCCACCTCCCCGCAGATGTACCATGCGCCGCAACAGCTTCCGCCCCCTGGCGGAACCGGGCATACTGACAAAAATCAACGGGAACCAGCCCGCCATCGGGACCGATCGCAGCATGACCCAACCGAGCGCCGCCAGCCGCGCCATGATCGAGCGGCTGATCGCTTTCGACACCACCAGCCGCGATTCCAACCTGGCGTTGATCGATTTCGTGCGCGACTACCTGTCCCGCCACGGCATCGCCAGCGAGCTCGTGCCCAGCGAGGATGGCCGCAAGGCCAATCTTTTCGCGACGGTTCGCGGCAAGGACGGAGGCGACGCGCCAGGAGTCATCCTGTCCGGCCATACCGATGTCGTGCCGGTCGACGGCCAGCCCTGGGACACCGAGCCGTTCAAGGTGGTCGAGCGCGACGGGCTGATCTATGGCCGCGGCACCAGCGACATGAAGAGCTTCGTCGCGGTCTGCCTGGCCCTGGTGCCGGACATGGTCAAGGCGAAGCCCCGCCAGCCCATCCATCTTGCCTTCTCCTACGACGAGGAGGTCGGCTGCCTGGGGGTCCGGCGGCTGATCGACGTGCTGGTCAAGCGCGGGCTGAAGGCGCAGGCCTGCATCGTCGGCGAGCCGACGGAGATGCGCGTCGTCGTCGGCCACAAAGGCAAGAAGAGCTGGCGCTGCACGGTCCACGGGCATGAATCGCATTCGGCGCTGACGCATCTGGGCGTGAACGCGGTCGAGGCGGCGGCCGAAACCGTGGCGAGGCTGAAATCCATGGCCCGACGCTTCCGCGACAACGGCCCGTACGACGAGACCTACGACCCGCCCTACACGTCCGCGCATACCGGCGTGATCCGGGGCGGCACGCAGCTCAACATCGTGCCGCTGCGCTGCGAGTTCGATTTCGAGTTCCGCCACCTGCCGGGCGACGATCCCGACGCGCTGTTCGCGGAGATCAAGCAATACACCGAGCGGGACCTGGTGCCGGAAATGCGGGCAAAGCAACCCAAGACCGGCTTCGAATGGCGCGAGCTGAGCCACATCCCCGGGCTCAACACGTCCGACGACGATCCGGTCGTCACGCTGGGCAAGGCGCTGACCGGCGCCAACGCCACCGGCAAGGTGCCGTTCGGCACCGAGGCCGGGCTGTTCCAGCAGGCCGGGCTGCCCACCATCGTGTGCGGTCCCGGCAGCATCGAGCAGGCGCACAAGCCCAACGAGTTCATCGCGCTGGACCAGGTGGCGCAGTGCGAGGCGATGCTGCGGCGCCTGATCCAGCGCATGGCCGCGTCATGACCCAGCCGCCGGCGATCGAGATCGCCGCGCCCGACATCGCGGCCTTCCGCGAGGGCGGCGCGGGCATCCCCTATGTCGTCGCCTGGGACAGCGGCAGGCCGGGCCCCCATGTGCTGGTGACGGCGCTGGTGCACGGCAACGAGCTGTGTGGCGCGCACGCCGCGACCTTCCTCAACGAGCGCGGCATCCGCCCGCGGCGCGGGCGCCTTACGGTCGCGCTCTGCAATGTCGAGGCCTATCGCCGCTTCGACCCGCTGAACCCCACCGCCTCGCGCTATGTCGACGAGGATTTCAATCGCCTGTGGGACACGGCCACGCTGGACGGGCCGCGCACGTCGATCGAGCTGCGCCGGGCGCGCGAGCTGCGCCCGCTGATCGACACCGCCGACCTGCTGCTCGATGTCCATTCCATGCAGACGACCACGCGGCCGCTGATGCTGTCGGGGCCTCTGCCCAAGGGACTGGACCTGGCGCGCCGCGTCGGCGTGCCGGAGCTGGTGGTGGTCGACGGCGGCCACGCGGCCGGGCGACGCATGCGCGACTATGGCGGCTTCGGCGATCCGGCCAGCGCCAAGAACGCGCTGCTGGTGGAATGCGGGCAGCATTGGACGCAGCTTGCGGTCGACGTGGCGATCGAGACGACGCTGCGTTTCCTGGCGGCAGCCGGCACGATCGATGCGACCGACGCGGCGCCGCATTTGCCCGCGACGCGACCCTCCGCCCAGCGCGTGGTCGAAGTGACGCAGGCCGTCACCGTCAGCACGCCGGAATTCACCTTCATCGAAGACTACAGCGGCCTGGAGATTATCCCGCGCGCCGGCACGGCCATCGCGCGCGACGGCGCCGCCGATGTGCGCACGCCCTATGACGACTGCGTGCTGATCATGCCCTCGAAGCGCCTGACCCCTGGCCAGACCGCGGTGCGCCTGGGCAGGTTCATCGTTTGAACGCGGCTCGCATCCTTTCGACCCTGCTGCTGGCGTCGGCGGGGGGCGTGGTCTGCTGGTGGCTGCAGTCGCCGCTGCCCTGGATGATCGGCGCGATGACGGTGGTGACCGCGGCGGCGCTCTATGGCCGGCCCGTGCGCAGCCTGCATCCCCTGCGCATGGCGATGGTCACGATCCTGGGCGTCATGCTGGGCAGCAGCTTCACGCCCGACCTGTTCTCGCATCTCGTCGCCTGGCCGCTGCCGCTGGCCGGGCTGCTGGTCTATTGCACCGTCACGCTGGGCGCGGGCGTGCTCTATTTCCGCTACGCGGCAGGCGCCGACGTGACGACCTCGTTCTTCTCGGCCGCGCCGGGCGGGCTGAACGAGATGACGATCGTCGGCGCGCAGATGGGCGGCGACGAGCGCATCATCTCGCTGACCCACGCGGTGCGCATCCTGCTGGCCGTATTCGCGATCCCGATCTGGTTCCGCGTCTTCATGGACTACTCGCCCGCGGCGCGCGCGGCGGCCAGTGTCGGCATCCTCGACGTACCCCTGCTCGATCTCGCCAAGCTCGGCGCCTGCGCCGTCGTCGGCGGCTTCCTCGGCCAGCGGCTACGGCTGCCGGCCTGGCAGGTGCTGGGACCGATGATCGCCAGCGCCGCGGCGCACATGACGGGATTGACCGCCGCCCGGCCGCCGGCCGAGCTGATCTCGGCCGCCCAGGTCGTGATGGGAGTCGGAGTCGGCTGCCGCTTCGCCGGCACG
The DNA here is from genome assembly GCA_020851015.1 of Alphaproteobacteria bacterium. The sequence continues at coordinate 6,727 of JADZDN010000020.1, read as the reverse complement.
CGGCTGGGCGAGGTGCGCGGCGCGATCCTCCACGCCGCCGTCTTCGCCGTCATCATGATCGGCCTCGCCGTGGTGTCGGCAGCCGTGCTGCATCAGATCACCGGGCTTCCGATCGCGGCGCTGGTCCTGGCCTACGCGCCCGGCGGCCTGGCGGAGATGAGCCTGGTCGCGCTGGCGCTGTCGATCGACATCGCCTTCGTCGCCACGCACCACGCCTTCCGGCTGTTGATCGTGCTGGCGATCACCCCGCCGATCTTCAAGCGCCTGCGCCGTTCGAGGACGTAAGCGCCGCGCCTGCCCCAGGTCAGGGCAGTTCGCGCACCACGCGGAAGCCGTTGTCGGGATCGCGGTCGGTGATCGGGTCCTTGTTGCGGTAGGCCGCGCGCGCCTTGCTGGCGCCGTCCTTGTAGCCGCCACCGCGCAGCGACCGGCGCGAGCAGTCGCCGGCAAGCCATGGCGAGCCGTCGGGCGGCGCGCCGCGGTAGTTGTCGTTGCGGCAATCCAGCGTCCACTCCCACACGTTGCCCAGCATGTCGTGCAGGCCGAACCCGTTGGGCGCGAACCGCCCGACCGGCGCCGGGCGCTTGCCGTCCCAGGGGCTGCCGCAGCCCTCGCAGTTCGCCTGGCCGGCGCCGAACACGTCCTCGGCCTGGCTGGCGCCGCGCGCGGCGTATTCCCATTCCGATTCCGACGGCAGGCGGTAGCGCCGCCCGGTGATGGCGCTGAGCCAGCGCGCGTAGTCCATGGCGTCGTTCCAGGTCACGTGGATGACCGGCTGCGCGCCGCGGCCCCAGCCGCGATCGCTGACGTTGCTGCGGCAGCCGCCGGCGGCGACGCAGGCGTCGTACTCGGCGAAGGTGACTTCGAACCGCCCGACCGCGATCGGCCGCGGGATGGTCACGAGATGCACCGGCCGCTCGTCGTCGTCGCCGCGATGCGAGCCCATCTGGAACTGGCCGGGCGGAATGACGACCATGGCCGGACAGGCCTCGCAGTCCTTGATCGCGGTGCCGGGCTGGAAGATATCGGCCGGCGGGGCGGCGGCGGCCTGCGGCGGCCGGCCGAGGGGCGGCGGCGGCAAGACTTGGCCGCGCCCGGCGGTCTGCGGCGGCGGGGGCGGCGGCGGCATCGCCGGCGAGCGGCCGGTGGAGTCGAATACCTGCCCGGCCGCGCCGGGCTGCGCCGGCGGCGGCCCGGCGCTGCGGCCGGTCGCCGGACCCGCCGAGGCGATCGCACCCAGGCGCTCGCGCGCCTGCTGGCGGACCTGGCTCTGCGGGTCGGCCTGCAGCGACGCCTCGTAGTTGGCCTTGGCCTTGAAGCTTTCGCCCGTCTGCATGTAGCTCTCGCCCAGCAGGAAGAACGCCACCGCGGCCTGGCCGCGCGAGGGGTTCATTCGCAGCCCCTGCTCGAACTTGGCCGCCGCCTCGGGATAGCGCGCCCCCTGGTACAGGTCATAGGCTTCCTTCAGCACCGGCCCCGCCACCTGTTCCTGCGCGGCGGCCGGGGCGGTCCCCAAGCCCAGCGCAACAAGGCCCTGGCCGAGCGCCACGGCCATGCACAGCGCCTTCAAAGCCTGTCGCATCGCGATCCTGTCCTTCGTTGCACGCCAATCCCCCATCGGCCTGATGCCACAGGGATATGGCAAATTGGTGGCAGCCTGGTCATGCGAACTTCAAGGTGATGCCGCCGTCCACCACCAGCGAATGGCCGGTGATGTAGCGCGCCTCGTCGCTGGCAAGGAACAGCGAGGCATGCGCCACGTCCCAGGCATCGCCCATCTTGCCGGTCGGGCATTGCGCATCGCGGATCGCCACCATCTTCTCGGCGTCCCCCTTGGCATAGGCGCCGGGCAGCGAGGCGTGGACCATGGGCGTGTTCATCAGGCCGGGCAGCACGGCATTACAACGGATGCCCTTGGCCGCGTATTCCATCGCCACGGCCACCGTGAACTGGTTGATGGCCGCCTTGGAGGTGTAGTAGCTGAGGTAAGGAACGCCGGTCCACCGTATCGCCGCGATCGACGAGATGTTGACGATCGCCCCCTTTCCCCGGCTCTCCATGTGCGGCAGCACATGCTTGCAGGTCAGGAAGAAGCTCTTCAGGTTGACGTCGTGGACGCGGTCCCACTCCTTCTCGTCCAGCGCGACCGGCCCGCCGACCGATACGATCCCGACATTGTTCTGCAGCACGTCGATATGCCCGTAGCAGGCCAGGCAGACGTCCACCATCGCCTTGACCTGGTCGGACTTGCTGACATCGGCCTGGTAGGCGGTGGCCTCGTGCCCCTCGTTGCGGATGATCGCGCAGGTCTCGTTGGCGGCTTCCAGGTTGACGTCGACCGCGAAGACGTTGGCGCCCTCGCGCGCGAACAGCACGGCCGCGGCCTTGCCGTTGCCCCAGCCCGGACCGACCGAGCCCGCGCCGATCACCAGCGCCACCCTGCCCTGCAACCGCCCCGCCATCCGCCGCCTCCCCTGGCCCGCGCCCCGGCCATCCTAGGCGATGCCGCCGCCGGCGACCATCGGGCGCGGATTGGCGGGTTGCGCCCGCTCCCCTATTGTCGCGGCCCATGAACCGCAACCAACGCCGCCGCATGGCCAAACAGGGCGCGGCCGGGTCGCCCGCGGCGCGCGCCCAGCTCCGCGCCGAGCTGGCGCGCCTGGCGCAGCAGGGCCAGTTCGACCGCGCCGAGGCGCTGTGCCGGCAACTTGCCGCCGCCAGCCCCGCCGACCCCGATCCGCATGCCCTGATGGCGGCCATCCTGCTGCAGCGCGGCGACGCCAGCGCGGCCGCGCAATCCGCCGCCCTGGCGCTGAAGCTCGACCCGCGCCACGGCAACGCCGCCTTCAACCTGGGCAACGCGCTGGTGCGCCTGGAGCGGTTCGCCGAGGCCGAGCGCGCGTTCCGCCAGGCCGACAAAGCGCATCCCGGCGACCCCGACATCCTGTGCAACCTCGCGGCCGTCCTGCTGCGCCTTGGGTCGGCCAGCGACGCCGTCGCGGCCAGCCGGCGTGGCCTGTCGGCGCGACCGCGCGATCCCGCCCTGCTCGCCAATCTCGGCAACGCGCTGATGACCCTGGGCGACGCCGCCGGCGCGGCCGAGGCCTATCGCGACGTGACCCAGGCGGCGCCCCAGGACGCCGACGCCTGGCGTGACCTTTCCGGGGCTTACGAGCGGCTGTGGCGTATCGACGAAGCGATCCAGGCCAACGAGCGGGCGCGCGCGCTGCAGCCCGCCGACCCGACGCTGCGCGCCGAATTGATGTACCAGCTCCAGCACGCCTGCGACTGGCCGCGACACGAAGCCCTGGCGCGCGAGGTCGACCGCGACATCGACGCGGCCCTGTCCCAGGGCCAGGCCACGGCCGAGCCGCCGCTCGGCAATATCGGGCGCTGCGACGACCCGGCGCGCAACGTCGCCATCGCGCGCGCCTGGGCCGGCGCCCTGGAGCGGGCGACGCCCCGGCTCGCGCCGCCCCCACTTGCGCCGCCCCCACTCGCGCCGCCACGGCCCGCGCAACCCAAGGAGCGGCTGCGCATCGGCTACCTGTCGGCGAACTTCCAGGACCATGCCGTCGGCCACCTGACCTGCGGGCTGTTCGCGGCGCATGACCGCGCGGCGGTCGAGGTGCAGCTTTTCTCCTATGGCCGCGACAATGGCGGCGGCTACCGCGAGGCGATCGAGGCCGGCGCCGACCGCTTCGTCGATCTGCTGGCGCTGTCCGACCGGCAGGCCGCCGAGGCGATCCGCGCGGCCGGCGTCGACATCCTGGTCGACCTGATGGGCTGGACCCAGGGCCACCGCCAGGCAATCTGCGCGATGCGGCCCGCCCCGGTGCAGGCGACCTTCCTCGGCTTCCCCGGCAGCAGCGGCGCGGGATTTTTCGACTATGCGATCGTCGATCATGTCGTGCTGCCGGCCGATCACGCTCGCCTGTGGCCGGAGAAGCCGGTCTTCCTGCCGCACGCCTATCAGCCGAACAACAATGCGCAGCCGATCGCCGCCACCGGCGCGACGCGCCACGATTTCTGTCTGCCCGCGGACGGCGTCGTCTTCGCCTCGTTCAACCAGCCATTCAAGATCACGGAAGCGACCTTCCGGTCATGGATGGCGATCCTGCGCGCCGTGCCGGGCAGCGTCCTGTGGCTGATGCACCAGAACGACGCGGCGACGCGCAACCTGAAGACAGCGGCGCATCAAGGCGGCGTGGCGCCCGACCGGCTTGTGTTCTCGCCCAACGTGCCGAAGCCGCGGCACCTGGAGCGCCTCGCGCTCGCCGACCTGGCGCTCGACACGCTGCTGTACAACGGCCATACGACGACCAGCGATTGCTTGTGGGCCGGGTTGCCGGTTGTGGCGCTCAAGGGCCGGCATTTCGCCGCGCGGGTCAGCGCGAGCCTGCTAGGCGCGATCGGACATGCGGAACTGGTTGCCGACGACGAAGCGGGCTACGAGCGCCTGGCCGTCGCGCTGGCCCAGGACCGGCCGCGCCTGGCCGCACTGCGCGCGTCGCTCGCCGCCGCCCGTCGCTCGGCCCCGCTGTTCGACACGCCGCTGTTCGCCCGCAATCTCGAGCGCGCCTACCGCGCGATGTGGGACCGCGCCGCCGCGGGCCAGCCTGCCATCGCCATCGACCTGGCACGCTAGCTCTCGGAAGCGGCCGGCTCACTCCGGCGCGGCCTCGCCGGCGAGCTTGCGCAGCTCGGTTTTCAGCACCTTGCCGTAGTTGTTCTTGGGCAGCGCGTCGACGAAGCGCCAAGCCTTGGGGCGCTTGAAGCGGGCGATGCTGGCGAGGCACGCCGCGTCGAGCTGCTGCGGCGTCACCGGCGCGCCGGGCGCCGGCACGACGAAGGCGACCACTTCCTCGCCCCACTCGGGGTGCGGGCGGCCGACCACCGCCGCCTCGGCGACGCCGGGCTGGGCCAGCAGCACCTCCTCGACCTCGCGCGGATAGATGTTCGATCCGCCGCTGATGATCAGGTCCTTCGACCGGTCCTTGAGCGTCAGGAACCCGTCCGCGTCCAGCGTTCCCATGTCGCCGGTATGCAGCCAGCCGCCGCGCAATGTCCTTTCCGTCGCGGCCGGATCGTTCCAGTAGCCCTTCATCACGGTATCGCCGCCGACCAGGATCTCGCCGATCTCGCCCGGCGCCACGTCGCGGTCCTCCGCATCGGCCACGCGCAGCGCGATGCCGCTCTGCGCCACGCCGACCGACGCCAGGCGCTCGCGATAGCGGGGATGCGCGGTATCGGCATGCGCCCATCGCGGCAGCACGGTGATGGTCATCGGCGTCTCGCCCTGGCCATAAATCTGCACCAGCCGGTTGCCGAGGGTTGCCAGCGCCGCCTTGCAGTCCGCCACGTACCTCGGCCCGCCGCCATAGACGATCGTCCGCAGATTCCCGGCATCGCCGCCGCGCTCCACGAGATGATCGACCAAGCGCTTGACCATCGTGGGCGCGGCGAACAGCGCCACGTCGCGATGCCGGCGGAACAGGCCGAGCATCTCGTCGGGCTGGAACCCGCCGCTCTCGGGGATCGCCTGCAGCGCGCCGCGCAGCACGAAGGGGAAGTTGTAGAGGCCGGATCCGTGCGACATCGGGGCGGCATGCAGGATCGTGGCGCCCGCCGGCACGTCGTCGACGTCGCTCAGATAGCCCTGGGTCATGGCGTAGAGGTTGCGGTGGGTCAGCATCGCACCCTTGGGCCGGCCCGTGGTGCCGCTGGTGTAGAACAGCCACGCCACGTCGTCGTCCGCGCGCGCGACCGGAGCCAGCGGCGCTACCTGCAAGAGGCGCCGCCAGTCCGCGCTGTCGGCGACGATCACCGTCCGTGCGCCGGTCTCGGCCAGGGTGCCGATCAGGTCCGCGGTCGCCAGCACGATGCGCGCGCCGCTGTTGTCGAGGATGTAGGCGAATTCGCGGGGATGGAGCTTGGCGTTGACCGGCACCGCCACGAGCCCGCCATGCCAGCAGGCGTACATCGCCTCGACATAGGCCGGGCCGTTGCGCATCACCAGCGCGACCCGGTCCCCCGGCTGCGCCCCCATCCGGGCCAGCCCGCCCGCCAGGGCGGCGACGCCGCGCCCGAGTGTGCCGTAGTCGGCGACAACGGTATCGCCCAGGGCCAGGGCGGGCCGGTCCGAACACAGCCTCGCCGCTCGCCACAACAATCGGGCGATGTTCATGCCGGCGTTTCTCCCGAAGGCGAGTGTCGCGCGGCCTTCCAGGGGGCGCAAGCGCCGGTTACGGACGCCCCTGGCCAAGTGACGGTCGCTTGACAAGCATCGCGTCCGGCCGTGAACTCCTAGCTTGGGATGGGATTTACGGGCTGAAAAGCCCCAACCAACAGGGAGATCGCCGACATGTCAGCGGACAAGGACCACGCCCTCCTTCCGGAACTCAAGCGCCAGCTGGCCGAGAAGAACATGGATCGCCGCGAATTCGTGCGGTACGCCAGCCTGCTCGGCATGTCGGCCGGGGCCGCCTATGCCTTCGCCGGGCTGAGCGCGCCGTCGCCAGCCCAGGCCCAGACGCCGGCCAAGGGCGGCACGCTTCGTCTCGGCATGCGCTGCCAGGACCTGAAGAGCCCGCACACCTACAGCTGGATCGAGTCGGCCAATGCCACAAGGCAGACGCTCGACTACTTGTCGGTGACCGGCACCGACAACGTCACGCGCCCGTCCCTGTGCGAGAAGTGGGAGCCGAGCGAGGACCTGAAGACCTGG
>JADZDN010000019.1 GCA_020851015.1 Alphaproteobacteria bacterium | reverse complement strand
GACGCGCGCACGATCGCGCGCGGCACGCCCGGCTTCTCCGGCGCCGACCTCGCCAACCTGGTCAACGAAGCGGCGCTGCTGGCCGCGCGCAAGGGCAAGCGCGTGGTCGGCATGAACGAGTTCGAGGCCGCCAAGGACAAGGTCATGATGGGCGCCGAGCGCCGCTCGATGGTCATGACCGAGAAGGAGAAGGAGGCGACCGCCTACCACGAGGCCGGCCACGCCATCGTGGTGATGAACCTTCCCGACGGCGATCCGCTGCACAAGGTCACGATCATCCCGCGCGGCCGCGCGCTGGGCTTGACCATGTCGCTGCCCGAGCGCGACCGCCTCAGCTATTCCAAGAAATGGTGCGAAGCCAACATCGCCTTCTCCTTCGGCGGGCGCGTGGCCGAGCAGCTCATCTACGGCGAGGAGCAGCTCAACACCGGCGCGTCGAACGACATCCGCCAGGCGACCAACCTGGCGCGCGCGATGGTCACCGAATGGGGCATGAGCGACAAGCTTGGGCCGCTGCGCTACAGCGAGAACGAGCAGGAAGTGTTCCTCGGCCATTCGATCACCCAGCGCAAGAACGTCTCCGACGCGACCGCCAAGCTGATCGACGAGGAGATCCGCCGGATCGTCGAACAGGGCGAGCAGACCGCCCGGCGCATCCTGAGTGAGCGCATTGACGATCTGCACAAGGTCGCCAAGGGCCTGCTGGAGTACGAGACACTGTCCTTCGAGGAGTGCAAGCAGCTTCTGGCCGGCCAGTCGATCAACCGCGGCGACGACCCGGGCGACCAGCCCAAGGCCCAGGCGGGCGCGGGCGGCGGCCGGCGCGCCTCGGTGCCCACCAGCGGCCCGGGGCCCAAGCCCGGCGGGCTGGGGCCGGAGCCGGAGCCGCAGCCGGGGGCGTGACGAACGCAAGGCCGGACGGAAAAAAGGGGCGCCCGCGGGCGCCCCTCGTCGTTTGCGCCGGCCGCGCCCGATCACGGCATCACGATGCCGCCGTTGACCTCGATCACCTGGCCCGTCACGTAGCTGCTGAGCGTGTCCGAGCACAGGTACAGGAACGCGCCGACGCACTCCTCGCTGGTGCCGAGCCGGCCCATCGGCACGGTCGCGACGGCGGTCTTCAGCATGGCCGGCGGCGTGACGCGGTGCTGCAGCGGCGTGTCGATGATCCCGGGCGACACGGCGTTGACGCGCACGCGGTCGCCGACGACTTCCTTCGCCATGGCGCGCGTGAAGGTCGACACGAACCCCTTGGCGCCGGCATAGATGGACGAGCCGCCGCCCCCGCCGGTGCGCGCCGCGATCGACGTGACGTTGACGATCGACCCGCCGCCGCCCTGGGCCTTGAACTGGCGCACGGCCCCGCGCGTGGCGGCGACGACCGAGCGGATGTTGACGGCGATATGGCGCTCGATCAGCGCGTCGTCGGTCTCGACGATCGTCTTGCGGACGATCTGGTCGCCGGCGTTGTTGATCAGGATGTCCAGGCGGCCGAAGGCCTTGACGGTCTCGGCCACCAGCCGTTCGGGCACTTGCGGGTCGGTCACGTCGCCCTTCAGCACGACCGCCTTGCCGCCCAGCCGCGCGATGTCGGCCGCCACCGCCTCGGCCTCGGCGCGGGCGGTGTTGTAGTGCACGGCGACGCGCGCCCCGCATGCGCCAAGTCCCCGCGCCACCGCGGCGCCGATGCCGCGGCTGGCGCCGGTGACCAGGCAGGCCTTGTCTTTCAGGTCGTCGATCTGCATGAGACTCCTTTCCGGGATTCAGCTTCGCGCCAGCAGGACCGGCAGCGCGATCTCGTGGAATCGCGCGGGGTCTTCCAGTTGCGGCGTGTGGCCCATGCCTTCGATCACCTCCAGCCGCGCGCCGGGGATGCGGTCGCGCATCTCCGCCCCGTGCTCGGGGGTGCGCGCCTTGTCGTGCCGCCCCTGGACGATCAGCGTCGGCACGGCGATGCGGCCGAGCTGGTCGAACGTGCGCGAGCGCGCATTCGACCGCGCCGCATCCAGCGCAGCCTGCTTCGACGCCATCGCGGCGAGTTCGCGCAGCCGCGCCAGCCGCTCCGTCGGCGGCGGCTTCAGGAAGAAGCCGTTGACGATCGGCTCCACCGCCTTGGCGTCCCACGGCGCGGCGGCGATCGCATCGGCCTTGGCCAGCGCCGTCGGCGGATCGGCCGTGAAGCCGCCGGTCGCGACCAGCAGCAGGCGCTCGACGCGCGCGGGATGGCGCAGCGCCAGGTGCTGCGCCACCACCCCGCCCATCGAGCCGCCGAGCAGCACGATCCGCCCGATCCCCCGCTCGTCCAGAAAGCGCGCCAGCCGGTCGGCATAGCCCTCCATCGTGTAGGGTCCGGGCTCGCCGGCGGAGCGGGCGAAGCCCGGCAGGTCCGGCGCGATAGCGGCGGCGCCGCGCCCGGCCAGGAGATCGAGCGTCGGCGCCCAGTAGTCGGCGGCCTGGCAATAGCCGTGGATGCACAGGACGACCGGCCGTCCCGTGCCTCGTTCGATCAGGTGCATCGCGCCCTCAGCTCGACTTCTTCAGTTCCTGCGCCTTCTTCGCCGAGGCCGCCAGCGCGTCGCGCGGCTTGACCTGCTTCAGCAGCGTGTTCTGGATCTGCTGCTGCATGAACCGGTCCCACTCCGCGTACCAGGTCGCCTTGATGTTGTCGCGCGAACGGGCGGTCGAATACTGCTGGCGCAGCACCTCGGGATCGTAGCCCGCCTTGTTCTGCGCCGCGACGATGTCGGGGTCCTTTTCCATCGACTGGAAGGCGAACCCGACGCCGTATTTCAGGTACCAGTCCTTGGCGGTGAAGTAGGCGCCGGTCGAATCCTTGCCGCCCATGTAGTAGATCAGCCGCCACGCGGCATCCTTGACCTTGGTCTTCGAGCTGATGCCGTACAGGCGCGTCCAGCCCATCGGGCCCTTGCCCACGTCGGCGAGGCCGGGGAATCGCATCATCTTGATGTCGCCGGCGCGCTTGCTGAGCTGCGGATTGTTCGCGCGCGGCAGCACGTTGCCGACGTTCGACGTGAACACGCCCTGGCCGGCGATGAAGGCGTCGCGCGCCTGGGTCTCGT
>JADZDN010000018.1 GCA_020851015.1 Alphaproteobacteria bacterium | reverse complement strand
GCCGAGGGCCTTGCCGACCGTCGCGTTCCATTCCTTGGTGCAGGCATCGCCGCAGCGCTTGGCCCACTTCCCCAGCACGGCGCTTTCCACCAGGCGCTTGTACTCCGCCATGTCCTCCGGACGGATCGTGGCGATCGTCAGCTTCGCCTGTTTGCCGTACTTGCAAGGCTTGCCGGTATTGCAGTTCTCGGCGTCCTGCGCCGCTTCGGCCATGGTCGTCCAGACCTTGTCCTCGAATTTCTTGTACTGTTCCACGAAGAAATCCTGGACCTTCGGATCGAACCGCTTCCATGAATTGAGATTGACGGCGGTGAAACGTATCGCCCAGCCAAGCGCGACCGGGTACTGATGGGACGTGACCTCGCCCCAGCCGCCGGTGTTGCCGCTGAGCGTACCGGTGACGGCACAATCGATCACCCCTCGCTGCAGCGACGGCACAACTTCCGGAAACGCCATGCTGACGCCAGTCGCGCCGATGCCCTCCAGGAAGTCCACCATCGTCTTGTTGAAGACGCGGACTTTCTTGCCCTTGAGGTCCGCCAGCGCCACGACGGGAACGCGACACCAGAAGATCTGCTGCTGCGCCACGCCGATATAGAGCAGTTTCGCGTTCCAGTTTTCCTGCAATAGCCGGTCGAGCACCGGCCGATAGGCGTCGCATCCAGCGCGCGCCCTATCGATGGACAATGTCACGCCGGCCAGGTCGCAGCCCTCGAATCGCGGATCGTCGGCGGCGAGGCGGCTGAGATCGGTCGTGCCGAAATCCATGCCGCCTAACTTCATCAGGCGCAATACCGCCGCGTTGTCCAATCCTAGTTGGTCGAATGGCAATACGTCGCCCGTGATGGCGCCGCCTGACGCCTGCGGAATCGTCTCCTTCCAAAACGGTTGCTCCAGCAGCGAGCCATTGATGATCGCCGTCGTCTCGCCCACGCCCTTGATGTGGGTCTTGGGCAATTGCGCTGAAGCCGGCAAGGCGAAGCCCAACGCCAGTGACAGCACGCCCAGCGCGAATGTCCCCATCCACCGTTTTGCCATCTTCTCCCCCTTTCCAGCGCAATGCTCAGATCATTGAAACAAGCCCGTCATCGCGTGCTCGCGTCGATGTCAGCGTTCGATGACGATGTTGCCGCGGTCGTCCAGCGATGCACGGGCATTCGGCGGCACGACGCAGGTCGCATCGTACTCCTCGACGATCATCGGGCCGTGCCGTGGCGCAGACCCGATGTCACTGCGGCGCAGCACCGCTGTCTCCAGCCATCCCTGCTTGGGCCCGAAATACGCCTTTCGCGCGGGTTGCTTGGCTCCCTCCGCACGGCTGGGTCTGGTCTGTTCCGGCAGCCGGGCGCGGCCCGACAAGCCGTGTCCGGTGACCAGGATGGTGATCAGCTCGACCGGTTCGTCGGGCCCGGCGCGGTGCCCGTAGGTACGCTCATGCTCGCGTCCGAAGGCTTCGGCGATGACAGCGGCCGCGGCCTTGTCGATCCGGCCGTCCGGCACGGCCACGGTCAGCTCGTAGGTTTGGCCCTGGTAGTGCAGGCTGGCGCTGCGGCGGATCTGCTGCGCGGCGGCGTCGAAGCCTTCGTCCGAAAGCTGCTTGCGCGCCTCGTCGGCCATGCGGTCCCAGGCCGCGTTCAACTCGGCCAAGTCCACCTTCTGCAGCAGCCGGCGGAAGGTGCGCGCATAGTGATGCTCGACCTCCGCGCACAGCAGCCCGAACGACGAGAACAGACCCGGCACCGGCGGCACCAGGATGCGCTTGATCCCCAGCGATTCCGCCATTCCCGCGGCAAAGAGCGGGCCGTTGCCGCCGAAAGCGATCATGGTGTACTGGCGCGGGTCGCGGCCGCGCTCGGTCGACACCGACTTGATCGCGCGGATCATGTTGGCGGCGGCGATCTGGTGCGCACCATAAGCCGCATGCTCGACCGGCAGTCCCATCGGCGCGGCAATGCGCCCTTCGATCGCCGTACGCGCCTTGGCGGCATCGAGCTTCAGGCCGCCACCGACCAGATAGCCGGGATTGATGTAGCCGAGCAGCACATTGGCGTCGGTGATCGTGGGCTCGGTACCGCCAAGGCCATAGCACACCGGGCCAGGCATCGCGCCGGCGCTGCGCGGACCGACGCGCAGCGAGCCGCCAGCATCGAGCCACAGCAGCGAACCGCCGCCGGCGCCCACCTCGGCCAGGTCGATGGCCGGCACCTTCAGTGTGTATCCGGCGCCGGTCAACAGCCGCGACCCGACGATGACGCCACCACCGACCTCGCACTCGTGCACGCGGGTCACTTCGCCCGCCTCGATCAACGATGCCTTGGCCGTCGTGCCGCCCATGTCGAAGGTGATGACCTGTTCAAGACCCATTCCCCGGGCCAGAACCTGGGATCCGATCACGCCGCCGGCAGGGCCTGATTCGACGATATGGATCGGCAGTTCCGCGGCCGCCCGGTCGGTCGTCAGGCCGCCGTTCGACTGCATCAGCAGCACCGGCGCCTTGATCTTCGACTTGTCGAGATTGTCGCGCAGCGAGCGCAAATAACGGTGCACGACCGGCTTCAGGTAGGCGTTCACGACGGTCGTGGAGGTCCGCTCGTACTCCTTGATTTCCGGCAGGACCTCGAAGCTGGTGCAGACGGTAAGGCCGGGCGCGAGGCGCGCGACGGCGTCGCGTAGAATTTGCTCGTGCGCAGGATTGGTGAAGGAGTTCAGCAGGCAGATCGCGATCGCTTCGACCTCCTCCTGCAGCAGGCGCCGGACCGCCGCCTCGGCCTCCGCGGGATCGAGTGGACGCTGGATCCGGCCCTGGGCATCGATGCGCTCGTCGACCGTGACGCGCAGATAGCGCTCGACCAGCGGCGCCGGCTTCTCCCACCGCAGGTCGTAAAGCCGCGGCATGCGCAGCGTGCGGATGTCCAGGATGTCGCGGAAACCCTTGGTGCCGATCAGTCCGGTGCGCGCGCCCTTCCGTTCGAGAATGGCGTTCGAGCCGACCGTCGTGCCGTGACGGATCTCGGCGACGTCATTGCTGCCAAGCCCGGTTTCCGTGAAGGCCTCCGCCAGGCCTTCGGCGATTGCGCGCGCATAGTCGTCGACGCTGGAGGCGATCTTCTTCGTGTGCAGCGTGCCGTCGTCCGACATCAGCACGATGTCGGTGAAGGTCCCGCCGATATCGACGCCGACGCGAAAGGTCGATCCCGATGTGCCGTCCATATGAATCTCCCGCTACTCAGCCGCGAGGCCGAGGGCGGACGCTTCATCCCATACGACTGTTGCGGCCGGCCGCTCTGTCCGCTCGCTCAATCGCCGCTGACGCTCGCCCTTGGTTGCAATTTCATCGACCTTCCAGGCGGCCGTATCGACGACCACGCCATAGTCGCGCCGCGCTGCCTCGGGCGAGACCAGCTCGTTGCGCACGTCGCGCAGCACGCGCGCCGGGTCGCGCTCCAGCGGATCGCCCCAGCCGCCGGGGCCGGCGATCTCGTGACGGAAGATGTCGTCGCGCTTGATCATCGTGGTGAACTTGCTGGGCAGGACGCGGCTTTCCGTTGCCGGGTTGATCGTGTTCATCGACGGCTGGCCCGGCCAGCCGCCATAAAGGCCGAAGCAGCGTCGATAGCGGCGATCGGAACGGACCTGCAGGATCGCCTCGCCCTCCAGGAAACGGTATTCGCGATAGAAGGGCGCGCCGCCGCGATATTTCCCGGGCCCGCCCCGGTCGGGCATGTACTCGTAGCCGAGAATCTGGATCGGCTGCTCGGCCTCGGTGATCTCGACGGAGTGCGAGGCGAGATTGGCGAAGAGATGCGCGTTGCCTTCCAGCCCGTCCGCCCAGGGCCGCCCGCCCCAAGTGCCCGAGGTGAAGTCGGCGTAGATGAAGGGCCGCCGGTCGGGGTAGTAGCCGCCGATGGTGATGCAGGTGGCGCCGCCATCGGAAGCGGCGAACACCCGGTCGGGCAGCATCATCGCCAGCGCGCCAAAGCAGCAATCGGTCATGCGCAGGCCGGTCAGGCCGCGTGCCGCGCAGGCAGCCGGCAGCACGGCATTGGCGATGGTGCCGGGCGGCGCCTTGACCTCGATGGCGCGGAATACGCCTTCGTTGTTCGGAATGCCTTCGGGCAGCACCGAGCGAATGGCGGTATAGGTGGCGGCCTTGGTGAAGGAAAGCGTGTTGTTGATCGCGCCCTTCACCTGCGGCGATGTGCCGGTCCAGTCCGCGACGATGCCGTCGCCCTTCTTGTGCAGGGTGACGAACAGGCGGATCGGCTTGCCCAGCTCGATGCCGTCGTCGTCCAGGAAGTCCTCGAAGCTGAAGGTACCGTCCGGCAGGTCGCGCAGCGCGGCGCGCGTGAGGCGCTCGGCGTAGTCCACGACCTCGCGCATCATCGCCTCGGTCTCGTCGGCGCCATAGCGCGCCACCAGCTCCAGGAACTGCGTCTCGGCAATGTGGCAGGCCGCGAGCTGCGCGCGCAGGTCGCCGAACACGCGCACCGGCAGGCGCACGTTGCGCTCGATCAGCGCGAACAGGGTTTCGTTGCGCTTGCCGGCCTCGTACATCTTGAGTGGCGGGATCCGCAGGCCTTCCTGGAATATCTCGGTGGAATCCGAGGCATTGGACCCCGGCACGCGGCCACCGACATCGGTATGGTGGCTGACCGTGGCGCTGAATGCGACGCGCCGGCCCGCGGCATAGATCGGCCGGAACACGAAGATGTCCGGCAGATGCATGCCGCCCTCGAATGGGTCGTTCATCGCGAACACGTCGCCGGGCTTCATGTCGCTGCCGTAGCGCCGCATCACCGCCTCTAGCGCGGTCGGGATCGATCCCAGGTGCCCGGGCAGCGTGAGGCCCTGTGCGACCAGCTTCCCGTTCGCGTCGCAGAACGCGGTCGAGAAGTCCATGTTGTCCTTGATGACCCCGGAATAGGAGGTGCGGACGATGGTCAGCGCCATCTCGTCGGCGATCGCGAAGATTGCGTTCTTGAACAGCTCGAATGTTATCGGATCGCGCGGCGCGCCCATCGCGTCTCCCCCTTACGGCCCTTCAAATGCTAGGCACGGTTCCGCGCGGAAATAAAATTGAATTCCATAGCGGTCTTGGATTAAGAAATATAATCGATGAAGGTGACCCTTCCCCAGATCGAGGCGTTTCACTGGATCGCCGCGCTCGGCAGCTTCCATGCGGCGGCGGAGCGGCTGCGCGTGGCCCAGCCCACGATCAGCGTGCGCATCCGTGCGCTGGAGCGAGCGGTGGGTGCGCGGCTGTTCGAGCGCAAGGGGCGGCAGGTCCGCGTCACGCCGGCCGGGCTGGAGCTTGCCGAGAAGGCGGAGCGGATGCTGGCGATCGCCAGCGAATTGACCGATGGTGAGCCGGGGCTCGGCAGTCGCCTCCGGCCGCCGCTGCGGCTGGGCGCGCCCGATGGTTTCGCGCTCGTCTGCCTGCCGACGATGCTGCGGCTGATGGAGAAGGAGGAACCCGACCTCAAGATGGCGTTGACGATCGAGAACAGCGCGGTGTTGAACCAGCGCGTGAATGCGGGCGAACTCGACATCGCCTTCGTCGCCAACCCGGTGGTCGGCGCGCATATCCGGACCGAATATCTCGGCAACCAGGATATTGCTTGGGTTGCGAGTCCGCGGCTGGCGCTGCCCAACCGCACGCTGCGGCCGGCCGATCTGGCCAAGTTTCAGGTTTTCACCAATCCGGAGCCGTCACGCTTGATCGTGCTGGTGCGCGAATGGTTTGCCCGCGGCGGCTGCGATGCCGTCCGCATCAGCACCTGCAACAACCTGTCGGTGATCGTACGCCTGACAGCGGCGGCGGCGGGAATAAGCCTGCTGCCCACCGGCATCGTGCAGTCCGAGCTGCGCTCTCGCGAGATCCGGCGGCTCGACGTCCGCCCGCCGGTTCCTAAGCAGGATCTGGCGGCCGTCTATCATCTGGGCACGGAACGGCCAGTGGTGGAGAAGGTGCTGGCGGTCACGCGCCTGGTCCTCAAGCGCAAGCGGTTCCTGCTCACCTAAGTTTCCGCCAATCGTTTCCATGGAACAGATGCGCCGTTTGCATAGCGCAATCTAGGCCGGCAAACTCCAGAACGCCGCATTTTGGCACAGGACAGAGACGGAGTCGGCCGCGGCCTCCAGCAGCCGCTCGCCCTTGGCTGCGGTAGCCGAACGGGGATCGCCGATCACGCCATGGCTGGTGCGTGCCTTGAACGACCGCCAGCGATGGACCGCATCCGTACCCGCGACCTCGGCGATTTCGCGTTCGGTCGGGCCGACGATGTCGCCCGCGCGTGCCATGTCGACCAGGTCCGGCGCCAGCGCCAGCAGCATCGACGTCTCCGCCTCGCAGGCATGGCGGACCGTCGTCTGCCGTTCAAGAATGGCGGCGAATTCTTCCTTGGCGAGCAGCCAATAGGATGTCGTGGCAAGCGGGATCTGCAGTTCGACCGCGAGCTCGTTGACCGCCACGTTGAGGGCCGTGATGTTGCCGCCATGACCGTTCAGCAGCAGGATTCGCCGGAACCCGTGGCGGACCAACGACCGGCACACGCATCGCAGCAGGCCGAAGAATGTTGCGAAATCGAGCGACAGCGTTCCGCCCAGGGTCATGTGGTGCTCGGCCAGTCCGCTCCAGACCGTGGGCGCTACGATGACCGGGATTCGGGCGGCAGCCTTGCGCGCCGCGCGGCGCGATACTTCGCCTGACAGCAATGCATCGACCTGGGTCGGCAAATGCGGTCCGTGCTGTTCGATCGACCCCACCGGCACAATGACAACGGCATCGCGGGCCGCCAGGGCCGCGATCTCGCTCGCCTTCATTCGTCCCCATTCGACTTCCGTCATCTTGTCCTCCGGCTTCCGCCCTCGCGCTCGAGCAGCCGTTCCAGGAAGGCTTGCGTGCGCGCTTCCGCCGGCTGGCTGAAGATGCGGTCGGGCGGTGCACGCTCGACGATCATGCCGCGATCCATGAATACCACGTCGTCGGCCACGTCACGCGCGAACCCCATCTCGTGCGTGACCACCAGCATGGTCATCCCTTGGTCGGCCAGTTCGCGCATTGTCTTCAACACTTCGCCGACAAGCTCGGGGTCGAGGGCGGATGTCACCTCGTCGAACAGCATGATGCGCGGCCGCATCGCCAGCGCGCGAGCGATCGCTGCACGCTGCTGCTGACCGCCCGAGAGGCGCGCGGGATGGGCATCGCGTTTGTCTTCCAGGCCGACGCGGCGCAGCAGTTCCACCGCCATCGTCTCGGCTTCGTCCTTGCCCATGCCGCGCACCCGGCGCGGCGCTAGCGTGATGTTCTCGGCTACCGTCAGGTGCGGGAACAGGTTGAAGCTCTGGAACACCATGCCGACTTCCTGCTGCAGCCGCCGGGCGGCGCCGGCCTCCGGCCGCGGTCCCTGTTCCTCGGCGCCTTTCGATACCACCACGCCTTCGATCAGGATGCGGCCCTTCTGGATCGGTTCGAGATGGGCCAGGCAGCGCAGCAAGGTGCTCTTGCCGGAACCCGAAGGACCGATCACGACCATCACCTGCCCGGCGCCGACGTTGAGGCTGACCCGATCGAGCACGGTTTCCGCGCCGAAACGCTTGACCACCCCGTCGATCACGACCAGCGGCTGATTGTCGGGTGCCGCCATCGATCAGCTCCGGCTGGCCGCGAAGCGGCGCTCGAGCGCCTGGAACGCCAGCGCGATCGGATAGGTGAGGACGAAATACGCGATCGCGACGATGGTCAGCGTCTCGACCGGCCGGAAGGTCTCCAGGGCAATCAACTGGCCGACGCGCAGCAGCTCGGGCGTGCCGATCGCGGTTGCGAGCGCCGTGCCCTTGACCAGGTAGATCACGGTGGTGCCCGTCGGCGGCAGGACGTTGCGCAAGGCCTGGGGCAGGATCACGAAGCGCAGCGTGTCGCCCAGATTGAGCCCCAGCACGCGCGCGGCCTGCCACTGCGTGCGGTCGATGCCGGCGATGCCGGCGCGGAAGATCTCGGCGAAGAAGGCCGCGATGTTGAGGCCCAGCGCGACCGCAGCCGACCAGAACGCGTTCAAGTCGCCTCCGACCAACGCCGGCAGGCCGTAATAAAGCCAGATGATCTGCACGAGCGGCGGCGTGGTGCGGAAGAATTCGATGAAGGCATAGGCGGGCCAATTCAGCCACGCAATGCCGGAATAGCGCGCGAGCGCCAGCGCAAGCCCGAGCACGAGGCCCAGGCTCACGCTGACGGCGCTCAGCCTTATCGTGACCAGAATGCCGTCGACCAGATCGGGCCAATAGCCGATGATCTGGCCGAACTGCAGGTCGCCCACGGCGGGCCGATCGTCGCGCTGCCGCTTCCCGATCAGTCCGCCGCCTTGATCTGCTCGGCCGTCATGAACTGCTTCACCAGCGCGGCGAGCTGGCCAGAGTCCCGCAGCTTCTTCGTGAAATCGTTGACATAGCCGGCCATCTTGGCGTCGCCCTTCATATGGGCATAGCCGACCTTGCAGGCGCGCACGTCGAGCGGCTGGTTGTGCCCGGGAAATACCTTGATCTTGTCGCCGAAGGCGGCAAGCGCGACGGTCGTCTGGATCGGCGTGTCGAGAACCACGGCGTCGGCGCGCCCCGCCACGACCTCCTGAATCAAGTCAGCCGAGGTCGATTGTCCGAACGCCTTGAGGGTCGCCTTGGGGGCCACTTCCTTGGCGACCGACTCCGACCAGGAGCCGCCGGGCACGGCGAACACCACTTCCGGCCGATTGAACGCCTCCAGCGACGTCAGTCCCTTGGTGTTGTTGGCGGCCGTGGTGAGCGTTGCGCCGATCGTGATGTAGCTTTCGCTGAAGTCCACGACTTCCTTGCGCTTGTCGGTGATGCAGAGCGCAGGAACGATGTCCCACTTCTTGGTCTCGACGCCGGCGACGGCGGTGGCCCATTCGGAATTCACGATGTTGAGCTTGACGCCCAGGTCCGCCGCCATGCGCTTCATGACCTCGACGTCCATGCCGACATACTCGCCGTTCGGCCGGCGCGAGATCAGCGGTCGATAGAGCACGCCGGCGACGCGCAACTCGCCACGCTGCTTGATTTCATCGAGAACGCTCTGCGCCGACGACGGCGTCGCCATCGAGCCCAGGATGAAGGCGGTCGCCACGGCTCCCAGAATCACAAACCTTTGCATCGCTGCTCTCCCCTGTTTTGCGGGCCCCCAGCCCGCGGTTGGTGGCGGTCGCGTCCCCTGGCGGGGCGCCGCCTAGTCGCTGCGGAACGCCAGGCTGCTTTGCCGCTCCAGCGCGGCGGCCAGCAGCACCAGCGGCCAGGTCAGGACGAAATAGATGAAGGCGACCAAGGTCAGCACCTCGATCGGGCGGAACGTCTCGGAAGCCAGAATCCAGCCGCGGTTCATGATCTCGGGCATGGCGATCACCGCGGCCAGCGACGACTGCTTCAGCAGGCTGACCAGCGTGTTGCACGACGGCGCCAGGACCAGCCGCAACGTCTGCGGCAGCACGACCCACCACAGCCGCTGCCACGGCGCCAAGCCGAGCACCTGGCCGGCGTCCCATTGTCCGCGCTGCACCGCCAGCATCCCACCGCGGAAGATCTCCGCCATCTGCGCGCTCGTCGAGCAGGCGAGCGCACCGGCGACGACCGTGAAGGCATCGAGCTTGATGCCGGCCAGCACCGGCAATGCGTAGTAGCCCCAGACGATATGCATCAAGGGCGGCGTCGTGCGGAAAAACTCGATCCAGCCCAGCGCGAGCTGGGAGACGCCGGGCACGCGGGCGATCCGCGCCACCGCGATCGGCAGGGCGGCCACGGTGCCGACGGCGAACGCCACCAGGGTGAGGCCGATCGTAAGCGGCACGCCGAGCAGAAGGACGGGAAAGTCGCCGATGACCGCGTCGAAGCGAAGCATGGCGCAGCCGCTCCCGACCGCCTATCGACGCCGGCGCCGGATGCGCTTGGGCGCGGGGGGCGGCGTACCGCCAGCTTCGCTGGCGCGCACCGCGCGTCCGCGGGCATCCACTTCCTGCAACGCGATCGGGCCGATCTCGAAATGCCGCTGAATGGCGCGGTCGGCCGCTTCCAGGTCGCGGTTCGCCACCGCGTCATAGATCCCGCGGTGGGCCTGCCAGGTCTGCCGGCAGGTCTCCAGGCTGAAGCGGTGCGCGGTGCCCTCGCTGCGCAGGTCGAGCAGCGGCGCCAGCAGGTCCTCCAGCACCGCGTTCTGTCCGGCCCGCGCCAGCGCCAGGTGGAATTCGCGGTTCAGTGCCTGACTCGCCGGATAGTCGGTGGGCAGCGGATTGGCGCGGGCGATGATGGCGCGCAGCGCCGCGAGGTCGGCCCGCGTCGCGCGCTCGACGGCAAGCCGGATGGTCTGGCCCTCCAACAGCCGGCGCGCCTCCCACAGGTCGCGGATGCCGATGCGCTGCATCGCCAGGTGGAACAGCGTCGGATCGTAGATCAGCGGCATCCACCGGAAGGGCCGGACCACCGTGCCGCTGCCGTGGCTCGCCTCGACCACGTTCAGCGCCGCCAGGCGCTGCACCGCCTCGCGGATCACCGCCAGGCCGACGCCCATCGATTGCGCCAGATCTCGTTGCGACGGCAGCCGGTGGCCGGGCGCCAGCTCGCCGGTCGCGATCCGCTTCAGGATCGCCTGGGCGACCTGGTCGGGCAGGGTCTGCACGGTGGGGCTGGGCCACGCGTCGGTCATTGATTCCCGTCCGATTGGTGGTAAGGTCTTATAGAGTTCGGAACACTTGGTCAATCGGCACCGCCGCTGCTTGCGGGTCGCGGCGCGTGCGTCGGGGGGAAGCATGAAGATCACGTCGGTTCGTACGGTGCCGGTATGGGGCCGGCGCCGGCGTCCGTTTGGCGCGGTGACGCGCACGGCGCTGGGTGCCGCCGCGGTGTCGGACTACACGATCGTCTATGTCGATACCGACGAAGGCATCACGGGTCTCGGCGAGGTGTGCAGCGTGTTCAAGCGCCGCGGCGCGCTGCTGCGGGCGGATGTCGACCTCGCCCTGGCGCCAGCGGTAGTCGGCGAAGACCCGTTCCGCATCGCCTACCTTGTCCAGAAGATGGACCTGGCGCTCGACGGCGTGGAGGAAGCCAAGGCCGGCATCGAGATGGCGCTGTGGGACATCGTCGGCAAGAAGCTGAATACGCCGGTCTACAACCTCCTGGGCGGCAAGGTCCGCGACCGCATTCCGCTCAGCTATTCGATACCCTTCGGCACGCCCGACCAGATGGCTGGCTTCGCGGCCGAGCGGGTTAAGGCCGGTCACCGGACCATCAAGGTCAAGGTCGGCAGCGAGGACGGGCCGCGCGACGTCGCGGCGGTAAAGGCGATCCGCGCCGCGATCGGTCCCGCGGTCAAGCTGCGCGTCGACGGCAACATGGGCTGGCCGACCGCCAAGCACGCCATCCGCATGATCCGGCAGATGGAGCCCTTCGACATCGAGCTGGTCGAGCAGCCGCTGCCGTCCCATGACCTGGACGGCATGGCCGAGGTGAGGCGCAACATCGGCGTGCCGCTGATGGCCGACGAAAGCATCCGCAATCCGCGCAGCGCGATGGCGGTCATCCGCCGCGGCGCCGCCGACATCGCCAATGTCTACGTCACCGAGGCGGGCGGACTGCTCAACGCCATGCGCATCTTCGCGATGTGCGAGGCCGCGGGAATGCCCTGCATGATCGGCAGCATGCCGGAGTTCGGCATCGGCACGGCCGCGCAGATCCATCTCGGCGTGGCGATGACCAATCTGGGGCCGGACAGCGACACCTGCGGCGTGCTGTACCACGAGGAGGATCTGCTGGCGGTGCCGCTGCGGATCGAAAACGGATTCTCCTACCCGCCTGCCGGTCCCGGCCTTGGCGTCGAGATCGATCCGAAGGTGCTCGATCGCTGGCGCAAGGGTCCGCCCGCGGACGCCGCCGCCTGACCCTACCGCCTGCCCTGACCCCCTGGGAGAGCGAAGATGGCTGCCCCTGCCAATTGCGACCTGATCATCCGCAACGCCGGCGTGCTGACGATGGACGCCAGGCGGTCGGTCCATCCCGCCGGCGCCGTGGCGGTCAAGGGCCACACGATCGTCGCGGTCGGGCCGGAAGCTACCGTGACCGGCGCATGGTCCAGCGCGCGCGTGATCGATGCCGAGGGCGCGACCGTGCATCCCGGCTTCGTCGACGCCCATCTGCACGTCAATGCCCAGACCTGTCGCGGCTACTTCCGCGGCGACGCCAGCAAGGGCGGCGGCACGGGGCCGAGCTATGCCGACTGGAAGGCGGCGCTCAGCGGCGAGGACGAACAGGCCGCGGCGGCGCTCGCCTGCGTCGAGATGCTGCGGCATGGCATCACCGCCTTCGTCGAGCCGGGGAGCGCCTTCGAGCCCGACGCCGTCGCGGCGGCGACCCAGGCCGTCGGCGTGCGTTGCTCGCTGGCCGATCCCTATCTCTGGGACGACACGGAGATGATGAAGACCATCCCCGGCCTGATGAGTCCCAGCCTGGCCAGGCGCGTGCCGCCCGATCGCGACCGCTGCCTCAAGCTGCTGGGCGGGCAGCTGCACCGCAACCGCGACAAGGACGGGTTCACCCATGGCCATGTCGCGCTCTATGGCGAAGGCACGGCCTCGGACGAGTTGCTGCGGGCGGGCAAGGCGCTGGCGGACCGCGATGGCGTCATGCTCAACAGCCATATCGGCTACGACCTCGACCTGGCCGCGGCGATGGAGGAGCGCTGGCGCAAGCCGCGCTTCGCCCATCTGGCAGAGCTGGGCGTGCTGGGGCGCAACGTCACCTTCGTCCACATGAACCTGATCCGCGACGCGGAGGTGCCCCTGATCCTCGAAACCAAGGTCAACAGCGTGTGGTGTCCGTTCGCCTATGCGTCGCGCAGCACGGTGCTGCGCCAGCCGACGCGCCTGCCGGAAATGAAGCGCAAGGGGGCCACCGTCGCGCTCGGCACCGATTCGGCGCGACAGAGCTCGGCCGGCGACGCCGGCTTCCTGGCCTTCGTGATGTCGGCCGAGGTCGGCCAGACGCTCGCGGCCGAGGAGGTGATGGAGATGCTGACGCTCGGCGGCGCGCGGGCAGCGGCGTTGGACTCGATCATCGGCAGCATCGAGCCCGGCAAACGCGCCGACATCGTGGTGCGCTCCCCGCGCCTGGCCGAGCTGGGCCCGAATATCGACCCCGTGCATCAACTGATCGCGGCGGGCCACGGCGCCACCGCCGACACCGTCCTGGTCAACGGCCGGATCGTGCTGCGGGGCGGGCGGCCGACCCAGGTGGACGAGCAGGCGGTGATCGCGGCCGCCCACGCATCGGCAAGAGGCGTGGCCGAGCGCCTGGGCATCAAGCCGCCCGGGATGTGGCCGTTGGCGTCGTGACGGCCGATTCGTCCCAGGCGGAAGAATATCGCTTGGCCGGTACGGCGTTGGCGCGGGCGTGTTCGGGGTGGGTGCGGCCGGAAACGCAAAGCCCGTAACCGATTGTGGTTACGGGCTTGGATCTGGTTGCGGGGACACGCTACCAACGAAACTTATCTATTGGAGCGGCGCTCGATCTTGATCCAACGATTACGGCCATGCTAGTTGGCTCAATCCACCCTAACACGACAGTTAGAGGTTTCCCCCGCCGGGGTAATACGCAGGCCCATGCGCCCGCATTGCTCCGGCGTTCGCCATCGGCCGAGAGAAAGCCTCGGATCCTTCGGAATCCAAGACAACCAACATTCCGCTAGGAGCACCGCGTGGAGAGCCGTTCACGTGCGCAAAGTCGTGCTTCAGACAGTTTAAACCGAGCGGCTCGCGCACAAAAATCGCTCCTGTTGGAGAAGTCATCGGCAAACTTTCCTACGCATCAGGTTTCTTAGTGCACTTTCGAATGTTGTTTCGCATCCGTTACTCGCAATTGGTCCGCACGCTTCAGAAGCTCACTTGTCTCGGGATGGCCCGCACGTTTGATCGCTTCCTCCAGCAAAAGCCAGACATGCCATCGACGCACATCCTTTCGTAGACCGCGCCCGACAGCCTGCATCAAGTAGATGCGAACACTGGTGACGGAGTGGTTGACCGGCCGTGGGTCGTCAGCATTGGAACAAGGCGCAGTTAGTTAACCGCCGCTGCTCGCCTGATCCATTTTAGGAACGTGTCCCTGCTCTTGTTCATTGACGCGCCCTTGGGAAGAACCAGGTAGTAGAAATCCTTGGGCTTCATGGTGCTAACGATCGGGCGCACGAGGATTTTCTGTTTGAGTAGCTCGTTGACGAGCGGGCTCCAGCCGAGCGCGACACCCTGGCCTTCGATCGCGGCGCGCACGAGAAGGTCGTAGTTGTTGAAAAGCACCCGGCGGCGGATGTGACTGGTATCTCCACGGACGCGTGCCAGCCAAGTTTTCCAGCTCACACCAAACGCGCCGGCCTCGTCACGATCCAGCAGCGTGTGCGCGGCGAGGTCTACTAGTGCCTGCAGACGCGGGCCGTCCTTGACCAGAGATGGGCTGCAGACCGGGAATATCTCCGGCTTGAGCAGCGGCACCACCAAGACACCCGGCCATGCGCCATTGCCGTAGCGGATCGCGACGTCGATGGCGTCTGCGTCAAGATCGAGCTCCGCGTCGGAGCTGATGAAGCGCAGGTCGATGTCGGGGAACTCGTGCCTAAAGTTGGCGATACGCGGAATGAGCCAAAGACTCGCGAAGGAGATCGTCGAGGCGACCGTTAGATAAGTTTTTTTAGGGGAGCGTCGGAGGCCCTGGACCGTGCCCGCGATGTGTTCGAGCCCGATGACAACCGCCTCGAAAAGGCGCTTGCCTTCAGGCGTCAGTTGGGCGCGGCCGTTCCCCCGCTCGAAGGCCGGGAAACCCAAAAAGTCTTCAAGATTTCGAATCTGACGGCTTACGGCCGCCTGCGTGACGTTGAGTTCCCTTGCCGCATGCGTGAAGTTCTGGAAGCGCGCGGCGGCCTCGAATGCAATGATGCTGTTGGGCGGGGGAAGCTTGCTGCGATAGCCGGGCATAGGCCAAGTCCATGCGTTTTTATCATCGACACATAAGAATTACCATGATTGTTGATGGATTTGCAGCGACTAACATTGCCGAAACGAGCGTTTGCGAACTCAACCGCCATCGGGTTCACAGGTGCATGCGCGTAATAGGCCAAACGGGGAGAGTGAACATGCGCTCTACATGGCTCCAGAAGTCCATCTTTCTATCGGCGTCGCTGCTGGTTTTAGGCGGCGCCTACGCCAGGGCCGACACGCTCGACGACATTAAGAAGCGGGGTACGCTGATCGTCGGCGGCAAGGCTGACTACAAGCCGTTTGGCTTCCGGGAGCCGGACGGCAAGGTCGTTGGCTTCGCGGTCGAGCTTGCCGAGGATCTTGCCAAGACGATGGGCGTCAAGCCGGAGATCGTGCCGACCACGGCGGCGAATCAGATCCAGTTCCTGGAGCAAGGCAAGACGGACGTCATCATCGCCGCGATGAACGACACGCCGGAGCGGCGCAAGGTCATCTATATCGTTGAACCCGGCTACTACGCATCGGGTGCCAACGTCATGGCGCTCAAGCGCGCCAACATCCGGAAATGGGAAGACCTCAAGGACAAGAAGATCTGCGGCGTGCAGGGCGCGTTCTACAACAAGACGGTGCAGGAGCAATACGGCGCCGATCTGGTGGCATTCAAGACGACCGCCGAGACCTATACGGCCCTGAAAGGGGGCAATTGCATCGGGTTTGCCTATGACGACGGCAATCTTGCGATGCGTCTGCAGGAGCCGGAATGGCAGGACTACGAGATGGTGCTCCCCAGCATTCTCGAGCAGCCCGTCGTGATGGCGGTGCGCCTTGGCGAGGAGCGCATGCACAAGCTGCTGACCGAGCAGGTGATCGCGTGGCACAAGTCGGGCCGTATCGCCGAGCTCGAAAAGAAGTGGTTTGGGCGCAGCACGGAGTTCGTGCGGTCAATGCAGCAGAAGTACCAGAGCCAGTAGTGCCGTTGAAATGGCCGCCGCGGGCCACATAGGGCCTGCGGTCGCCGAGCCACCCGCAAGCGGAGGCCAAGACATATGGCAGCGATCGAGCGCCATGGCGTGAATGCACGCTACAGCAAGGCCGTCGTTCACGGCGATACCGTCTATCTCGCGGGACAAGTAGCGGTGGATCCGGTGCCATCGGGCGCCGCCGAGCAGACCAGCAAGGTTCTTGCTCAGATCGATCACTACTTGGCGGAATGCGGCACCGACAAATCGAAGCTGCTCAGCGCGATCGTGCTGTTTTCCGATCTGCGCGACTTCGACGAGGTGAATTCGGTGTGGGACGCCTGGGTAGTTCCGGGGCACACGCCAGCGCGCACGCCTATCCAGACTAAATTGCTGACGCCGCCGCACCGCGTGGCAATTCAGGTCGTCGCGGCGCGCTGATCGGCCGGAATGTATTCGCCAAACCAGGACCCGCCACAACCGCCTCAGACGCCCTACACCTCCACCGGAGGCACGTCACTAAGGGCGTCACCGCTGCGAGGCGACCGGCTTGCCGACATCGTGGTCATTGGCGGTGGCATTGCAGGCTGCTCGGTGGCGCTGCATGCCGCGGCGGCGGGCGCGCGCGTCGTGCTGCTCGAGGCCAAGGAAATCGGCTGGGGCGCCTCAAGCCGGAACTCCGGCCACGTGCCGCCGGCGAGCAAGCAGTCGCCGTCCGAGATCATGCTGCGCTACGGGCCCGAGTACGGGCCCCGCCTGATCAAGGCCATTCGGGAAGGTCCGAATCTCGTTTTCGGACTCGCCGAGAGGTACCGGATGGATGCGCAGTTCGTACGGAGCGGCAACATCGTCGCCGCCCACACGCCCGCTGCCCTCGCCATGCTGGAGCAACGCGCGCAAGATCTGCAAAGGCTCGGCTCTCCGGTCGAAATCCTTGACCGGCACAAGACGGCGGAGGTCATTGGCAGTCACGAGGGCTACTACTTCGGCTGCCTGTTCGATCGCCAGGGCGGAACGATCAATCCTCTGGCCTATGTCCGAGGTCTGGCGCGCGCGGCCATAGCGGAAGGCGCGGAGATCCACGAATTCTCGGATGTCACGCGTCTCGACCGGTCGGCCGGCAAATGGCAGGTCGAAACTGCGCAAGGCAGTGTCGCCGCCGACTACGCCGTCATCTGTACTAACGCCTACACGGGAGACCTCTGGCCTTCGCTGCGGCAGTCGTTCGTTCCTGTCCGCGCCTACCAGTACGTAACGAGACCACTGCGCGACAACGTGCGTGGCGCAATCCTCCCGGGCGGCCAGGGTATGACCGACACGCGGCGCCTGATGTCCGGCATACGTATCTTTCCGGATGGGCGGCTTTTCTTCAGCGGCCAAGGACCGCTCTTCGGCCCGGAGGGACGCCCGGCCATCGGCCCCAGCCTGGGCCGCATCAACGAGATATTCCCCCAATTGGGCGAGATGGAGTTCGATTTCCTTTGGACGGGCTGGATCGCGATGAATTCCGAGGCGAGCTGGAAGATCCATCAACCGGCGCCAGGGCTGCTCGCGGCCCTCGGCTGCAATGGCCGGGGTCTGGCATTCGCAACCATCCTGGGGCGCGAGCTCGCGCGCTACATGACCGGCACGCCGTCTGCCGAGCTCGTAATGCCATTCTCGCCGGTCAAGCGGATCGCCGTGCATGCGATCCACCCGCCACTCGTCAAAGCCCTGGTCGCCTACTATAAGATTCGGGACGCCATGGAAATCCGACGCTGGCGCCAGGGTCGAGCGGCCCGACGCCCCGGGTAGGCTCGGGAGACGGTGATAGTGGAGGCGGTCGCTCATTGGTTTCGCGATCTCTATGCGACAACCGGGATCAATCTCACCATTGTTTATGACGCGTTCGACCGGTCGCGCTTCTTTTCAGGCGTGGTCGTTTCACTCGAGCTTGTTGCGCTCAGCCTGACGCTCAGCCTTGCGATCGGCGTTGCCGGCGCATGGTTGCAAGGCACGCAACTCAAGCTGCTTCGGTTGATCGTCAACGGTTATATCCAGATATTCCGCAACACGCCGTCGCTGATCCAGCTCTACTTCTTCTACTTCGCGCTGGGGCCGTTGATTACGATGCGGCTACCGGACGGTTCGTCGGTCCCGATGGTGAGCAATTTCAGTTGGGCGGTTATCTGCTTCTCGATCTACGCGGGCGCCTTCAACATCGAGATACTGCGTGCCGGCATCGAGGCCGTGCCGCGCGCCACGGTCGAGGCAGCCGAGGCGTTGGGCTACAGCCGCTTCAATGCCTACATACACATCGTACTGCCGCTGGCGTTGCGCATCTGTCTGCCCGCGCTGAACAACAACCTCATCAATCTCATCAAGACCACGACCATCGCCTATGCGATCGCGGTGCCGGAGTTGCTCTACGTCAGCAACCAGATCTGGTCCGATGCGATCAATGTACCGGAGATGATGAATGTCTTGCTCGTAACCTATGTCGCGCTCGTCGGCCTGTTCGTGGCGGGCGTGACGCGCCTCGAAAGGGCGTTGCGTGTGCCGGGGATCGGCATATGAAGGAGGCACGCCCGGCCGATCTTCCGGTCATCCTGCCACCGGGGCGCGTGCTTGCGCGTCGTGGGGCGGAGGACTCCGGCGGCTCTCTGCTTCGCAAACCCTGGCCGGCTGCGGCATTGCTTGCTTGGGTGCTGCTGTTCGCTGGGGCCGAGGCCTATGCGGCGCCCGGGCGGCCCTCTGTCGTCGAGACCTTGCTGAAATGGACGCCATTGATCGCGAAGGGGTTCGCCTTCAACGTGCTGATCAGCGTCATCGCCATGGTGCTGGGCACCGTTCTCGGCCTCTTCATCGGCATCGCACAAATTTCCGCGGTACGGTCCGTGCGGCGCAGCGCCTCCTTGGTTACGCAGTTCTTCCGCAACGCGCCTTGGCTTGTGCTGCTGTTCTACTGCATGCTTCTGCTGCCATTTCAGATTCGGGTCGGCGATCTGGTCATTCCGCTGCCGGATTGGCTTAAGGCGATCTTCGGGCTATCGGTAGCGGTGGCCGCCAACATGTCGGAGATCGCGCGCGGCGCCATCCAGTCGATCCCGACGGGACAGTGGGAATCGGCCGAGGCGCTGGGCTTTCGACGGTTTCAGACGCTGTGGATGATCATATTGCCCCAGTGCGTGAAGCGCATGCTGCCGCCCTGGATGAACCTCTATGCGATTTTGCTCGTCTCCACGCCGCTATGCTCGATCGTCGGCGTGAACGAGGTAGTGACGCTGACGGCCGATGCGCTCGCCGCTGAGGATCGCCATGACTTGCTGGTGCCGATGTACGGTTACATACTCGCATGGTTTTTCCTGCTCTGCTATCCGATCGGCCGCTGGACGGTGCTGCTCGAGCGCCGCTTCGCGGTCGCCGCATGACCGCGGACCAACCGATCGTCCGTTGCAGGGACGTGCACAAGTCCTTCGGTAGTCTCGAGGTCCTCAAAGGCGTGTCGCTGGACGTCGCGAAAGGCGAGGTGATCTGCATCATCGGGCCATCGGGATCCGGCAAATCGACGCTTCTTCGTTGCATCAACGCCCTGGTCCCGATCGACCGCGGCTCCATTCTGGTAGGTGGCCGAGAGGTCCACGACCCCAAGCTGAACAAGCTTGCTCTCCGGCGCAAAGTCGGAATGGTCTTCCAGCAGTACAACCTGTTCCCGCATCGAACGGCGCTGCAGAACGTGATGATGGCGCCCATCCATGTGCTGAAGGAAGACAGGCGCGAGGTTGAAGAACGCGCGCTCCGCCTGCTCCGCAAGGTCCGCCTCGAAGGCAAGGAACATGCATATCCCGGCGAGCTCTCTGGCGGTCAGCAGCAAAGGGTCGCGATCGCCCGCAGCCTCGCGATGAACCCTGACGTCATGCTGTTTGACGAGGTAACGGCGGCGCTCGATCCCGAAACGGTCAAGGAAGTGCTGGTGACAATTCGCGAATTGGCCCAAGAAGGCATGACCTGCGTCTTGGTCACACACGAAATGGGCTTCGCTCGTGAGGTCGGGGACCATATCTACTTTACCGACCGCGGGGTGATTGTAGAGCATGGACCACCGGCCGAGTTCTTCAGAAACGCCCGCGACCAGCGCACGCGCGAGTTCCTGAGCCAGATTCTCTAGGCTGGCCGCGGCGCCGAAACGACCGGGTACTGCTACCTGCACCGGCAGTGATTGACGCGCCCGTTGGTCTTGAGGAAATTTTAGTCTTATTTTGAATCGTAGAGCAGTTTGCGCTCAGGCGGGTGCGGCTCGACCTTGAACTTCGCCCGTCGATTGCCGAACGCCTTGAGCGGAATCTCCTGCGCACCGCAATACTGCCGTTGATTCAAGTCGCTGCGCTTCCACCCCTCGTGGTCCGCCCGCCAGAATGCCTCGGCCCGACGTACCCGCGACCGGACCCCCTGCGACATCTCCTCCTCCCAATCTGGAAAATTGCGGAGGAGAACAGATCGCGTCAACTATCTCCGGCCTGTTCAAAGGCGCTGCCGGAGTAGCCGTGTTTCTCGGCGCAAGTGCCATCACTGGCGACATCAGCTCTCTTGGAGAGCAAGTAACGCAGATCGTCTTGCTCGGGTATGCTCCCGATGGCGCCTGCGAGACATTCTTCGGTATCGCGCGCAAGATTTTCGTGTACGTGCACGATCGCGTTAAAGGGCTCTAACAGCTAACCCTACAGCGTGATCGAGCTCTTGCTCGGCCTGCTCATGGCCGGACATGCGGCGGTCGATATGATCCCAACACCGTCGCCCATAATTCGTAACCTTCCGGCGAAGGCCGCGGGTCAGGCGTTTCGCCTGCTCTTGAGGTAGGCCTGTTTGCCTGCGTGGCGGCGTTTGGCGATTGCGCCGAGGCGTAGACGTAGATTGAAGGGGTCGATGTCATC
>JADZDN010000017.1 GCA_020851015.1 Alphaproteobacteria bacterium | reverse complement strand
TACGGGGGCCGGCGGCGCGCCGGTCGACGTGGCGTTGCGCCGAAACAAGCGCGCCCGGAGGCTGGTCTTGAGCGTCGATCCCGCCGCGGCGGCCGCGGCGCTGGTGGTCCCGCCCTTCGTTTCGATCGGCGAGGCCCAGGCCTTCCTGGAAAGCCGCCGCGTCTGGCTGTTCAGCCGCCGGGCGACGGGGCCCGAGCGGGTTGTCTTCTCGGACGGCGCCGCGATCCCGCTGCGCGGCGCGACCATCGTAATCCGCCACCGGCCGGACAGCCGTGCCGCCGCCGCGGTCCTGGACGGAATGCTGACCGTCGGCGGTCGGCCCGAGCACCTGGCGCGCCGCGTGACCGACTGGATGAAGGCCGAGGCGCGGCGCGAATTCGCATCGATGGCGGCTGCCAAGGCGGCACTGGTCGACCGGCCGCCGCCGCGCCTGGCCATCGGCGATCCGCGCCGGCAATGGGGCAGCTGCTCGGCGCGGGGCACGCTCAGGCTTTCCTGGCGCCTGCTGATGGCGCCCGTTCCCGTGGCCGACTACGTGGTGGCGCACGAGGTCGCCCACCTGATCGAGATGAACCACAGCCGCGCGTTCTGGGCGATCGTGGCCGGGTTGACGCCGCACATGGCGACCGCGCGCATCTGGCTGCGCCGGCACGGACATTCCCTATTGCGCTATGGATGAATATCGCGGCAATCTGCAATCAACGGTAAACTGAAGGCCCCCTAAGGATGCGCCGTCCGGATTCCCTGCGCATCGCCGTGCTGCTGACGGCGGTCGTTGCCTTCGGGCCGATCTCGACCGATCTCTACCTCCCTTCGCTGCCCGGGATCGGGCGGCATTTCGGCACCGACGCGGCGGCCGTCCAGTTGACGCTGAGCGTCTTCCTGCTGGGATTTGCCGGCGGGCAGATCGTCTACGGCCCGCTGTCCGACCGCTTCGGCCGGCGGCCGGTGCTGATTTGCGGCATTGCGGTCTACCTGGCGGCCTCGATGGCCTGCGTGATCGCCGAATCGATCGAGGCGCTGATCGGCGCCCGCTTCTTCCAGGCCCTGGGGGCCTGTTCCGGCGTCGTGCTGGCCCGGGCCATCGTGCGCGACATCTACCCGCCGGAGCGCGCCGGCTCGGTGCTTGCCTACATGGGCTCGGCGATGGCCGTGGCGCCGATGATCGGCCCGGTCATCGGCGGGCAGCTCGAGATCAATTTCGGCTGGCGCGCGAATTTCATGTGCCTGCTGGCCTTCGCGGCGCTGATCCTGCTGTCCGTCATCGGTATCCTGGACGAGACCAACAAGCGCCTCGACCCCGGCGCCCTGGCGCCGCGGCGCATGCTGGGGAATTTCCGCGAGATGCTGGCCAGCGGACGCTATGTCGGCTGCCTCGGCGCCGCCAGCTTCTGCTACAGCGGCTTGTTCGCCTTCATCTCGGCGTCGTCCTTCGTGTTGATCGACGTCGTGGGCCTGTCGCCGGATACGTTCGGCATGTGCTTCTCGATCATGGTCGCCGGCTACATGATGGGCGCGGTCAGCGCCGGCCGGCTGATCCAGCGCCTGGGCCTGGACCGCACGATGCTGTTCGGCAGCTGCCTGACCGCCGTCGGCGGGCCGGTGATGGCGGTATTGGCGATCATCGGCATGGAGGATGTCCGCGCCGCCGCCATCGTGGTCCCGATGATGTTCTATGCCGCCGGGGTAGGGCTGGTGATGCCGGCGACGACGGCGGCCGCGATCGGCCCCTATCCGGAGAAGGCGGGCGCGGCGTCGTCGCTGCTCGGCTTCATCCAGATGTGCATCGCCGCCTCGGTGGGCGCCACGGTCGCCCATGTCCTGGATGGAACGGCGCGGCCGATGGCATTCGCGATCGGCGCCTGCGGCCTGTTGACCCTGGGAGCGATCCTGCTGCTGCGACGCCGGGTTAGCCGCGAGTAGGCGTCAGTTGCTGTCGCGCGTGAAGCCGGCCGGCCGCTGATCCGGGTCGCTGGCGGAACCGCGCGCGGCCGGCGCGTCGCCGGCGCCGGCGCCCGGCACTGGCGCGGCTTGGTACGGCTGGTCGTTGCTGGCCACCGCCGACGCCGGCAGGGACAGCGGGCGCGGCGGCAGCGCCGCATGGGCGGCCTGCATGAAGTCGCGCCACAGCCTGGCCGGCATGCCGCCGCCCGTCACGTTCTTCATCGGCTTGGCGTCGTCGTTGCCGAGCCAGACGCCTGTCACCAGGTCGGCCGTGTAGCCCATGAACCAGGCGTCGCGGAAATCCTGGGTCGTGCCAGTCTTGCCGGCGACCGGCCGGTCGAGCTTCGCCGCCTTGCCGGTACCGACAGCGATCACCTGGCCCATCATGTCGTTCATCGCCGCCACTTCGGCGCGGCCGGCGACATGGCCCAGCCCCGTGCCGGAGCGGCGATAGAGCACCGCGCCGGACGCGTCGCGGATCTCGCGGATGCCGTAGGCGAGCACGGCGTCGCCGGCGTTGGCCAGCGCCGCGTAGGCCGCGGTCAGCTCGAGCGGCGTCACCTCGTAGGTGCCGAGCGCCAGGCTGGCGTCGGGCTTGATCTCGCTGGTGATGCCCAGCCGCTCGGCCAGCGCCACCACGCGCTTCGGTCCCACGCGCTCGGCGAGCTGCGCTGCCACGGTGTTGATCGAGTTGGTCAGCGCTTCGCGCAAGGTCACCATGCCGCGGAACGTGCCCTCGTAGTTCCTGGGCTGCCAGTTGCCGATCTTGACCGGGGCGTCGTTGAAGCGGTCCTCGGGCTTGTAGCCGGCCTGCAGCGCGGCGAGGTATAGGATCGGCTTGAAGGCCGATCCGGGCTGGCGCAGCGCCTGGGTCGCGCGGTTGAACTGGCTTTGGCCGTAGTCGACGCCGCCGACCATCGCCTTTACCGCACCGTCCGGCGTCATCGCCACCAGCGCCGCCTGGTGCGCGTTCGCCGCCGCGCCGTCGAGGTCGAGCGCGACGGCCACCTTGTCCTCGGCCAGACGCTGCAGCCGCGGGTCGAGCGTGGTGACGACCACCAGGTCGCGGTCGGTGAAGCCGACGAAGCCTTGCACCTGGTCCATGACCCAGTCGGCGAAGTAGCGCGCGCCGGGCTGCGCGACGGCCACCGCAACCGGCCGGCCGGGCTTGGGCTGCGCTGCCGCCGCCTGCTCGGGCGTGAGGAACCCCGCGTCGACCATGTTGGCCAGCACCTGGCGCGTGCGCCGCGCCGCAGCGTCGGGATCGCTGATCGGGTTGAAATGCGAGGGCGCCTTGAGGATGCCGGCGAGCATGGCGGATTGCCACAGGTCGAGCTGGCGCGCCGACTGGCCGAAGTAGCGCCTGGACGCCGCGTCGGCCCCGTAGGTCCCGGCGCCCATGTAGACACGATTGAGGTAGAGGGTGAGGATCTGCGCCTTGGTGAAGCGTCGCTCCAGCCAGATCGCCAGGATCGTCTCCTGCACCTTGCGCTTGTAGGTCCGCTCGGAGCTGAGAAACAGGTTCTTGGCGAGCTGCTGGGTGATGGTCGAGCCGCCCTGGCGCACCGCGCCGGCGCGCAGGTTGGCGACCATCGCGCGCCCCAGCCCGATCGGGTCGATGCCGGGATGCGACAGGAAGCGCCGGTCCTCCGTCGCCATCACCGCAAGCGGCAGGGCGTTGGGAATATCCTCCAGCTTTAAGGTCTCGCCGACCAGGTCGCCGAAACTGGCGAAGACGGTGCCGTCCGCGGTCGCGAGCTGGATCGACGGACGTCGCGCCGGCGCCTCGAGCGAGCGTATGTCGGGAAGATCGTAGGCGTAGTAGGCGACCAGACCTGCGCCGGCGATGCCCGCCCAGACCGCCAGCACGAAGCTCCAGTAGATCAGCCGGCGCAGCCAGCGCCGGCGGCGGCGCGGCTTTTGGCCCTTGGGGCCGCCCGCGTCCGCCTGGGCGCGTCCCTTCCCGGAAGATGATGCTGGACGTTCCTCGTCCGCCGCGCGCCCGGCCCGTCGGGGCTGACCTGCCCTTGCCACCATGGGCCGGTTTCTAGGCCAGGATTGTGGCGAAATCTATGCAATTGTAGGGGCCTGATGGAGGCTTCGATGGAATTGCTGCTGCCGCTGGCCGACCGCATCGCGCCGAAGCTGATGGCCCGCAAGGCGACCATCGCCGTCGCCGAATCCTCGACCGGCGGACTGATCGCGGCGGCGCTTCTGTCGGTGCCCGGCGCGTCCGCCTACTTCCTCGGCGGCGGCGTGATCTACACCGGCGCGGCGCGCAAGGCGCTCTTGGGCATCGCGCCAGCCGACATGGAGGGCATGCGGGCCGCGACCGAAGCCTATGCCGCGATGATCGCCGGGCGCGTGCGCGACGCGCACAAGGCGACCTGGGGCCTGTCCGAGACCGGCGCCACCGGACCGACCGGCAACCGCTACGGCGATCCCGCCGGGCATAGCTGCATGGCGGTCGCAGGACCCGTGGCGCGCGCCGTCACCCTGCGCACCGGCAGCGCCGACCGGCGGGCGAACATGCGGGCTTTCGCCCGGCGCGCCCTCGAACTGCTGGAAAGCGCGCTGGACGCGGCCGGCTGACCGCGGTCCGCCGGCATCGACGCTTTACCTGTCCGGCTGAGCGCTTGACGAATTGCACGAAAGCCGGCGCCGAATCGGGCGTTTGACGAGTTTCGCGCGGGCCGGGACACCTTTTTCCAGTCCCCCCTCCCCCGAGCGCGACGACGCCTGTGGCGTCGCGCGGGGCGGGAGGGGGTTAGGGGGAGGGGCCGCACGCGCGCTTTCGCAGCGTGGCTTGTCCTTCCAGTCGGAAACCACCGGGACGCCAAGGCACCGCGGAATAGAATCG
>JADZDN010000016.1 GCA_020851015.1 Alphaproteobacteria bacterium | reverse complement strand
GGAGCAGCACGTCGGGGTTGGTGACCAGCGCGCGGCCGATCGCCAGCATCTGCTGCTCGCCGCCCGACAGCGTGGTGCCGACCTGCGACAGGCGCTCGGCGAGGCGCGGGAAGGTTTCCAGCACGCGCGGTACGGTCCAGTCCGCGCGCCCGCCCCGCCCGGGGCGCGCCGCCATCGCCAGGTTCTCGCGCACGCTCAAGCGCGGGAAGATCTGGCGGCCCTCCGGCACGTAGCCGAGGCCGGCGCGCGCGATGCGGTGCGCGGGCTGGCCGGTCATGTCGCGGCCGCAGATCGCGACCGTGCCGCGCCGCGGCGGCACCAGGCCCAGGATCGCGCGCAGCGTCGTGGTCTTGCCCATGCCGTTGCGGCCGATCAGCGCCACGGTCTCGCCGGCCGCGACGCGGAAATCGACGCCGTGCAGCACGTGGCTCTCGTCATAGAACACATGCAGGCCCCTGGCCTCGATGAGCGGCGCACCGACCGCGGCGCTCATGCCGGATCCTCGCCGAGATAGGCCTGCTGCACGTCGCGGTTGGCGCGGATCGCCTGGGGCGCACCCGAGGCCAGGACGCTGCCGTTGACCATCACGGTGATCGTGTCGGCGATCGCGAACACCGCGTCCATGTCGTGCTCGATCATCACCATCGTGTGGTCGGCGGCCAGCCGCTTCAACAGGTCGACGACGCGCGCGCTCTCCTCCGGCCCCATGCCGGCGAGCGGCTCGTCCAGCAGCAGGAGCTGCGGCTCGGTCGCCAGCATCATCGCGAGTTCGAGCTGGCGCTGCTCGCCGTAGCTCATCGACGCGGCGCGGGTATCGCGTCGCGCCGCGAGCCCGCACAGCGCCAGCGCGCGCTCGGCGCACGCCGCGGTCTCGCGGAACGTCGCGGCGCCGCGGAACAGGTGCAGGCGCGGCAGGCGCGCCGCGGCCGCCAGGACGCAATTCTCCCGGGCGGTGAACTCGCGGAACAGGTTGGTCTTCTGGTAGGAGCGGCCGATGCCGGCCCGCGCCACGCGGTGCGCCGGCCAGCCCGTGATGTCGCCGCCCTTGTAGCTGACCGTGCCGCCGCTCGGCCGCAGGTCGCCCGACAGAAGATTGATCAGCGTGGTCTTGCCGGCGCCGTTCGGGCCGACGATGGCGTGGACCTTGCCGCGTTCGACGGCGAGGCTGACATCCTGCACCGCCGCCAGACCGCCGAAGCGGCGGCTCAGGCGCCGCGTTTCCAGCATCGCGTCAGCCATCGCCCGCGCTCCGCCCCCGCCCGCGCCCGCGCGCGAGCGCGGCCACGCGCCGGCCCAGCCCGGCCAGGCCGTCGGGCAGGAACATCACCACCGCGATCACGAATACGCCCATGATCAGCAGCCAGCGGTCGGTGAGGGTGGCGAAATAATCCTCGAGCAACAGCACGACGAAGGCGCCGAGCACCGGCCCGTAGAGCGTGCCCATGCCGCCCAGGATCACCAACACCAGCACGTGGCCGGATTCGTGCCAGCCCAGCAGCGCCGGCGTGGCGAAGGTGCTGCGCGCGGCCTCGAGAAAGCCGGCGAGGCCGGCGAGCGTGCCGGCGATCACGAAGGCGATCAGCTTCACGCGCTGCACGTCGTAGCCGAGCGCGCGCATCCGCCCCTCGTTGGCACGGATGCCCACCAGCGCGTGGCCGAACGGGCTGCGCAGCAGCACCGCGAGCAGCGCGAAGGCGCCGGCCAGGCAGGCGAGCGCGAGATAGTAGAACTGCACGCGGTTGCCGAAGTTCAGCAGGGTCAGCTCGCCCAGCGCCAGGGTCGGGCGCCGGTCGATGTTCATCCCATCCGTGCCGCCCCAGTATTGCTGGTCGTTGAAGAGGTAGAAGAGCATCTGCGCCAGCGCGAGCGTGATCATGATGAAATAGACGCCCGAGGTGCGGATGCTGAGCCAGCCGATCGCCGCCGCCGCCGCCGCGGAGACGCCGAGCGCGGCCGGCAGCAGCACGAAGGCGCTGGTGACCCCGGCCTTGTTCACCACCCCCGCCACCGCGTAGACGGCGATGCCGAAGAAGGCCGCGTGCCCCAGGCTGACCAGCCCGGCATAGCCGACCAGCAGGTCGAGGCTCATGGCGAACAGCGCGTAGACCATGATCTTGGTCACGAAGCGGATGTAGAACGTGTCGCCCCACAGCGGGAACAGGGCGAGGAACCCGGCCGCCAGGACAAGCGCGATCAGCGCGGCGCGCGAGAGATGCGGCATTGCCGGCCTACGCCATGCGTCCGAACAGGCCCTGCGGCCGCCACAGCAGCACCAGCGCCATCACCGCGTAGACCACGACCCCCGCGCCCGTGGGCAGCAGCACGCGGCCATAGGTATCGGCGATCCCCACCAGCATCGCGCCGACGAAGGCGCCCTTGATCGAGCCGATGCCGCCGATCACCACCACGACGAAGGAGATGATCAGGATCTGGTCGCCCATGCCGGGATAGACCGTGTTGACGGGGGCGGCGATCATCCCGGCAAAGGCCGCCAGCGCCACGCCGAGCCCGAACACCGCCATGAACAGCCGGCCGATGTCGAAGCCCAGGGCCGCCACCATCTCGCGGTGGGTCGATCCGGCGCGGATCACCATGCCAAGCCGCGTGCGCTGGATCACCAGATAGAGCGCGCCGGCGACCGCCACGCAGGCGACCGAGATGAACAGGCGATAGACCGGGTAGCTCTGCGCCTCGGTCAGCGGCAGCGAGCCGGCCAGCAGCGGCGGGATCGCCACGCCATGCACGTCGTTGCCGAACGTCACGCGCTGCACCTCGTTCAGGATCAGGATCAGCCCGTAGGTGAACAGCACCTGGTGCAGGTGATCGCGTGCGTAGAGATGGCGGATGCCGAAACGCTCGATCAGCAGGCCCAGGAGCACGGTGATCGGCAATGCCGCCAGGATCGCCAGCACGAAGCTGCCCGTGGTCCGTGCGAACCACCAGGCGAGATAGGCGCCCACCATGTAGAACGCGCCATGCGCCAGGTTGATGACGCCCATGATCCCGAACACCAGCGTCAGGCCGCTGGCGACCAGGAACAGCAGGAACCCGTACTGCACCCCGTTCAGGGTCTGGATCAGGAAATAGGACAGCGACACCGCGCGTATTCCCCCCGGCGCGTGGTCAGGCCGAACGTCCTAGCATGTCCGCGTTGTTGAAGCGCTCCTCATCCTTCGAGACGCTCGCCGCGCTCGCTCCTCAGGATGACGCGTTTCTTCTGAGCGCAAATCCAACGCGTCGTCCTGAGGAGGGGCGCAGCCCCGTCTCGAAGGATGAAAGCCGCCGCGCCTCAGGCCATCGTGCAGCCCGTGCCGGGATCGGCCAGCGCCTTGTGCGCCACGCCCAGGTATTTCTCCTCGCCGCCCCATACCTGGCGCAGGTAGATATCCTGCACCGGGTCGTGCGACTTGGAGAGGGTGAACATGCCGCGCGGGCTGTCGATCTTGGCCGCTTCCCAGGATTTGATCAGCGCCTTGTCGGCGCCGAGATCGCCCTGCACCGCCTGCAAGCCCTGCACCAGGAAGGTGCCGGTGTCGTAGCCCTGGACCGCGTAGACGTCGCAGTCGCGGTTGGTCTGCTTCTTGAAGTCGGCGCGGAATTTCTTGTTCATCGGGTTGTCGAGGTCATCGGCGTAGTGCAGCGTGGTCTTGATGCCCGACGCCGCCGAGCCGGCCTCGCGGTAGACGCCGTCGGTCAGGAAGCCCGGACCGTAGAGCGTGATCTTCGACTTCAGTCCCGCGGCCTCGTAGTCCTTCATGAACTTCAGTGCCCCGGCTCCGGCGAAGAACACGTAGACGCAGTCCGGCTTCAAGGACGCGATCTCGGTCAGCCCGGCCTGGAACTCGACGTTCGGGAAGTCGATCAGGATCTCC
>JADZDN010000015.1 GCA_020851015.1 Alphaproteobacteria bacterium | reverse complement strand
GACGGAAAGGATGGTGGTGCCGTGCATCGCCGGCGGCGCGCGTTCGCTCATCTGCGGGATTCCCTGGGGCGGCGCTTCAGGAGGTACAGCCCAGGGAATCTGGGCAGTTTCGCCCGCAGGTCAAGGGTGGCTGTCGCCGCGGGCGCGGTCAGGCCCCGCCGAGCGTGACGTTCAGCTTGGCCAGCGCATCCTGGATCGGGATGAAGAAATTGACGCCGGCGTTGAGCTCGCCAATCCCCGCATAGGACACCCCGACCACGTTGCCGGACCCGTCCACGAGGGGACCGCCGCTGCTGCCGGGCAGGATCGCGACATCGGCCTGGATGTCCGTCATGTTGCGCCGGTTGGTGCGCACCTGGCTGACGATGCCGCGCGTCACCGTGCCGCTCAGCTTCTTGTCGATCGCGTGCCGATCGCATAGACCTCCTCGGTCAGCCCGACCGGTGCCGCGCGGAGCGGCAGGGCGGGGAAGCGGGAGCCGTCGACCTTCACCAGCGCCACGTCGCGCGCGTCGTGCACGCGCATGACCTGGCCGAACATCGTTCGCCCGTCGGCCAGGATCACCTTGACCGTCTGGCTGCCGCGCGCGACATGCGCGTTGGTCAGCACCCAGCCGTCGTCGGTGAGGAAGAAGCCCGACCCGTGGCCGCGGCCCAGGTCGATCGTCACCGCGGCGCGCCGCACGGCTTCGATGTTGGCGGACAAGGGGCCTGAAAGCCCGGCCCTGGCCGGCAGGTTCAGCGGCTCGGCCGCTACCGGTGCCGAGGCGGCGGCCGTAGTTGTCTCGGGCTTGCGGGCAATTGCCTGGCGGAAGCCGGAGTCGGCGACAAGCTTCGCCGCCGCATCGCGCCACGCCGCGATGATGAACATGCCGACGGCGTTCTTCTGCGCGTCCAATTCTCTTGTCTTGTTGATGCCGGTCGTGCGCGTACGATAGACCACCTTGTCTTCCAAGATTGACTGGACCTCCCAATCGATCGCCAGGGTCGTGGTGCCGCTATCGCCCCGGCTCAAGCGGCAAATCTGGGCGCTGATCGATGCGACGATCTTGTCGCCGTGGCGTATGTTGAAGCGATTGATCGTTAGATCGACCGGCTGCAGCGTCGGATCAGGGGCGGGTGGCGCCTGGACGACGGGCTTGGGCGGGTCGCTGTCAACGCAGCCGCCCAAAATGAGTGCCAGCAGAACAACGGCCGCGCCGCTCGACCGGCGTGGCCACGGATACGCCCCATCTCGAGCCCCCACACTGCCAGACGCAATATCTATTCTTAAGGTGAATTTTATCCGGTCCGCACCACCGCGCCAACCCCCCTGTCCGCCGTGGCATGTTCCTGCTAGAAGCGGCACCGGAAGGAGTGCGGGAAATGGCCGCCAGACAGGCGCGCGTCGAGCGCAGCACCAAGGAGACCACGATCGCCGCCGCCGTGAACCTCGACGGCACGGGGAAATACGCGGTCAAGACCGGCATCGGCTTCCTCGACCACATGCTCGAGCAGCTCTCGCGCCACAGCCTGATCGACCTGGAGGTCGCGGCCAAGGGCGACCTGCACATCGACTTCCACCACACCCCCGAGGACACCGGCATCGTGATCGGCCAGGCCGTCGCCAAGGCCATGGGCGAGCGCCTGGGCATAAGGCGCTTTGGCGAGGCGATGATCCCGATGGACGAGACGCTGACCCGGGTCGCGCTCGACGTGTCCAACCGGCCCGACCTGATCTGGAAGGTGATGTTCACCAAGCCGAAGCTCGGCGAGATGGACACCGAGCTGTTCAAGGAATGGTTCCAGGCCTTCGCCCAGGCCGCCGGCATCACGCTGCATGTCGAGAATCTCTACGGCGAGAACAACCACCACATCGTCGAGAGCTGCTTCAAGGGCCTGGCGCGCGCGCTGCGCCAGGCGATCGAGCCGGACCCGCGCCAGGCCGGCGCGGTGCCCTCGACCAAGGGCGTGCTCTAGGCGATGCGCATGCGCCTCTACACCGTGCATGTGCCGGCCCACGGCGCGGCGGCCGATGCCGTGCTTGTGAAAGAAGGCTTCTGCTGGCCGGCGCTGTTCGTCGGGCCGTTCTGGGCGGCCTGGCATGGCCTGTGGTCGTGGGCGGCGGGCTGGATCGCCGTCGCCGCGTGCCTCGGCCTGATCGAGGCCGCCTGGCCGGGCGCGGCCGACGTGCTGGGCGTGATCGAATTGGCGGGAATGGTGCTGTTCGCCGCCGAGGCCAACGAGCTTCGCCGCCGCCGGCTCGCGCGCCGTGGCCTGCGCGAGGCCGGCGTGGTCGGCGGTCCCGACCCGGACACGGCGGCGCGGCGCTTCATCGATCGCGCCGCCATCGGCGCGCACTGATCTTCCGCCTTGGCCGAGACCGTCGCGATCGTCGACTACGGGTCGGGCAATCTGCGCTCGGCCGCCAAGGCGTTCGAGCGCGCGGCCGCCGGCACGCCGGCGCGCATCGCGGTGACGGCCGACCCGCACGAGGTCCGGCGCGCCGATCGCATCGTGCTGCCTGGCGTGGGCGCCTTCGCCGATTGCATGAACGGGCTGATGGCGGTGGCGGGCATACACGAGGCGCTGGAGGAGGCGGTGCATCGAAACGCGCGGCCCTTCCTCGGCATCTGCGTCGGCATGCAGCTGATGGCCGAGCGGGGGGTCGAGTTCGGCACGCACAAGGGCCTGGGCTGGATCGCGGGCGAGGTACGGGCGATCGAGCCCAAAGCCGGGCTCAAGGTGCCGCATATGGGCTGGAACGACGTGCAGGCGCGGCCGGGCGAGGCGCTGTTCGCCGGCCTGGCGCCCGGCGAGCCGATGTATTTCGTGCATTCCTACGCGCTTTGCGCGCGCGATGCCGGGGACGTGGCGGCGACCGCCGAGTATGGCGGGCCGATCACCGCGGCGGTGCGCCGCGCCAACATGGCCGGCACGCAGTTCCATCCCGAGAAGAGCCAGGCGGCGGGCCTGCGCCTGATCGCGAACTTCCTGGCCTGGCGGCCATGAAGGCGGCGGAGCCGCCTCGTCCTTCGACAAGCTCAGGACGAGGACCTCATATTGAGCTTGTCGAAATACGAGGTCCTCGTCCGTGATCCTCTATCCCGCGATCGACTTGAAGGGCGGGCAGTGCGTGCGCCTGCTGCGCGGCGCCATGGACCAGGCGACCGTGTTCAACACCGATCCCGCTGGCCAGGCCCGGCAGTTCGCCGGGGCGGGCTGCGCCTGGGTCCATGTCGTCGACCTGGACGGGGCGGTCGCGGGCAAGGCGGCGAACGCGCCGGCGGTCGCGGCGATCCTCGCGGCCGTGAACGTGCCGGTGCAGTTGGGCGGCGGTATCCGCGACGACGCGGGCGTCGAGGCTTGGCTTGCGCGCGGCGTGGCGCGGGTGGTGCTGGGCACGGCGGCGCTGAAAGATCCCGATCTGGTGCGCCGCTCCTGCCGCAAATTTCCGGACAAGATCGCCGTGGGCGTCGATGCGCGCGAAGGAAAAGTCGCGGTCAACGGCTGGACCGAGACCAGCGATACGACGGTGGACGACCTGGCGGCGCGCTTCGCCGATGCCGGGGTGGCGGCGCTGATCTATACCGACATCGACCGCGACGGGGCGATGCAGGGGCCGAACGTGGCGGCGACGGCGGCGCTGTCGCGCACGGCGAAAATGCCGGTGATCGCCTCGGGCGGCGTGTCGTCGCTGGACGACCTGCTGGCGCTGCGCCGCGTGGCGCCGGAGCTCGACGGGGTGATCTGCGGCCGGGCGCTCTATGACGGGCGGATCGAGCTCAGGGCCGCGATCGCGGCGCTCGAGGCCTGACATGCTGCGCGTGCGCATCATCCCCTGCCTCGACGTTAAGGACGGCCGCGTCGTGAAGGGCGTGCGCTTCGTCGACCTGGTGGACGCCGGCGACCCGGTCGAGCAGGCGCGCGCCTACGACCGGGCCGGCGCGGACGAGCTGTGCTTCCTCGACATCACCGCCAGCCACGAGAACCGCGATACGCTGTTCGACGCGGTCAGTCGCACGGCCGAGCAGTGCTTCATGCCGCTCACGGTGGGCGGCGGCGTGCGCACGCTCGAGGATATCCGCAAGCTGCTGCTGGCCGGCGCGGACAAGGTGTCGATCAACACCGCCGCCGTGAAGAACCCCGCCTTCGTCTCGCAGGCCGCGGAAAAATTCGGCCGCCAGCTCGTCGTGGTCGCGATCGACGCCAAGCAGGTCGGCCCGGGCCGCTGGGACGTCTTCACCCATGGCGGGCGCAACGATACCGGCATCGACGCGGTGGAATGGGCCCGGCGCATGACGGCGGCCGGGGCGGGCGAAATCCTGCTGACCTCGATGGACCGCGACGGCACGGGCGACGGATTCGACGTGGCGCTGACGCGCGCAATCGCCGACGCGGTCACGGTGCCGGTGATCGCCTCGGGCGGCGTCGGCACGCTCGATCATCTGGTCCAGGGCATCCGCGACGGGCACGCATCGGCCGTGCTGGCGGCCTCGATCTTCCATTTCGGCAAGTACTCGCTGGCCCAGGCCAAGGCGCACCTGAAGGCCGCCGGCATCCCGGTGCGCGAGACCCCGCCTTGAAATCTGTGGCAGGCGGGGTGCGGTTCTGCTACCGAATCGCTTGTCGCAGCGGTTTGAAGGGCCGGTTTCATGGGCGCAGGCAACGGCGACGTCGATGTGCTGGACCGCCTGTTCCAGGCGATCGAGGAGCGGCGCGGCGGCGATCCCACGATCTCGCGCACCGCCAAGCTGTTCGCGCAGGGACGCAAGAAGATCGCGCAAAAGCTGGGCGAGGAGGCGATCGAGGCGGCGCTCGAGGGCGCGGCCGACAACCGCGAGAAGCTGATCGCCGAGAGCGCCGACCTGCTCTACCACCTGTTCGTCATGTGGGCGCAGTGCGGCGTGAAGCCCGCCGACGTATGGGCCGAGCTGCACCGCCGCGAGG
Organism: Alphaproteobacteria bacterium; assembly: GCA_020851015.1. The sequence goes on along the minus strand of JADZDN010000015.1, from coordinate 5,092 downwards.
GCATCTCGGGCATCGCCGAGAAGCTGGCGCGCGCCAAGGCGCCCACGCCGCCATCGCTCTAGGGGACCGCGCAGCATCATGGCCTACGACCCGAACAACGTGTTCGCCCGCATCCTGCGCGGCGAGATCCCGTGCAAGAAGCTGTTCGAGACCGCGCACGCGCTGGCCTTCCACGACATTCGCCCGCAGACGCCGGTGCACGTGCTGGTGATCCCCAAGGGCGCCTACGTGTCGATGGAGGATTTCTCGTCGAAGGCGACCGACGCCGAAATCGCCGATTTCGTGCGCGCGGTCGGACGCGCGGCGCGCGAGATGGGCGTCGTGGACAGCGGCTACCGCATCCTGGCGAATTGCGGCACCGACGCGAACCAGGAGGTCCCGCACCTGCACATCCACGTCTTCGGCGGCCGCCGCCTGGGACGGATGATCGACAAGCCGAGCGGGTGAGTGGGCATTCCTCATCCTTCGAGACGGCTGCGTTGCAGCCTCCTCATCCTTCGAGACGGCCGCTACGCGGCCTCCTCAGGATGACGCGTTTCTCTCGCTGTTCACCAAACAACCGCGTCATGGTGAGGAGGCGCGAAGCGCCGTCTCGAACCATGAGGAGCTCCCGAAGCGCCATCTCGAACCATGAGGAACTCCCGAAGCGCCGTCTCGAAGGATGAAGAGCCGAATGCGATTGAGGGAGAGAACCGCCATGCTCCAGCTCCGACCGAACTGCGAGTGCTGCGACCGCGACCTGCCGCCCGATTCGATGGACGCGCGGATCTGCTCGTTCGAATGCACGTTCTGCAAGGGATGCGCCGAGGGCGTGCTGCAGGGGCGCTGCCCGAATTGCGGCGGCGAGCTGCTGCGCCGCCCGATCCGCCCCGCTGCGAAGCTCGCCAAGTTCCCCGCCTCCACCGAACGCAAGTTCAAGCCCGAGGGCTGCAAGCAGGTGGCATGAAAGGACTCACTCTCGCTCGTCGGACGAGCCGGAATAGGCTCTAATTCGATCCGGCGTAACGATCCAGAGCTGACCGGCGACATCATGGCGCCGCAATGCGGCTGCCAAGGTATCGATGGCAGCCAGCATCGATTGCCGCACCGCAGTGGGCGCATAACGCAGCACGCAGACACCCGCGCTTCCGGCAAGCGCAAATCGAAGCGGGTTCGCGAAATCAAGATCGAGGGTTATCAGGCATCGTCCTTCCGCCCGGCAAGCCTCGAAAAGCCTGTCGTCGGCTGCTCCGGTCAATCGTTGCTGATGGACGGTCGCTACGTCGTAGCCAGCCCGCGCGAAAACGGCAACCGCGGCATTGCCGAGGTTTTCGTCCAGCTTGAGCCGCGTCATGCGGCTCCGAGGTCCAGGTCGCGCAGTCGGCTCATCTCCGCGCCATAGGCGATGCAGGCGCGGATGTCGTCCTCGACTAGGCCGGGATGGTCGGCGAGGATTTCCGCGACCGACGTGCCGGCAGCCAGTTTGTCCAGGACCAGCGATACCCAGATGCGGTGGCCGCGGATGCACGGCTTGCCAAAGCAGATCTTTGGGTCCGTGGTGATGCGATCCAGCAGCACTCGATCGGCCATGGCGGTGCTCCTATCGGATCATACTAGCATACCTTCGCATCCTACACCTTGATCCGGGCGCTGCTCGGATCGTACATCGGCTTCAGCGACGCCTTGGCCGGGAAGCGGTCGCGCGCGATCTCGATCTCGTACTTGCCGGACAGCACGAAGTCCGGCGTGCATTCGCCCTCCGCCTTCACGTAGCCCAGCCCGATGGCGCGGCCGAGCGTGTGGCCGAACATGCCGGAGCTCAGGTAGCCCACGCGCTTGCCGTCGCGCCAGATCGGCTCGTTGTGATAGAGCAGCGGCTTGTCGCTCTCCATCGCGAACTGCACCAGGCGCTTCGCGGGCTGCTTGCCGCGCCTCTTCGACAGCGCGTCGCGGCCGATGAAACCGCCCTTCTTGTCCCAGGCCACGCAGAAGCCAAGCCCGGCCTGGATCGGGTCGTCGTCCGGGCCGATGTCGTGGCCCCAGTGGCGATAGGCCTTCTCGATCCTGAGCGAGTTCATCGCGTGATAGCCCGCGTGCTTCAGGCCGAAGCTGCCGCCCGCCGCGACGATCGCGTCGTAGACGCCCTGCACGAACTCGGTCGGCACGTAAAGCTCGAAGCCCAGCTCGCCGACATAGGTGATGCGCGTGGCGCGCACGCGCGCGTAGCCCAGGTCTATCTCGCGCGACGTGCCGAAGGGGAAGCCGGCGTTGGACAGGTCGTCCGGCGTCAGGCTCTGCAGCAACGCGCGCGACTGCGGCCCCATCACGCCCAGCGTCGCCCAGGCCGAGGTCACGTCGGTCGCGACGCAATGCGCGCCATCGGGAATGTTGCGCTCCAGCCAGTCGAGGTCGTGGCGCTGCGACGCGCCCGAGGTCACCACCAGGAAGCGGCGCTCATCGAGCCGCGTGACCGTCAGGTCGGCCTCGATGCCGCCCTGGGGATTGAGCCACTGCGTGTAGACCACGCGGCCCGCCGGCACGGCCACGTCGTTGCACGAGACCTGGTTCAGCACGCGCTCGGCGTCCTTGCCCTGCACCAGGTACTTGGCGAAGGACGACTGGTCGAACAGCGCGACGGCCTCGCGGCACGCCCGGTGCTCCGCGCCGGAATGCGGGAACCAGTTCTGCCTGCCGTAGCTGTATTCGTATTCGGCCTTGGTTCCCTTGGGCGCGAACCAGTTCGCGCGCTCCCATCCCGCGGTCTCGCCGAAGCAGGCGCCGGCCGCCGCCAGCCGGTCGTGCAGCGCCGATTTGCGCACGCCCCGCGCGCTCTCGACCTGGCGGAACGGCCAGTGCATCGCGTAGAGCAGGCCCAATCCCTCGATCGTGCGGTCGTGCAGGTATTTGCGGTTGACCTGGAACGGCATCATGCGGCGGATGTCGACGTCCCACAGGTCCATCGGCGCGCGCCCGTCGATGATCCAGTCCGCCAGCACCTTGCCGGCGCCGCCGGCGGACTGGATGCCGATCGAGTTGAAGCCGGCCGCGACGAAGAAGTTCTTCACCTCCGGCGCCTCGCCCAACAGGTAGCGGTCGTCGGGCGTGAAGCTCTCCGGCCCGTTGAAGAAGGTCTGCAGCCCCGCCTTCTCCAGCATGGGGATGCGGTGCATCGCGCTTTCCAGATGCGGCTGGAAATGGTCGATGTCGTCGGGCAGCGTGCCGAACGCGAAATCCTCGGGGATGCCGTTCATGCCCCACGGCTTGGCGACCGGCTCGAAACAGCCGATCAAGAGCTTGCCGGCGTCCTCCTTGACATAGATGCAGCGCCCGGGCTCGCGCAGGACCGGCAGGTTCTTCGGCAGCCCGGGCATCGGCTCGGTCACGACGTAGAAATGCTCGGACGCATGCAGCGGCACGGCTACGCCCGCCATCGCGCCGACGCCGCGGCCCCACAGCCCGGCGCAGTTCACGACATACTCCGCGCGCACCGCGCCCTTGTCGGTCGTGACGCCGACGGCGCGGCCGTTCGCGACCGTCACGCCCGTGACCTTGGTCTGCTCGACGATGCGCACGCCGTTCTGCCGCGCGCCGATCGCCAGCGCGCGGGTCACGTCGATCGGATTCAGCGCCCCGTCGCGCGGCAGGAACACCGCGCCCACCATGTCGTCCGTGCGCAGCAGCGGGTATTTCTCCTTGGCCTGCGCAGGCGTCAGCACCTGCACTTCCAGGCCGCAATTGCTCGCCATCGACGCGCCGCGCCTCATCTCCTCGAAGCGCTCGGCGTCGCAGGCGACCGACAGCGAGCCGTTGCGCTTGTAGCCGATCGCCTGGCCGGTCTCCTTCTCCAGCCCCTCGTAGAGTTCGGCGGTGTAAACCGCGAGCTGCGTCAGGGCCTGGGTCGCGCGGAGCTGGCCGATCAGGCCGGCGGCGTGCCAGGTGGTGCCGCAGGTCAGCTCCTTGCGCTCGAGCAGCAGCACGTCCTTCCAGCCGCGCTTGGCCAGGTGATAGGCGACGGAACAGCCGATCACGCCGCCGCCGATGACGACGACGCGGGCCTGGGTGGGAAAATCGCTTGCCATGGGTGTATCGCTCGGATGGGGAAGGGAAGGGGCAGAACAACTAGCGCCAAAACCCCCGGGGCGTCGAGGCTCGCCTTACGTCCGCGGGGCACGTGCGACATAGTCGCGCGGCGTGCGGCCCAGCGCGCGGCGGAACATCTGGGTGAAGGCGCTGGCGCTGCGATAGCCGAGGCGGCGCGCCACCTGGCCGACCGGCTGGCCGCCGGCGAGCTGCGCCAGCGCCTCGACCAGGCGGGCCTGCTGGCGCCAGGCGCCGAAGCTCATGCCGGTTTCGCGCCGGAACAGCCGCTCCAGGTTGCGCGCGCTGGCGCCGACATGCTCGGCCCAGTGCTCCAGGGTCGCGTCGGACTGCGGGTGGCGGAGCAGCGACCCGCACAGGCGCTGCAGGCGCCGGTCCTCCGGCATCGGGATGCTCAGCTTCAGCCGCGGCGCTGCTTTCAGCTCGCGCAGCAGCAGGCGCATGATCATCCCGCCGCGTCCGCGCGGGTCGTAGAGCACCGGCTCGGCCATCGCCGCGTCGACCAGGGCGCGAAGCAGCGCCGAGACCTCGATCACCACGCAGCTCCGCGGCATGGCGCGGGCGGCCTTGGGCTCGACATAGAGCGTGCGCATGGCCACCTCGCCCCGCATAGCAAGCGAATGCTCCTCGCCCGGCGGCACCCACAGCGCGCGCTGCGGCGGCACCACGAAGGCGCCCGCGGCGGTGGTCACCCGCATCACGCCGGTCGCGGCGTAGATGAGCTGGGCGCGGCGGTGGCGGTGGGGCGGGATGATCGCGCCGTCCTTGAACGGCTTGGGCATCGCCGCCACCGGGCGCGGCACGTGCTGGTAATCCTTGGGATCGGTGCTGCGATCGGTGCTGCGGGTCATGTCCCAAACGCGACAAAACTTGGCCGAACAGCGTGGACCGGACAGGCTATCCTGTCCAGCATGGCCGCAGCAACCCCGCACGGAATGTCCATGGACCGCACCACGCGCATGGTGGCGCTGATCAATGCCGCCCATTTCATCGACCATTATTTCCTGCTGATCTT
>JADZDN010000014.1 GCA_020851015.1 Alphaproteobacteria bacterium | reverse complement strand
CGATCTTCACGTTCTTCGAGCGCGCATAGTCGGCGACATTGAGCTCGAGCGTGGCGCCCGTGACCATGCACTGGGTCGAGCCGTTCAGGTCGACGACCTTCTTGGCGTTCAGCTTCTTGCGCACCATGAAGCCCTGGCCGGCGTAGAAATTGACCGCCGTGCCGTCAAGGCCCAATTGCGTGTTGCGCGTGAAGGTCAGCGTGGAATCGCGGATCAGCACGTCGATTTCGCCGCCCTGCAGCACGGTAAAGCGCACCTTGGCGGTGGTGCCGACATACTTGATCTTCTCGGAATCCCCCAGCACGGCGGCGGCCAGCGCGCGGCAATAGTCGACGTCGAACCCGATCCACTTGCCGGCCTTGTCCTGGTAGGCGAAGCCCGGAATGCCGGAATCGACGCCGCAGTTCAACACCCCGCGCTGCTTGATCGCGGCGACCGTCGCCTGGGCGTTTGCCGGGGAAATCGGCAGCGCGGCGGCCGCCGCGCAAGCCGCCATGGCAAGTACGAAGCCTTGGATGTGTCTCATGAATACCCCCTGTTGGTGAACTGGCATGGACGCAAGACGCGCGCCGGCGCGATCGTTCCGGCGCCAGACTGCGTAACACTACCACCGTATTTACGAGACCGTCGACTCGGCGCTAGAGCGGCAGTCCCCCCTGCGCCGGGACCGACAGCGCCTCGGCGATCAGCGCCTCCTCTTCGGCTTCGCGCGACGCCTCGTCGAGCATGTGATCGAGCGCGCCGCCCGCGACCTGCTCGCGGCCGATGTCCAGCAGCACGGGCAGGGCCAGCGGCGAAACCTGGTCGAGCGCGCGATGGGCGATGCGCCCCTTCACGCGCCGGAGGAACGCGGACAGCCGTCCGACGTCGGTAAGTCCGGACGCCGCGTCCGCGCGGGTGGCGCGCAACAGGATGTGGCTCGGGTCATGGCGGCGCAGCACGTCGTAGATCAGGTCGGCGTTGAACGTGACCTGGCGGCCCGTCTTCTCCTGGCCGGGATGGCGGCGCTCGATCAACCCGGCGATCACCGCGACGTTGCGGAAGCACCGTTTCAGCATGCTGGATTCGTCCATCCACGCCTCCAGGTCGTCGCCCAGCATGTCCTCGTCGAACAGCGCGGCGATGTCGCGCCCGGCCACCGGCTTCAGGCTCCACGCGCCCAGCACGTAGTCGGTCGCGACAAAGCCGAGCGGCATCATTCCCAGGCGCTCCATGCGCCGCGTCAGCAGCATGCCCAGCGTCTGGTGCGCGTTGCGCCCCTCGAAGCAATAGGCCACCAGGTAGTGCTTCTCGCGCCCGCGGTCGCCGCGCGGGAACGTCTCGACCAAAAGCCCGTCGCGCGGGGGCAGCACCGACTTCCACTCCTGCAGCCGCAGCCACTCCGAGACCGAGGCCGGCAGGTCGCGCCAGCGCCGCCGGTCCGCCAGCAGCGCGCGGACGCGCTCGGCAAGCTGGGTGGTGAGCGGCAGCCGGCCGCCGGCATAGGCCGGCACCTTGGGCTCGCCGCCGCTGGCCGGGCTGCAATGCACGGTATGCTCGCGGATGCCGTCGAATTGCAGCAGGCGGCCGGCGAACATGAACGTATCGCCTGGAACGAGGAACTGCGCGAAATACTCCTCCACCTCGCCCAGGATCGGCCCGCGGCGCAGGCGCACGTAGAGCATCGGGCTTTCGACGATCGTGCCGACATTCATCCGGTAGCGCCTGACCACGGCGGGCGAGGCGACCCGCCACTTGCCGTCCGGCCCGCGGCGCAGCCGGTGCCACTGCTCGTAGGCGCGCAGCGCGTAGCCGCCGCTGGCGACGAAGCCCAAGGCATCGTCGAAGTCCTGGCGCGGCATCGCGGCATAGGGCTGGGCAGTGGTGACCTCCGCGTACATGGCCTCGGCGTCGAACGGCGCGCAGCAGGCCGCGCCGAGCAGGTGCTGCGCCAGCACATCCAGCGCGCCGGGCCGCGGCGGATCGCCGTCCAGCGTGCCCTCGGCCACCGCGTCCATTGCCGCGCGGCACTCCAGCACCTCGAAGCGGTTGGCGGGCACCAGCAGCGCGCGGCTGGGCAGGTCGAGGCGGTGGTTGGCGCGGCCGACGCGCTGGACCAGCCGGCTGGCGCCCTTGGGCGCGCCGACCTGCAGCACCAGGTCGACGGCCGCCCAATCGACGCCGAGGTCGAGCGAGGACGTCGCGACCACCGCGCGCAGCTTGCCGCCCGCCATCGCCGCCTCGACCTTGCGGCGCTGCTCGACCGCCAGCGACCCGTGGTGCAGCGCGATCGCCAGGCCGTCGTCGTTGAGCCGCCACAGGGCCTGGAACACCAGCTCGGCCTGCGCGCGGGTATTGACGAACACCAGCGTCGTGCCGGCCTGCTTGATCGCTTGGTAGACCTCCGGCATCGAGAACAGCGCCATGTGCCCGGCCCAGGGCATGCGCTCGGCGGTCTTCAGGATCGCGATTTCCGCCTGCTTGGCGCCGCCGGCCGTCAGGATGTCGACCGGCGCCCCGCCCGAGCCGAGCCAGGCCGCCAGCGCATCGGGGAAAGCGACCGTGGCCGACAGCCCGCTGACGCGGCATCGCGGGGCCAGCCGCCGCAGCCGCGCGAGACCGAGGGCCAGCAGGTCGCCGCGCTTGTTGCCGGCCATGGCGTGCAACTCGTCCACCACGATCGCGCGCAGGCCGGCGAACATCGCCGGCGCGTCGGCATAGGACAGCAGCAGCGCGAGGGACTCGGGCGTGGTCAGCAGCATATGCGGCGGATCGCGGCGCTGGCGCTGGCGCTTGGCCTGGGGCGTGTCGCCGGTACGGGTCTCGACGCGGATGCCCAGCCCCATCTCGTCGATCGGCTGCTCCAGGTTGCGGTGGATGTCCACGGCCAGCGCCTTCAGCGGCGAGACGTAGAGCGTGTGCAACCCCGGCTTGCCGCCGCCCGTCGGCGCCTCGGCCAGGTCGACCAGGCTGGGCAGGAAGCCGGCCAGCGTCTTGCCGCCGCCCGTCGGCGCTACCAGCAAGGTCGAACGCCCGGCGCGCGCGGCCGCCAGCAGGGCCAGCTGGTGGCGGTGCGGGGTCCAGCCGCGCCGGGCGAACCAGCGCGCAAAGGCCTCGGGCAGCGCCTCCATCGGAGGCCCCGGTCGAATGGCGGGTTGCGGCATCAGGCCACATTAGCGCCGGATGCCGGCCCGCTGCCACGCCCGGACGGCCGGTGGTATAATTCCGCCGCGCCATGGCACCCCCGAGCGAAAGACCAAAGGTTGCCTACCAGGTCGACGAGGCCGATCTCGCCCACGACGAGCGCCTGCTCGGCCTGTACCGCCTGTGGCAGTCCAAGCGCAAGGACCGCCAGCTGCCGTCGCGCGCCGCTTTCCAGCACGCCGAACTGCCGCCCTGGTTCGGCACCCTGATCCTGCTCGACGTCCTGGACGGCGGCGCCGACTACCGCTACCGGCTGTTCGGCCTGGTCCTGGCAACCGAAGCCGGCTTCGACATGACCGGCAAGCTCTTGAGCAAGTATCCGATCCGCAGCAACCTGCCGCATTTTCGCGAGGTGTTCGCCGAGGTGCTGCGCACCCGCGCGCCGGCGTTGAGCGAGCACGACCCTGGGGTGGCGCATATCCGCCGGCGGCGGCGGCTGATCCTGCCGCTCGGCAAGGACGGCGAGACGGTGGACATGATCATGACCGCCAACTATGCCGTCGAGGTGGTGCGAAAGCCCGACCCCTATCTCTAGCGGCCCAGCGCGCGCCGGATGGCGTCAACGACGCCGCCGATCCGCGCGCCATCGTAGGGCGCGGGGCTGCCCTTGCCCCAGATCGGGCCGGGCCAGGCGGGATCGGTCGTAAAGCGCGCGATGACATGGACATGAAGCTGCGGCACCTGGTTGCCCAGCGCGGCCACGTTCATCTTGTCGGCCTTGTGCAGGCGCTCCATCGCCTCGGCCACCCCGGCGACCTCCTCGATCAGGGTCGCCCGGTCGGCGGCCGATAGCTGATGGATCTCGCGGATCTCGGCGCGCTCGGGCACCAGGATCAGCCAGGGATAGCGCCGGTCGTTCATCAGCAGCACGCGGCAGAGATTGAGCCGCGTGATTTCGCGCGTGTCGGCCTCGAGCTTGGGGTGGAGCTGGAACATGGACAAACCTTGCGTGAAATTCCGGCGGCGCGAACCATATTAGACCGATGACGGCCCCGCATCCGCAAACCTGGCTCGTGCCGCGGCCCCAAGGCTTGTGGTGCGAACCGGGCGGGTTCTTCATCGACCCGTCCCGCGCCGCGGACCGCGCGGTCATCACGCACGGGCACGCCGACCATGCGCGGCCCGGCAGCCGCGCCGTGCTGGCCACGCCGGGGACGGTGGCGATCATGCGCGCCCGGTTCGGGGCCGATGCCGGCGGCAGCCTGCAGCCGCTGGAATACGGCCAGACGCTGCGGATCGGCGCGGTGGACGTGACCCTGCTGCCTGCCGGCCATGTGCTGGGCAGCGCGCAGGTGAAGCTGGTCCACCAAGGGGCGACGGCGGTCGTGTCGGGGGACTACAAGCGCCGGGCCGACCCGACCTGCACGCCGTTCGAGCCTGCCGCCTGCGACGTCTTCGTGACCGAGGCGACCTTCGGCCTGCCGGTGTTCCGCCATCCCGATGACGGGGTCGAGATCGGCCGCCTGCTGCGCTCCCTTGCCGTGTTTCCCGAGCGCAGCCACGTCGTCGGCGTCTATGCGCTCGGCAAGTGCCAGCGGGTGATCGCGCTGCTGCGCCGGGCCGGCTACGACCGGCCGATCTACGTTCACGGCGCGCTCCAGGCGCTGTGCGATCTCTATCGCCATCTCGGCGTCGACCTCGGCGATCTGCGCCCGGCCACGGCCAGCGACCGCGCGGCCTTGAAGGGACAGATCGTGCTGGCGCCGCCGTCCGCCGTCGCCGAGCGCTGGGCGCGGCGCTTGCACGATCCCGTCACGGCGCTGGCATCGGGCTGGATGCGGGTGCGCCAGCGCGCCAGGCAGCGCGGCGTGGAACTGCCGCTGGTGATCTCGGACCACGCGGACTGGGACGAACTGACGCGCACGCTGGCCGAGGTGGACGCGCCGGAGGTGTGGGTAACGCATGGGCGCGAGGAGGCGCTGATGCGCGCCGCGGCGCTGCAGGGCCGTCGCGCCCGCGCGCTGGCGCTGGTGGGCTTCGAGGAGGAGGGCCAATGAGGGACTTCGCCCGCCTGCTCGACGCGCTGGTCTTCACCCCCCAGCGCAACGCCAAGCTGCGGCTGATCGAGGATTATGTGCGCCATGCGCCCGATCCGGACCGGGGCTATGCCGTGGCCGCGCTGACCGGCGATCTCAGCTTCGCGCGCGCCAAGCCGGCCCTGGTGCGCGCGCTGGTCGAGGCGCGGGTGGATGCCGAGCTGTTCCGGTGGTCCTACGACTATGTCGGCGACCTGGCCGAGACCGCGGCCCTGATCTGGCCCGCACCGGCGGGAACCGCCGCCGCTGCGCCGCTGCTGTCGCACGTGGTGGCGCGGCTGCATGCCGCCGGACGGACCGAGATTCCGGGCCTGCTCGCCGCGTGGCTCGACGCGCTCGACGCGACGGGCCGCTGGGCGCTGTTGAAGCTGATCACCGGCGGCCTGCGCGTCGGCGTTTCGGCCGGCCTGGTGCGCGCGGCGCTGGCCCGGCTGGGCGGCGTGGAACCGGCGGCGATCGAGGAGGTCTGGCACGGGTTGCAGCCACCCTACCGCGCGCTGTTCCAGTGGCTCGAGGGGCGCGCGCCGGCGCCGCTGCCGGCCCGCGGGGCCAGCTTCCGGCCGATGATGCTGGCCCATGCGCTGGACGAGGCCGAGCTCGATGCGATGGACCCGCGCGCATACCGCGCGGAGTGGAAATGGGACGGCGCGCGGGTCCAGCTCGCCGCTTCCGGCGGGTCGTTTCGGCTCTATTCGCGCACGGGCGACGAGATCGGCGCGGCGTTTCCCGACCTGATCGACGCCCTCGCCGCGTCGGGGCCGCTCGACGCGACGCTGGATGGCGAATTGCTGGTCGGGCGTCCCGGTGCCGGCGATCTGGCGCCGGCGCCTTTCGCCGAGCTGCAGCAGCGCCTCAACCGCAAGGCGGTCGGGGCGAAGATGATGCGCGATCGTCCGGCCTTCCTGCGCGCCTACGACCTGCTGTTCGAGGCCGGCGAGGACCTGCGCGGCTTCGCGTTCGATGTCCGGCGCACCCGGCTGGAGGCCTGGCACCTGCGCGAACGGCCGCCGCGCGTCGACCTGTCGCCGCTGGTGGCGTTCGGCGACTGGGAGGCGCTGAAGGCGCTGCGCGCGCGGGCGCGCGCGGATGGGATCGAAGGGCTGATGCTGAAGCGCGCCGACAGCCCCTATGTCGCCGGCCGGCCGAAAGGTCCGTGGTTCAAGTGGAAGCGCGGGCCGCTGACGGTCGACGCCGTGCTGATGTACGCCCAGCGTGGTCACGGCAAGCGCTCGTCGTTCTATTCCGACTACACGTTCGGCTGCTGGCGGTCCAGCGCCGGCGGCGAGGGGCGCGAGCTGGTGCCGGTGGGCAAGGCCTATTTCGGCTTCACCGATGCCGAGCTGGCCGAGCTCGACCGCTGGGTGCGCGCGCACACCACCAACCGCTTCGGCCCGGTGCGCGAGGTCGAGCCGGCGCTGGTGCTGGAAATCGCCTGCGACAGCGTGCAGCGTTCGACCCGGCACAAGTCGGGCATCGCCATGCGCTTTCCGCGCGTCAGCCGCATCCGCTGGGACAAGCCGGCCGCCGAGGCGGACGAGGTGGCGACGCTGGAGCGATCCTTGCCCGCAGGGTCCGCCTGAGCGCCGCGAGCGGCGCCCAGGGCGGCAAGACGCTACATCGCGCGCACGTTCCGCAGGAAGGTGCCGACCCTGTCCTGCAGCTGGCCGGCGGTCTCGGACTGCTGCTGGGCGACGCGGAGCACGCCGGTCGACGACCGGCCGTTGTCCTCGGCCGCCTGCTTGACGCCGTTGATGTTGCTCGAGACCTCGCGCGTGGCGGCGGACTGTTCCTCCACGGCGCTGGAGATCGAGGTGCTGATCTCCTTCACGGTCGAGATGACCTTGCCGATCTCGCGGATCGCCGTCGCCGTCGATTCGCTGGAAGACTGGATGCCCTTGATCTGCTGCTCGATCTCGTCGGTGGCCTTGGCGGTCTGGTTCGCGAGCGTCTTGACCTCGGCCGCGACGACGGCGAAGCCCTTGCCGGCCTCGCCGGCGCGGGCGGCCTCGATGGTGGCGTTCAGCGCCAGCAGGTTGGTCTGGCTGGCGATCACGCTGATGATCTTGGTCACGTCGCCGATTTTGCTGGCGGCTTCGACCAGCCCGCCGACCAGCTTCTCCGACTTGGCGGCTTCGGACACGGCCAGATCGACGACGCGGCTGGCCTCCGTCACCTGGCGCGAGATCTCGCCCACCGACGCCGACAGCTCCTCGGTCGCCGAGGCGACGGCGTTGGACTGCTGGTTGGTCTGCTCGGCGGCGGCGGCGAGGGTCTGCGCGCTCTCCTGCATCTCGGTCGCGGAGGTCGCGACGGAATCGACCAGAGACTTGACGCCCTGCTCGAAATCGTCGGCCATCTTGCGGTTCTCGGCCTTGCGGCCGCTGAGGTCGGTCGCGTACTTGACCACCTTGAACGGCTTGCCGTTGAGGTCGAGGATCGGGTTGTAGGATGCTTCGATCCAGATTTCCTTGCCGCCCTTGCCCAGGCGCTTGTACTGCGCGGCCTGGTACTCGCCGCGGTTCAGCTTGGCCCAGAACTCGCGGTACTCGGGGCTGGCGGCGAAGGCCGGCTCGGCGAACATCGAGTGGTGCTTGCCCTGGACCTCGGGCAGCGTGTAGCCCATGACGCCGAGGAAGTTCTGATTGGCGGTGATGATCGTTCCGTCGAGCTTGAACTCGATCACCGCCTGCGAGCGGCCGATTGCGTCGACCTGGCCGCGCAGGTCGGCGTATTCCATCTTCTGCCTGGTCACGTCGATCGCGTATTTGACGACCTTGAAGGGCTTGCCGTCGGCGCCGACGATAGGGTTGTAGGACGCCTCG
>JADZDN010000013.1 GCA_020851015.1 Alphaproteobacteria bacterium | reverse complement strand
GCATTGATCCGTTATTGCATGACATCCGCTTCGTCGAGGACGACTGGGAAAGCCCGACGCTCGGCGCCTGGGGCCTGGGCTGGGAGGTGTGGTGCGACGGGATGGAGGTCAGCCAGTTCACCTATTTCCAGCAGGTCGGCGGCATCGACTGCGAGCCGGCCTCGACCGAACTGACCTACGGGCTCGAACGCCTGGCCTGCTACATCCAGGGCGTCGACAGCATCTTGGACCTGGACTGGAACGGCGCCGGCGTGACCTACCGCGACGTCTACCACCAGGCCGAGCGCGAGTTCTCCGCCTTCAATTTCGAATACGCCGACACCGCGATCGTGCATCGCCAGTTCGAGGACGCCGAGAAGCAGTGCCGCGCCCTGGTCGAAGCCCGCCTGGCGCTGCCGGCCTATGACCAGTGCCTGAAGGCCAGCCACCTGTTCAACCTGCTCGACGCGCGCGGCGTGATCGGCGTCAACGAGCGCGCGGCCTTCATCGCCCGCGTGCGCGCGCTGGCCAAGGCATGCTGCGAAACCTGGCTGGCGCCGCGGAGCGCGGCGTGATGCGGATCGCGCGCATCATCCTGATTTGTCCCCCCTCCCCAGCGCGGGAGGGGGCTAGGGGGAGGGGGCACCCGCACGCGGTCGACCGCGTCAATACCCCTCCCCCTGTCCCCCTCCCGCACGGGGAGGGGGGACAGAAAATCGACGGCTGTTGAGCGATGCCCGAACTCCTGCTCGAACTCTTCTCGGAAGAAATCCCCGCGCGCATGCAGGCGCGCGCGGCCGAGGATTTGAAGCGCCTGGTGACGGAGCGGCTAGCGGCCGCTGGCCTGACATTCGGCAAAGCCGATGCGTATGTGACGCCGCGCCGGCTGGCGCTGGTGGTCGAGGGATTGCCGCACCAGACCGCCGACGTCGCCGAGGAGAAGAAGGGCCCGCGCGTCGGCTCGCCCGACCAGGCGATCCAGGGTTTCCTGAAATCCGCCGGGCTATCGAGCCTGGACCAGTGCGAGAAGCGCACCGTCGGCAAGGCCGAGTTCTGGTTCGCGGTGACGCAGAAGAAGGGCGTCGAATCCGCCGCCGTGCTGCCGGGCCTGCTGAATGACGCGATCACCGCGCTGCCCTGGCCCAAGTCGATGCGCTTCGCCGACGCGACGTTCCGCTGGGTGCGCCCGCTGCAGTCGGTGATGGTCGTGTTCGACGGCAAGGCGCTGCCGGGCGCGCTGCCGCGCGGCAGGTCGCTGGCGCTGCTTGCTTTCGACGACGGCACGCAGGGTCACCGCTTCCTGGCGCCGCAGCCCTTCAAGGTGCGCGACTTCAAGGAGTACCGGCATCGCCTGCGCGACGCGCATGTCGTGCTCGACCGCGAGGAGCGCAAGGCGATCATCGAGCGCGACCTGGCGGAGCTGGCGTCCGAGCACGGGCTTAAGGTCAAGGAAGACCGCGGCCTGCTGGAGGAGGTGGCCGGCCTGGTCGAATGGCCGGTCGTGCTGGTGGGCCGCGTCGACCCGCGCTTCACCGCCCTGCCGGCCGAAGTGCTGTCGACCTCGATGCGCCAGCACCAGAAGTATTTCACCCTGACCTCCGCCGGGGGAAAGGTCACGCATTTCGGCCTGGTCGCCAACATGGCAGCCAAGGACGGCGGCAAGGCCATCGTCCGGGGCAACGAGCGCGTGCTGCGCGCGCGCCTCTCGGACGCGCAGTTCTTCTGGGACCAGGACCTGAAAATCCGGCTGGAAGACCGCCTGCCGGTGCTGAAGAGCGTGGTGTTCCACGCCAAGCTCGGCTCGGTGCACGACAAGGCCGAGCGGATCGCCAAGCTGGCGGGCGAAATAGCGAAGGCGATCAAGGGCTGCGACGCGGCGCAGGCGAGCCAGGCCGCGCGGCTGGCCAAGGCCGACCTGGTGAGCGGCATGGTCGGCGAGTTCCCCGAGCTGCAAGGCACGATGGGCCGCTACTACGCGCTCAACGAGAAGCTGCCGGCCGCCGTGGCCGACGCCATCGCCGACCACTACGCGCCGCAAGGCCCCAACGACCGCTGCCCGACCGCGCCCATCTCGGTCGCCGTCGCGCTGGCCGACAAGATCGACTCGCTCGTGGGCTTCTTCGCGATCGACGAGAAGCCTACCGGATCGAAGGACCCCTACGCGCTCCGCCGCGCGGCGCTGGGCGTGATCCGCCTCATAACCGAGAACAGACTACGGCTTGAGCTAGCGAGATTGATTGCAGCAGCACGCAAGACACTTGAAGATAGGATCACCAAAGATACGATTCCTGTACGTGATGCGAAGGGAGTAATCACATACATACCTCTGCCACTAGAGAGCACCATTGCGGCTGATCTGATGTCGTTCTTCGCCGACCGGCTGAAGGTCGCACTGAAGGAAAAGGGCGTGCGGCACGACCTGATCGCCGCCGTGTTCGCGCTCGGCGGCCAGGACGACATCGTCGACCTGCTGGCGCGCGTGGACGCGTTGGGGAAATTTCTGGGAACGGACGACGGCGCCAACCTGTTGGTGGCCTATCGCCGCGCGGCGAATATTCTACGAATCGAAGAGAAGAAGGACGGCAAGGCGTACGATGGCGCGCCCGATGCGTCGCTGTTGGCGCAGGACGAGGAGAAGGCGCTGACGGCCAAGCTGGACGCGGCGGCGAAGGAAGCCGACACGGCGATCAAGGCCGAGGCCTATCCCGCGGCCATGACGGCATTGGCGGGATTGCGCGCCCCGGTGGACACGTTCTTCGACAAGGTCACGGTCAACGCGGACGATCCCAAGCTGCGTGCGAACCGTTTGCTTCTGCTTAACCGCATCCGCCGCACGATGGATCGCGTGGCCGATTTCAGCAGGATCGAAGGGTAGGATGAAGAAGTTCACCATGAAGACACGAAGGCACGAAGGCGAAGCAGTGGAAAGACTTCCCGCGGCCTTCGGCCGCCTGAAAACCCTTGTTCTTTCTACCTTCGTGTCTTCGTGCCTTCGTGGTTATCCAATCCCGCCTCGCACACCCAGGTGACGATCATGGCGAAAACGAAGAAGCGTAGCGCGAAGACCGCGAAGCCTGTGGCCAAGGCCAAGCCGGCGAAGAAGGCGGCTGCGCGCAAGCCGGTGCCGCGGCCGGCGGCGGCCAAGGCCGCGAAGGGCAAGTGGGTCTACGGCTTCGGCGATGGCCGGGCCGACGGGCGTTCGGAGATGCGCAACCTCCTGGGCGGCAAGGGCGCCAACCTGGCGGAGATGTCGAACCTAGGCCTGCCGGTGCCCGCGGGCTTCACCATCACGACCGAGGTCTGCACCGCCTACTACAAGAACAACAACGCCTACCCGGCGGCGCTCGAGGCGCAGGTGAGGGACGCGCTGGCGCGGGTCGAGAAGTCGATGGGCGCGCAATTCGGCTCGGCCGACAACCCGTTGCTCGTCTCCGTGCGCTCGGGCGCCCGGGTGTCGATGCCCGGCATGATGGACACGGTGCTGAACCTCGGCCTCAACGACCAGACCGTCGCCGGCCTGGCGCGGCGCAGCGGCGACGCGCGCTTCGCCTATGACAGCTACCGCCGCTTCATCCAGATGTACGGCAATGTCGTGCTGAACATCGACCATCACCTGTTCGAGGAGACGCTGGAGCTTCACAAGGAGGACCGCGGCATCACCCTCGACACCGAGATGACGGCCGACGACTGGAAGAAGATCGTCGAGGGCTACAAGGCCCGCGTCGACGAGGAGCTGGGCAAGCCGTTCCCGCAGGACCCGCAGCAGCAGCTCTGGGGCG
>JADZDN010000012.1 GCA_020851015.1 Alphaproteobacteria bacterium | reverse complement strand
TTCCCGACGCTGCACCGCTGCGCCGAGCTGGGCCGCCTGCATGTCAGCGGCGGCCGCCTGCCGCAGCCGGACATTCCCAGGTTCTGATGCCCTCACCCGGCTCGCTGGCGCTCGCCACCCTCTCCCACGCTTCGCGCGGGCGAGGGTCCGAAACCCCACGCCCGCCGCAGGTGGGAGAGGGAGAGGCCCATTGCGAAGCAATGGGAGGGTGAGGGCATGTCGCCGCTCCGCCCCTCCACCGCCGACGAGCTGCTCGCGGCGGTCAAGGACGCGCTGGCCGACGCCACGCCGCTGGAGATACTGGGGCGCGGCACCAAGCGCGATATCGGCCGGCCGTTCCAGGCCGGGCGGCGGCTGGAAACGAGCACGCTCACCGGCGTCACGCTCTACGAGCCGGGCGAGCTGGTCTTGAGCGCGCGCGCCGGCACGCCGATGGCGGAGATCGCGGAACTGCTCAAGAAGAACCGCCAGGAATTCGCCTTCGAGCCGCCCGATCTCGGGCCGCTGCTGGGCGGCGATGCCAACGCGCAGAGCATCGGCGGCGTGGTGGCGGGCAACCTGGCCGGGCCGCGGCGCCTGCGATCGGGCGCGGCGCGCGACCATTTCCTCGGCTTCCACGCGGTCAGCGGCCGGGGCGAGGCGTTCAAGTCGGGCGGGCGCGTGATGAAGAACGTCACCGGCTACGATCTGTCGAAGCTGATGGCGGGTTCCTGGGGCACGCTGGCGGTGATGAGCGACGTGACGATGAAGGTGCTGCCCGCGGCCGAGAAGACCCGCAGCGTGCTGGTGCTCGGCCTCGACCCCGCGGAGGCCGTGCGCGCGATGACCGCGGCGATGCAGAGCGCGCACGACGTGTCGGGCGCGGCGCACCTGCCGGCGGCGCTGGCCGCCCGTTCAGGCGTGTCCTACGTGTCGGGCGCGGGCAGATCCGTTACCGCGCTGCGCCTCGAGGGCACGCCCGGTTCGGTCGAATGGCGCTGCGCGGAATTGACGAAGCAGATGGCCGGCTTCGGCGCGGTCGAGGAATTGCACTCGATGAACAGCACGACGCTGTGGCGCGAGACACGCGACGCCGCGTTCCTGGTCCAGCCGGCAAACCGCCCGGTCTGGCGCCTCTCCGTGCCGCCCCGGCGCGGACCCGCGGTCATTGACGCGATCGCGCGGCTCCTCGATGTCGCCTGGTTCATGGATTGGGGCGGCGGTCTCCTCTGGCTGTCGACAGCACCGGGCAGCGCCGATGCCGGGGCCGGCGTGATCCGCGACGCGGTCGGCGCGGACGGCCACGCCACGCTCTATCGCGCGCCGGCCGATTTGCGCGCGCAAGTTCCCGTGTTCCAGCCGCAACCGCCCGCGCTGGCCGCGCTGGCCGAGCGCGTGAAGGACAGCTTCGACCCCAAGCGCATCCTCAACCCCGGGCGGATGTACGCGGGGGTGTGATGCGCAAAGCCCCTCACCCGGCTCCCCTTCGACAAGCTCGCCACCCTCTCCCACGCTGCGCGCGGGCGAGGGTAGGAAGTCCCTCGCCCGCGCCAGCGGGAGAGGGCGGGGCCCATCGCGCAGCGATGGGAGGGTGAGGGTATGCAAACCCACTTCACCCCCGACCAGCTCGCCGATCCCGATACGTCGGAGGCGAACAAGATCCTGCGGGCCTGCGTGCATTGCGGGTTCTGCACGGCGACCTGTCCGACCTTCGTGCTGCTGGGCGACGAGCTCGACAGCCCGCGCGGGCGCATCTACCTGATCAAGGACATGCTGGAGAACGCGCGCCCTGCCACCGAGCGGGTGGTCAAGCATGTCGACCGCTGCCTGTCCTGCCTGTCCTGCATGACGACCTGCCCCTCGGGCGTGCACTACATGCACCTGGTCGACCATGCCCGCGCGCATATCGAGGAGACTTATCGCCGGCCGTGGCTCGACCGCTGGCTGCGCGAAGTGCTGGCGCTGCTGATCCCGCGCCCCGCGCTGTTCCGCTTAGCCTTGGTCGGCGCCACGCTGGCGCGGCCGCTCGCGGCCCTCATTCCGAGAGCGCTGCAACCCATGCTCGCCCTGGCGCCCAAGCGCTTGAAGCCGCCCGCGCGCGTCGACCGGCCGCAGGCGTTCGCCGCCGAGGGCACGCGGCGCAAACGGGTCGCGCTGCTGGCGGGATGCGCGCAGCAGGTGCTGGAGCCCGCGATCAACGAGGCGACGGTGCGCCTGCTGACGCGCCACGGCTGCGAGGTAGTGGTGGCGCGGGGTGCGGGGTGCTGCGGCTCGCTGGCGCATCACCTCGGCAAGACCGGCGAGTCGCACGCGCAGGCCAAGGCCAACATCGCGGCCTGGACGCGCGCGATCGGGGACGGCGGGCTGGACGCGATCGTCATCAACGCCTCGGGCTGCGGCACGACGGTCAAGGACTACGGGTTCATGTTCCGGGCGGACCCCGCCTGGGCCGACAAGGCGGCCCGGGTGTCGGCGCTGGCCAAAGACATCACCGAGGTGATGGCCGAGCTTGGCCTCCGGGCGCCGTCAACGCCCACGGGCCAGGTCGTCGCCTATCATTCCGCCTGCTCGATGCAGCACGGCCAGGGCATCCGCGACGAGCCCAAGGTCCTGCTCGCCGCGGCCGGCTTCGCGGTCAAGGACGTGCCCGAGGGGCATCTGTGCTGCGGCTCGGCCGGCACCTACAACATGCTGCAGCCCGAACTCGCCACGCAGCTCCGCGACCGCAAGGTCCGGAATATCGAGAGCGTCGCGCCGGACATCATCGCCACCGGCAATATCGGCTGCATCACCCAGCTCGCGACGGGCACCGGCATCCCGGTAGTGCACACGGTCGAGCTGCTGGACTGGGCGACCGGCGGCCCGCGGCCGGCGGCCCTCGACGCCTAGGCCGGCCGCCTGGCGCTCAGGGCCGCGGCGATGGTGCCGTCGTCGAGATAGTCGAGCTCGCCGCCCACCGGCACGCCGTGGGCAAGGCGCGAGACCTTGACGCCCGTGTCTACCAGCCGGTCGGCGATGTAGTGCGCGGTGGTCTGGCCGTCCACCGTGGCGTCGAGCGCCAGGATGATCTCGCGGATCTCGCCGCCCTTCGCGCGCGCGACCAGGCCCTGGATGTTCAGCGCCTCCGGCCCCACGCCGTCGAGCGCGGAGAGGATGCCGCCCAGCACGTGGTAGCGGCCCTTGAAGGCGCCGCTGCGCTCCAGCGCCCACAGGTCGCCGACCTCCGCCACGACGCAGACCAGGGCGGCGTCGCGCTTGGGATCGGCGCAGACGGCGCAGGGGTCCTGGGTGTCCAGGTTGCCGCAGATCGAGCAGGCCTTGATCGCGGCCGACGCCTCGCCGAGCGCGCGGGCCAGCGGATCGAGCAGCACCTCGCGCTTCTTCAGCAGATGCAGCGCCGCGCGCCTGGCCGAGCGCGGGCCCAGGCCCGGCAGCCGGGCCAGCAGCTGCACCAGCCGCTCGATCTCCGCGCCGGCCACGTCTGGAGCCTACGCCGCGGTTCCCTCACCCGGCTCGCTTTCGCTCGCCACCCTCTCCCGACGGGAGAGGGCCGGGCGCGCAAACCCTTCTCCCATCGGGAGAGGGTGCCCGGAGCGAAGCGAAGGGCGGGTGAGGGAGGCGCAGCGGGAAACTGAAGCGACGGCGACCATCATCCTTCGAGACGCTCGCTGCGCTCGCTCCTCAGGATGACGCGATGGAGCGAGGTTCCACTCGAACGCGTCATCCTGAGGAGGGCCGAAGGCCCGTCTCGAAGGATGAGGAGGGCCGAAGGCCCGTCTCGAAGGATGAGGAGGGCCGCCCTTCGGCAAACGCTCAGGAGCCCGTCTCGAAGGATGAGGAGACGTCTGCGGCAGACGCATCAGAACGGCAGCTTCATGCCCGGGGGCAATGGCAGGCCGCCCAGGAGCTTCTGCGATTCCTCCTGCACCAGGGCCTCGCCCTTGGCGCGGGCGTCGTTGCAGGCCGCGACGATCAGGTCCTCCAGCACGCCCGTGTCCTTGGGATCGACCAGCGACGGGTCGATGCGCACGCGGCGCAGATTGCCCTTGGCCGTCATCGTGACCTGCACCATGCCGCCGCCGGCGGCGCCGGCGACCTCGGTCGCTTCCAGCCGCGACTGCA
>JADZDN010000011.1 GCA_020851015.1 Alphaproteobacteria bacterium | reverse complement strand
TCGCGCTCGCGCGGCAGGAAGGCGGCCGCCAGCGCGGAGGCGTAGTCGCCCTGCTGCGGCCGGGGCTCGGCGCCCGCGCCCAGCAGCTCGGCCAGGCGCTGGCGCGCCTCCTGCGGCTCGACCGGGATATGACCCGGCGCCGGCTCGGGCGCGTGCTCGGACCATTCGCTTAAGCGCAGCCACACCATCAGGGCCGAGCCGGGCGCGACGATCTTCTGCTCGTCCGGGTCGACGCCGCGCGCCGCCAGCACCGCCGGCCCCCAGGACCAGCCGCCGCGATGCATCGCCAGCGCCACCGGCACCGCGTCGCTGCGCTGCTGGCGCTCGTCCTGCTCCAGCTCCGCCAGCAGCGCCTGGGCCGCGCGCACCAGCAGCGCCGGCGCGTCCTCCAGCGCGCGCGGCACGTCGAGGCCGAGCGCCTGGGCAAGCCCGCGCGGCGTCGGCGGGCAGAACCGCGCGGGCCGCACGAAGGCATGGAGCTCGAGCAGGTCGAGGGCGGCGAACGCCTCGAGCTTCAGCCGCCGCGCCGTCGCCGGCAGGTGGCAGACCAGCGGCGGCCTGGATTCGCGCACCAGCCGCGCGGCATCGGCCGGCGCCACGGTCTCGATCTCGCCATCCGCGCTCAGCCACGCGGCGCGGCTGGCGCCCGCGACCAGCGCCGGCGCGCGCAACGCCCGCTGGGCGCGGGGAAAAGGGACGACGACGGGCGAGGACATGGCGGGAGTATAGACGGGCGGTCCCGCGAACGTGGGGTGGAATTACCCACCGGATGGACTCGCCATTGGCAAGCCGGGTTCTATTCCCCATATCGAAGCTGTGATGTCCCAGGGCCGCATCCTCAAGGTCGAAATCGTCGTCGCGACGGCGGCGATCCTGCTGCTGTTCGCGCTGACCTGGGCCTTCGGGTTCTTCGACGACATGTCGGTCAACGGGGTGATCGCGCTGATCCTGGGCGTGGTGCTTTCCACCGTCCTGGGCGTCGGGCTGATGGCGCTGGTGTTCATCAGCAGCCGCGGGCGCGACGAGGCCGTGCATCACCCCCCGCCGCGCGAACCGGACAATAAGCGGCGCGACGGTTGACGGTTCCGTGACCGCTCCCTAGGGTGGCCGCCCCGTCGCCGGAGGCGCGCAAAACCCCGATGTTCAGCGAACACGACATAGCAGAGAAGGCCCGCGCCTGGCCGTTCGAGGAGGCGCGCAGCCTTTTGAAGCGCGACGGCGGCAAGATGCCGGCCAAGGGCTACGTGCTGTTCGAGACGGGTTACGGGCCCTCTGGCCTGCCGCATATCGGCACGTTCGGCGAGGTGGTGCGCACGACGATGGTCCGCCGCGCCTTCCAGCGCCTGAGCGACATTCCCACGCGGCTGTTCGCCTTCTCCGACGACATGGACGGGTTGCGCAAGGTGCCCGACACGGTGCCGGAGTCCTTCCGCGCGGAGTTCCAACTCTATTGCGACGTGTCGGCCGATATCGGCGGCGTGCCGCTGACCAGCGTCGTCAACCCCTACCCGACCGAGGACAAGAGCTACGGCGCGCACAACAACGCGAAGCTGCGCGGCTTCCTCGACGCGTTCGGATTCGAATACGAGTTCCAGAGCTCGACCGACAGCTACGGCAGCGGCCGCTTCGACGCGGTGCTGCTGGACATCCTGCGCGACTACGACCGGCTGCTGCCACTGGCGGAAGCGACGGTACGCGAGGACCGGCGGCGCAACTACGGCCTGTTCCTGCCGCTGGTGCCGGACGCGAAGCTGAGCGACCGGCTGGGCCGGGAGATGCGGCGCTACGTCTATGTGCGGCCGAAGAAGACCGACGGAGCCCGCGGCACGATCGACTTCGTCAACCCGGTCGACGGCAGGCTCGTCGAGGGCTTCCCGGTCACCGGCGGCAACTGCAAGCTGTTGTGGCGCGTGGACTGGGCGATGCGCTGGATGGCGCTGGATGTCGACTACGAGATGTCGGGCAAGGATCTGATCGATTCGGTCAAGCTGTCCTCGCAGATCTGCACGGCGCTGAAGCGTCGGCCGCCGCAGAATCTCACCTACGAGCTGTTCCTGGACGACCAGGGGCAGAAGATCTCGAAGTCGAAGGGCAATGGGCTGTCGGTCGAGGATTGGCTGAAATACGCGCCCTGGGAAAGCCTGGCGCTGTTCATGTTCCAGAAACCCAAGGCGGCCAAGCGCCTGTTCTTCGACGTCATCCCGCGCGCGGTCGACGACTATGTGCAGCAGCTCGAGGCCTTCCCGGGCCAGGACCTTGCGCAGCGCCTGGAAAACCCCGCCTGGCACATCCACAACGGCCAGCCGCCGGCGGCGCCGGGCGGCCGCGCGCATTTGACCTTCGGCATCCTGCTCAACCTCGCCAGCGTGGTGAACGCCGAGGACAAGGCGGTGCTGTGGGGGTTCATCCAGCGCTACGCGCCCGAGGCCTCGCCGCGGAACGATCCGCTGCTCGACAAGATGGCCGAGGGCGCGATCGCCTATTACCGAGACTTCGTGAAGCCGACGCGCAAGTTCCGCGCGCCGACCGACATCGAGAAGGCCGCGCTGCAGGACCTGTCGGAAACGCTGGCGCGGCTGCCGGCCGACGCCGCCGCCGACGCGATCCAGAACGAGGTGTTCGAGGTCGGCAAGCGCCACTTCGCCAAGGAACAGCTCCGGTCGTGGTTCCAGGCGCTCTACGAAATCCTGCTCGGCCAGAGCCAGGGCCCGCGCTTCGGCTCCTTCGTGGCGCTCTACGGCCGCGCGGAAAGCCGCCGCCTGATCGAGCGCGGCCTGAAGGGCGAACTCGCCGCGTGACCCCCTCCCTGCCCTCCCCCTTCAGGGGGAGGGCAATCGCATGTGGCGCAAATTCCGGTGTTCTGCGCACGATCGGAATCGGCGAGACGGCTGGTACCCAACTTTCGAATCCGACGGGGACTACCGGCGCACGATTGGAATCGGAAATATCCACATGCGATTGCCCTGCGGGTTAGGGGGAGGGAGCAAGCCGCACACCGGCGGCGACATCAAGAACGCGCAGCCAGGCAAGCCGGCGCGCCCCGCGCCCGTCGCGCCCCCCGCCCCCCGCTGGGCGCCGGAAGACCGCCGCCACATCCCGATGGGCCTGCGCTTCCAGGTGCTCCAGCGCGACGATTTCCGCTGCACCGCCTGCGGCGACAGCCCGGCGCTGACGCGCGGCGTCAAGCTGCACGTCGACCACATCGAACCCTGGTCGCTGGGCGGCAAGAGCCTGGCGGAAAACCTGCGCACCCTCTGCGCGCAATGTAACTTTGGGAAAGGCGCAAAGCGCCCCAAGGCCCGTCCGCCACCCGCCTCATCCTGAGCCTGTCGAAGGATGAGCCTGTCGAAGGATGAGCCTGTCGAAGGATGATGAGGAGGCGTCGCCCCAACCCTCTCCCACCTGAGCGTTAGTCGAAGGGGGGAGAGGGTGGCGAGCGTAAGCGAGCCGGGTGAGGGAAGCGTGCTGCACGGCTCTTGACTTGCCATGTGAACAATCACATATTTGATCATGGCGCGAAACGCCGACGAGCCGAAACCGCTGTTCTGGCGTGGAACGTCGAAAGCTGACTTCATGGGCTTTCCCGCGCCGGTCCAGCGGGAGATGGGTTTCGCCCTGTTCCTGGCCCAGATGGGCGAGCGCCATCCCACGATGGCGAAGACGCTGAAGGGCTTCGGCGGCGGCGCGGTGGTCGAAGTAAAGCAGAGCCATGACGGCAATGCCTATCGGGCAGTCTACACGGTCCGGTTCGCCGACGCGGTCCATGTTCTGCACGCCTTCCAGAAGAAATCGACCCGGGGCATCGCGACGCCCAAGGCCGAGATCGAAATGGTCCGGCGGCGCCTGGCCGCGCTGATCGAGGAAAAGGAGAAAGGCGCATGAGCAAGCTCCCCGCCGCCAAGGACCCCGCGCACAACGTGTGGCTCCAGCTCGGCCTGCCGGACGCCGAGGAGCACTACGTCAAGGCCGAACTGGTGCTGCGCCTGGGCCGCGCGATCAAGGCGCTGAAGCTGACCCAGCGCGCGGCGGCCAAGCGCATCGGCGCGACGCAGCCGGAGCTGTCCAAGATCCTCGGCGGAAAGTTCTCGGAAGTCTCGGTCGCGCGGCTGATCCGGTTCCTGACGGCGCTGGGATGCAGCATCGAGATCAATATCGCCGCGGCAACACGCCAAGGGGCGGGCGATGTCGTCGTGCGCGATCGGCGGGAGAAGAGGGCGGCTTAGCCCAAGCGGCGCTGACGCGCGACGTCAAGCTGCATGTCGACCACATCGAACCCTGGTCGCTGGGCGGCAAGAGCCTGGCGGAAAACCTGCGCACGCTCTGCGCGGCGTGCAACTTTAGCAAGGGTGCGCGGCGCCCCGCCCCTCTCCCACCGGGAGAGGGTGGCGAGCGTAAGCGAGCCGGGTGAGGGAAGCGCGCCCCTGCGACGCACCCGGCCCGACGCACCGCCTACGGCAGCGCTGGCGGCCTGACCGCACCCGGCAGGATCGGCGTCATCGCGACCACGAGGCGGCGCCACACGCGATCGAACAGCGCCGTCAGGCGCGGGCGAAGATCGTTGCGGTCGGGCTGGTAAAGGAATCCGTCCGGCGGAATGCTGTCCTCGGCGACAGGTAGCACCGTGGATCCCAGCGGATCCTTGGCGTAGCACTGCATCGTCACCGCCACGGCTACGAGGCGAAGGGCATCCACAAGGGGATCGCCGGCGCGACCTGCATCCGCAGGGCCGCCGTCCGCCGGGCGGCGCACCGCCACGTGCAGCGTGATCCACAGCGTCAACAATTCGTGCGATGAGGCCAGGACGTCGCGAAACACGGGACAGGACCGCAAGCCGTTGACGACCGCGACATCCGCAAGCCCGGCTTCCGCCACGGCGCGCTTCCCCGCGACGACCGCGATCTCGGCCAGGGAATCGAGCTCAAGTACCGCGGCGGGGGCAACCGTCGCCGACGACGGATCGTCCCACAGCCGCGTATCGATGCAGACGCGGTCGGCCTGCTTGAAGAGGGCAAAATCGTCCTGCCACGCCGCGACCGGCCACGGCGCTACTGCCGCAGGCACCGCCAGGACCAACGCCAAGCCCCACGATACGCAATGCATGGTCAATGCATGGTAGCAAGCTTGCCACGTGTCCAGCCCGCGCACCACCGGCGGCGGGCCGAAGCATCGGCGCGACGCAGCCCGAGCTGCGACGAGGCAGCGTCACCCTGAGGAGGGCCGCAGGCCCGTCTCGAAGGGCGATGAAGCTCGTCGCGCGGTTGATCCGATTCCTGACGGCGCTGGGATGCCGCGTCGAGATCAACGTCGCCGCGGCAACGCGCGAAGGCGCCGGCGAGGTCACGGTGCGCGATAGGCGGACAAGAGCGGCATAGATGGAATTTCAGGTTGAAATCTGATCCACTCCGACTCCAATTCCCTCATCCTTACTGGCGATGCGGACTGAGGATTTGCGATGAATGAACCTGAGAAACCTGAGGCAAGTGGTCCCACATGGTCAGATTGAGAAGATCTTCGGTTTTGGCTGTGGGCGTGTTTGTGCGATGGTGAGGAGTTTCTACGGGTTGCTCGCCGAATGGCGCCTCCGCCGCCCCGCACCGCGATGGAGGCTTTCATTGCCGAGAGCCAGCGGGTGTTTAGAAGAGAGCTGCCACTTGCGAAATATCATTTTGTCGCGGTGCTCGGAAAGATGCTGCGCCTCCTACCCCGGGCTGCCCAACTGTTCCCATGCATAAAGCCCGTATGGGACGCGGCAATCCACATTCAGGCCGAAGGAAAAGACCTCAGAGACATGATCGAACACGATGAGGAATATCTGGCGGGCAGCGGGTGGAAGCAGGGCAAATTTCTGCGGTCCATGGAGGTTCCTGGAATACCCCGGACAGAACCCGGCATTGCGGACGCTACTGCAATGATAGTCACCAAGGATGGCCATTTCCTGGGAGCTCGATTTCACGTCGAGGCTGCACTTGTGGAACTTGAAAAGATAGCTCAAGCAGCAGACAACTTGCCGATGCCTCGTCGACAATAGAGCTCTGTCAGCAAATCCAAAATAGCTCGGCAGAAACGGTGTCGGCGGAGCAGAGACGGCGCTGCGAGAGCGGAGCGCACATTCTCGCGTCCTGCTCGGGTCAACAAATGTGCCGGATTCCTGGGTGCTGGCGCCATACAGCGAGTTACTGAACATTCACCCCGCCGCCGCTCTCCGCTCCGCCCGCGCCCCCTTCGCCACATAGCGTTTCACCTTGATCGCGGCCTCACGTTTGCGGGCCTGGGCGATGTCCCAGGAGTTCTGCATCCGCATCAGGGTTTCCATGTCGGGGCCGAAGGCCTTCTGCACGCGGATCGCCATGTCGGGCGACAGCGCCGCGCGCGCGTTGATCAGCGCCGACAGCGCCGGGCGCGTGACGCCCAGCGCCTTGGCCGCCTCGGTCACCGACAGGCCCAGGGCGTCAAGGACTTCCAGCCGCAGGAACAGGCCGGGATGGACGGGGTTCTTCATGCGCATCAAGCGTCGCTCCTTCAGGGGTTGGCAGACTTGATCCTACGAAAGCCGCATCCTTCGACAGGCTCATCCTTCGACAGGCTCAGGATGAGGAACGTTTGTTCGGGCCGCCCAATCCGATTGCCCAAGGCCGCACGCGGCAACCGTTGCCTGCGCACTAGTGATAGTCCTCGAAATCCAGATCGGTCACCGCGCCGTCGGCATCGATCCGGAAGGTGATCCGCCAGTTGCGCGTGACCGACAGGGACCACGTGCCCTTGCGGTCGCCCGTCAACGGATGCACGCGCCAGGTCGGCACGGATTTCAGCGCGTCCACGCCGGATGCGTCCTGCAGGAAGGACAGGATCGCGGCGATCTTCGCGACCGACCCCTGGGGCAGGCCGGCCGCGTCGTCCTTGAGCATCAGGCGGCGCAGGCCCTTGTGCCGGACGCTGCGGATTTCCATCGCGCATTGTCGCGCAGAACCCGTAATGCGTCAAGCTACGCTTTACGAAACGCCGCGGCGTTCCCGCGAGCGTCCTTTGACACGTCCACAGGCGAAGGGCCCATCCTTCGAGACGGCGCTTCGCGCCTCCTCAGGATGACGAAAAAAAGGGGCGACCTGGAGAAATACGGGTGCTCGGCCCGGTTGCCCCACCTTCCCACCTCCGCCCCCATCCGCTAGGCTCCGTTCCAGGGACGCCACTTGCAATAGCCTTCTCGGGAGGAGACACGCATGTCGTTCGAATCGCGCGGTTTCTCGCGCCGCCAGTTTCTCGCCGGCACGGCCCTGGGCGCCGCCGGTCTGGCCGCCGGGCTGGGCGGGCTCGACCGCCTCTTGGGCCTGCCGGGCTTCGAGGCCGCGGGCCTGATCGGCCAGGCGCAGGCGCAGGGCGCCGCGGCGCCCGTCGACCAGCTCAAGGTCTTCGTGCCGGCCAATCCCGGCGGCGGGTGGGACCAGACCGCGCGGTCGATGGAGCAGGCGCTGAAGGCATCGGGCCTCATCAAGTCGGCCCAGGTCACCAACAAGGGCGGCGCCGGCGGCGCCGTCGGCCTGCCCGAGTTCGTCAACCAGTGGAAGGGCCAGCCGAACGCGCTGATGGTCGCCGGCATGGTGATGGTGGGCGCGCTCATCACCAACAAGTCGCCGGTCAAGCTGACCCAGACCGTGCCGATCGCCAAGCTGACCGAGGAGTTCGAGGTCATCGTCGTGCCCGCCAACTCGCCGCACAAGGACATGGCGAGCCTGGCCGCCGCGATGAAGGCCGATCCCGGCAAGGTGTCCTATGCCGGCGGGTCGGCCGGCGGCACCGACCACATCCTCGCCGGGCTGATGGCCAAGGCGCTGGGCGCCGATCCCAAGAAGGTCGCCTA
>JADZDN010000010.1 GCA_020851015.1 Alphaproteobacteria bacterium | reverse complement strand
GCACCGTCATGACCGAGATGGGCAAGGCGATGATGGGCACCGGCGAGGCCGAGGGCGAGAAGCGCGCCATCGCCGCCGCCGAGGCCGCCATCGCCAACCCGCTGCTCGACGACGTGTCGATGAAGGGTGCGCGCGGCGTGCTGATCAACATCACCGGCGGCGCCGACATGACCCTCTACGAGGTCGACGAGGCGGCCAATCGCATCCGCGAGGAGGTCGACGCCGACGCCAACATCATCTTCGGCGCGACGCTGGACGAGACCCTGAACGGCCGCGTCCGCATCTCGATGGTCGCCACCGGCATCGAGGCGGCGGCGCAGGTGCAACCGCGTCCGCTGTCGCTCGTGGGCGGCGGCCGCACCAATGCGATCGCCGCGCCGCGCAGCGACGCCCGCCCGGCGCTCGCCGCCGCCGCGGCCCGCGCCGCCATGCCGGCCACGATCGGCAACACCGCGCTGTCGCTGTCGGCGCAGCTCGCGCCCCAGCCGGTGATGCAGGCGGTGCCGGTGGCCGCGGCGCCCGCGCCCACCCCGGTACCGGTCGCGGCGGTCCCTGCCCCGATGCCTGCCCCGGCCATGATGCCGGCGCCCGTCGCGGAAGAGGACGAGCAGGCCTCGCTGCTGATCGCCAACGCCACGGCCGCCACCCCGGTCGCGGCGCAGCCGGCGATGCAGGCGGCACCGCTGGCCCGTCCGAGGGCGCCGGCGATGACGGCACCGCTGGCCGTACCCCTGGCCGTACCCCTGGCCGCACCCCAGCACGCCACGCCGAAGCCGGCCAATCTGCTGACCAAGGGCTTCGTCCCCACCCAGCAGGCGATCGCCGCGGCGGCGGCCGAGCGCAAGGCCGCCCATTCGGCGCCCGAGCCGCAGGCTCCGGCGACGGACGCGCCGTTCATCGCCCCCGCCCCGGCCGAGCCGACGGTCGAAGCCGCCCCTGCCCCTCGGGCCAAGGCCGACCCGTTCGCCGAGGCGGCAGCCGCCAACGGCGCGCGCACGGCCTACAAGCCGGCCCCCCAGCCGACGCAACCAGCCCCGCAGCCCATGGCGCAGCGCCTGGCCGCGGAGCCGGAGCCGATGCGGGAACCGGTCAAGGAACGGTCGAGCGGGCTGGACCTCTTCAAGCGGGTGACCGGTCTTGCCAGTCTTCGCCGCCCGTCGACACCGGCGCCCGCCGCGCCCGCGCCGATGGCACCGGCAAAGGCGGACGGCTCGGTTAAGGACGCTGCCCGTCCGGCGGCTCAGATTGGCGGTCTTAACCCTGCCGATCGGCCCCAGGCGGCCCGTCAGGAGGATGATCTGCTGGACATCCCGGCCTTCCTGCGGCGTCAAGCTAACTAGCTGCATCCGAAGGAAAATCTTGGCTAAGATGCGGCTAACAATCTGAAACAAAGAGTGATTTGTTCGTTGCAGGGGATGTTTGCTAGACATCCCCTGCAACTCTCTGAACAAAAATAAAAATCAGGCGTCCGGGTATGGTTCGACAGTCGGAGCACGGGGCTAGAATGAAACGGGGCGCACACCCAGCCGTCGCAAACCGACGGGTTCAACGGCAAAAGACACTGAAAGGCCCGATCCACTGCAGTGGCATCGGCCTGCATAGCGGCAGCAAGGTCTCGGTAACGTTAACGCCCGGCGCGCCGGATACCGGCGTCGTGTTCGTCCGCACCGATCTTCCCGCCGCCCGCGCCGTCATCCAGGCCAATCACCGCAACGTCGTCGACACGCGGTTGTGCACCGCGGTCGCCAACAGGCATGGCGCCCAGGTGGGCACGGTCGAGCACTTGATGGCCGCGCTCGCGGGCTGCGAGATCGACAACCTGCAGGTTCACCTGAACGGCCCGGAAGTGCCGGCCATGGACGGCAGCGCAGAGCCCTTCGTTTTCCTGATCGAATGCGCCGGCGTCGCCGAGCAGGCCGCGCCGCGGCGCGCCATCGAGGTGCTGCGCCCGGTCGCGGCCGGCAGCGACGCCGCCTTCGCCCGCCTCTCCCCGGCCGCCGGGGCGCTGTTCAGCGTCGAGATCGATTTCGACAACGCCGCCGTGGCGCGCCAGGAATATGGCCTGTCGCTGACCCAGGACAGCTTCAAGAACGAGCTCAGCCGCGCACGGACCTTCGGTTTCCTGCACGAGGTCGATGCGCTGCGGGCCCAGGGCCTCGCGCGCGGCGGCTCGCTCGACAATGCGGTCGTCATCAGCGGCGACAAGGTGCTGAACGAGGGCGGGCTGCGCTTCGAGGACGAGTTCGTCCGGCACAAGGTGCTGGACAGCGTCGGCGACCTCTATCTCGCCGGGGCGCCGATCTGCGGTCATTACCGCAGCCTGCGCGCGGGCCACCGGCTGAACAACCAGCTGCTGCGCGCCCTTCTGGCGGACGAGCGGGCCTGGACCTACACGTGGCTCGACGAGGTCACGGGCATGCCGGTCGGCGAGTCCATGCGGATGGCCGCCTCGGCCTGACCTTTCGCGTCCGGCGCGGGGCTAGCCGGTCCGGCGGCGCTCTTCCGACCACAGCCGATCCGCGTGCAGCGCCGGTCCCGCGACGATGCGATTCGCCGGCAGCGTGACCGTCGCGGCCGTTCCCTCCCCCAACCGGCTCTCGAGCACCAGCGTCCCGCCATGCAGCTCGACCAGCGAGCGGCTGAGCCACAGGCCGAGCCCGGCGCCCTGGCCCTTGCGGGCGCGGACGGCATCCTGATGCTGGAACGGCTCGAAAACCTTGGCGATGCGATCGGGCTCGATGCCCGCGCCGGTATCGACGACCCGCAGCTGCAGCGCGCCCCCCGCCGCTCCGGCGACGCTGACGCAGATGAGGCCCTCGCGCGGCGTGAACTTGGAGGCATTCGATAGCAGGTTGACCAGGACCTGGCGGATCACCCGGCGGTCGACATGCGCGGCCCAGGCGGGATCGATCGGGTCGAGGTGGATGTTCGCCTGATCGGCCTTGCTGGCGCCCCGCGCGATCCGCACGGCCGCCTGGACCACGGCGGCGACCTCCACGTCCTCGGCGGCGAGGGTGAACTGACCCAGCTCGATGCGCGACTTGTCCAGAAGATCGTTGATGATCCCGAGCAGATGCTGGCCGCTGTTCTGGATATCCTTCATGTAGTTGCGGTAGTTGTCCGCGCCCAGCGGCCCGAACAGCTCGGCGAGCATCAGCTCGGCGAATCCCAGGATCGCGTTCAGCGGCGTGCGCAGTTCATGGCTCATATGCGCGAGGAAACGCGACTTGGCGAGGTCGGCCACGGCCGCGAGGTCGCGCGCCTGGCGCAGGCGCGCGGCCTCCTCCTCGGCCTCGCGCTGGGCGGTCATATCCCGGGTGATGCCGCGATAGCCGAGGAATTCGCCATCCGCCGAATAGATCGGCTTGCCGCTATAGGACAGATGGACCGTGCTACCGTCGGCGGCCCGGGGCGAAAACTGCCGGTCGCGGAAGGTGCGGCGTTCCTCGAGCAGGACATGCGTCGCTTGCCGCGCGGGATCGTCGGGCGCGATTTCCAGGTTGGTTCGGCCGACATACGCACGGGCCGGAAAGCCGGTTACCGCCTCGACA
The DNA here is from genome assembly GCA_020851015.1 of Alphaproteobacteria bacterium. Next base: position 2,857 of record JADZDN010000010.1, on the reverse strand, counting down.
CTGTCGGACATGAACCTGAGGCGCAGGTCCTTGTCCATTTCCCAGAAGATGTCCGAAGCCGCCTCGGCGAAATCGCGGAAGCGCTGCTCGCTGTCCCTGAGCCTTTTTTCGGCCTCCACCAGGGCGGTCATGTCGCGTCCGGTGCCGCGATATCCGCGGAACCGGCCAGCCGCATCGAACAGGGGCACGCCACTGATCGTCAGGTAGCGCTTGGATCCGTCCGACGCGATGCGGCTGAAGCGGAAATCGGCGAACGGGCTGTGCGCGGCAAGGGCAGCCTCGTGCGCGGCCCATTGCTCGTCGCTGACGTCCAATGGATTGGTTTCGCGTCGCGTCTTGCCGTAGTGCGCCTCCGCGGACATGTTGGAAAGGCGCATGTTTCCGGACGAAATGAACGAGAACCGCAGGTTTTCGTCCTGCTCCCAGAACCAATCCGACGCCGTCTCGGCGAAATCGCGGAAGCGCTGCTCGCTCTCCCGCAGCCGCTCCTGCGTCCACAGGATCGCGGCCTCGGTTTCTTTTTGCGCGGTGATGTCGACGCCGATGCTCAGCACGGCGCCCACGGTTCCGGCCGCGTCGCGGATCGGCACCAGTTGATTGAGCCAGATGCGCTCGATCTCGTCGTCCTTGCCGGCCAGCCGTATTTCCTGCGGTTGGGTCGGTGCGCCCGTCTCCAATACCGCGAGGTCGCGGGCCCGCACGCGCGCCCCCGCCTCGGGGCCGAAGACCGTGCCGAGGGGTTTGCCGATCAGCTCCTTTTGCGTCGTGCCGCAAAGCCGGGCAAACGCGCTGTTGACCAGCACATAGCGCGACTCCCGGTCGCGCACGGCGACCACGGCGGGAAGCGCGTCGATCACCTGGCGGAGAAAACGCCGCGCCTCGACCCGTTCGGTGATGTCGCGCCCGGTCCCTCGATAGCCGGCGAACGCGCCATGCCCGTCGTAGATGGGCTTGGCGCTGACGCTGAAGTGGCGCAGCCGCCCCTCGCGGTCGACGCGCCCGAAGCGGAAATCGACCACCGGCCGGCGGGCGCGCAGATCGGCGATATGCGCCGCCCAGGCTTCATCGCTGACGTCAAGCAGCCCGTCCTTTGACGGCAGGCTTCCCATCATGTTGTCGGGATTCTCGCCCGTGCGCTGCTCCGTCCCCGCCGACAGGAAGGAAAACCGCAAGTCGCGATCGAGTCCCCAGAACCAGTCGGAAGAGACCTCGGCGTAGTCGCGGAACCGCTGCTCGTTGGCGGCCAGTTCGGCCTCGGCGCGCTGGCGGCGCCGGGTTTCGGCCATAAGCCGCCCGCGATCGCGAAAAGCGAGGTAGCAGACGGCGGCCAGGATGCCGACCACCGTCCCGATCATGCTGTCGTAGGAGTGCGGGCCGGTCAGCGGATCGAACAGGGCCTCGACGTCGATGACGAAAAACGTCCCCGACACGACGACGAGGATCGCGGCAGCGACGATCATGTCGACCGCGAAGCCGAGCTTCGGCGCGGACGCGCCCCCTTGGACGCCGCTCGAATCGCCAGTCCGGCCGAGCATCCTGCCTGTCTCCGGTGCGCGCGCCGAGCCCTCCAGGCCCGGTCAAACTTGTGTGTCAGACAATGCCTAACGCGGGCTTAAGCCCATCGCCTCCAGGCCGCACCAATTTCGAATTTTCTCCAGTATTTTCAGCGTATTATCATCGCGCGCCGCCAGCCCTATACCAACGCATAGGCGGCGTAAGGGTGCTCAGAGCCTAGCGGGCGGGCGCGGCCGGCCGTTCCCCCAGGTCCTCGGCGATCATCAGCAGGTAGCCGTCGGGATCCTGGACGAAGAAATGGCGGTGGCCGGTTTCGATGCCGCCGACGCGGTACCACACCTCGCGCACCGGCTCGTAGAGCGGCCAGCCCCGCGCCGTCACCGCCGCCAGCATCGGCGCGATGCCGGGCACGTAGATCTGGAACATCGCCCCCTGCCCCAGCGGCTTTTCGAGCGGCCCGGTCTCATAACGCCCGTTGCGCTGGCACAGCATCACCTGGGCGCCGCCGGCCTGCTCGCCACCGGCCTGCTCGCCACCGGCCTGCTCGCCACCGGCCTGCTCCAGGTAGACGAATCGCTCCGCCGGCCGGCGATAGGCGATCTGGAAGCCCAGCAGCCCGCACCAGAAGGCAACGCTGGCTTCCAGGTCGGTCACGCAAAGCTCGGGCACCAGCCGCGCCCAGCCGCTGCGGGGTGCCGCGCCAAGGTCCTCGGTCATCGCGATTTCCTCGCCGCGGCGCGCGGGCGGATCACCGCTCCGAGGCGACAGCCCGCCATAATTTCGCTATAGTCCGCCGCCATGTTTCCCTCCCCTCGGAATACAGAATCGGCATGAGATTCAGTCAGCTAGCCCATCCGAGCCCGGCCCGTGGCGCCCTGTTTGCGCTAGCCGCCGCGCTGCTTTCCGCCTGCGGCGCCGACGAGCCAAAATACGTCGAGCGGCCGGTGGAGGAAATCTACAACGAGGCGATGGGACAGCTCGGCCAGCGCAACTACGTCGCCGCCGCCAAGGCGTTCGACGAGGTGGAGCGCCAGCATCCCTACTCGGTCTGGGCCACCAAGGCGCAGCTCATGGCCGCCTTCGCCTACTACCAGAAGAACCGCTACGACGAGGCGATCATCGCGCTGGACCGCTTCATCCAGCTTCATCCCGGCAACAAGGAAGTCGCCTACGCCTACTACCTGAAGGGGCTCAGCTACTACGAGCAGATTTCCGACGTCGGCCGCGACCAGAAGATGACCGACAACGCGCTGAAGTCGCTGCAGGAGATCGTGACCCGCTTTCCCGACAGCATCTACGCGCGCGACGCCAAGCTGAAGATCGACCTGGCGCGCGACCACCT
>JADZDN010000009.1 GCA_020851015.1 Alphaproteobacteria bacterium | reverse complement strand
TGCCTGATGGAAGGCATCAGCCACGAGGCGATCTCGCTGGCCGGGCCCCTGAAGCTCAACCGCCTGATCGTGCTGTGGGACGATAACCGCATCTCGATCGACGGTCCGACCGACCTGTCGGTGTCCGACGATCAGCCGAAGCGGTTCCAGGCCGCCGGCTGGACGACGATCGCCGTCGACGGTCACGATCCGCGCGCGGTCGCCGCGGCGCTGCAGCAGGCGCAGGCGAGCGACCGGCCGGTGATGATCGCCTGCCGCACCACGATCGCCAAAGGCGCGCCGACCAAGGCCGGCACCGCCGGCGCGCACGGCGCGCCGCTGGGCGAGGCCGAGATCAAGGGCGCGCGCGAGCAGCTCGGCTGGCCGCACGCGCCGTTCAGCGTGCCCGACAACGTGCTCGCCGCGTGGCGTGCCGCCGGCGCGCGCGGCGCTTCGGCGCGCAAGGCCTGGGAAGCGCGCTTCGACGCCCATGCGCGGCGCGACGCATTCGCCCAGCAGATCGCGGGCGACTTGCCGGCGGACTGGCGCCAGAAGCTGAAGGCGCATATCGACGCGCTGATCGCCAAGCCGGTCAAGACCGCGACGCGCCAGGCCTCGGGTCTTGCGCTCGACGTGCTGTGCCCGGCCATTCCCGCAATCGTCGGCGGCTCGGCCGACCTGACCGGGTCGAACAACACCAAGGCCAAGGCGCAGCCTTTGCTGACGGCCAAGGACTACGCGGGCACCTACATCCACTACGGCGTGCGCGAGCACGGCATGGCCGCGGCAATGAACGGCATGGCGCTGCACGGCGGCGTGGTGCCCTATGGCGGCACGTTCCTGGTCTTCGCCGACTACTGCCGCCCGTCGATCCGGCTGGCCGCAATCATGGGGCTGCGCGCCGTGTTCGTGATGACGCACGATTCGATCGGGCTGGGCGAGGACGGGCCGACGCACCAGCCGGTCGAGCAGCTCGCCAGCCTGCGCGCGATCCCCGGCCTCAACGTGTTCCGCCCGGCCGACGCGGTGGAGACGGCGGAGTGCTGGGAACTGGCGCTGCTCGACGCCAAGCGCCCCTCGGTGCTGGCGCTGACCCGCCAGAACGTGCCGCAGCTCCGCACCGCGGCCGCGGCCGAGAACCGCTCGGCGCGCGGCGGCTACGTGCTGGCCGAGGCCGCGGGCACGCGCCGCGCGACACTGATCGCGACCGGCTCGGAGGTGCAGGTGGCGCTCGCCGCGCGCGAGCTGCTGCAGAAGGACGGCGTGCCCGCTTCGGTCGTGTCGATGCCGTCGTTCGAGTTGTTCGACCGCCAGGATGCCGCCTATCGCGCGCAAGTCCTGGGGCCGAAGCGCGGCCGCGTGGCGGTCGAGGCGGCGGTGCGCCAGGGCTGGGACAAATACATCGGCGCCGACGGCGCGTTCGTCGGCATGGCGGGCTTCGGCGCCTCGGCGCCGGCCGAGCAGCTCTTTCCGCATTTCGGCATCACGGCCGAGGCCGTCGCGGCGGCGGCGAAGCGGCTGCTGTAGCGCGAAGGACGGGCGCCCATGCTGTTCATGCTGGTCGAGACTTTCAAGCGCAGCGAGATCAAGCCGCTCTACCGCCGCATCCGCGACGAGGGCCGCAAGCTGCCCGACGGGCTCAAATACGTCGACAGCTGGATCGAGGCCAGCTTCACCCGCTGCTTCCAGCTGATGGAATGCGACGACATCACCATCCTGCAAGGCTGGGTGGTGCAGATGGGCGATGCCGTCGATTTCGAGATCGTGCCGGTCGCGCACTCAAAGGACGTGCGCAAGATGATCGAGCCATTGCTCTAGACGGAGGAAGGCATCCATGACCATTCGCGTCGCCATCAACGGGTTCGGCCGCATCGGCCGGCTTGTCATGCGCGCGGCCACCGAGGGACGGCGCAACGACATCCAGGTCGTGGGCATCAACGACCTCGGCTCGGTCGCCGCCAACGCGCACCTGCTCAAGTACGATTCGGTGCACGGCCGCTTCCCGCACGAGGTCAAGGTCGGCAAGGATTCGCTCGACGTCGGCCAGGGCGCGATCAAGGTGACCGCCGAGCGCGATCCGACGAAATTGCCGTGGAAGGAACTCGGCGTCGACGTGGCGCTGGAGTGCACCGGCATCTTCACCGAACGCAGCAAGGCGGCGCAGCACCTGGCGGCGGGCGCCAAGCGCGTGCTGGTCTCGGCGCCGGCGGAGGGTGCCGACCTGACCGTGGTCTACGGCGTCAACCACGACAAGCTGAAGAAGGAGCACGCCGTCGTCTCGAACGCGTCGTGCACCACCAACTGCCTGGCGCCGGTCGCCTTCGCGCTGCACAAGGCGCTGGGCATCGAGCGCGGCTACATGACGACCATCCACGCCTATACCGGCGACCAGTCGACCGTGGACACGCTGCACAAGGACCTGCGCCGCGCCCGCGCGGCGGCGCTGTCGATGATCCCGACGTCCACCGGCGCCGCCAAGGCCGTGGGCCTGGTGCTGCCCGAGCTCAAGGGCAAGCTCGACGGCACGGCGATCCGCGTGCCGACGCCGAACGTGTCGGTGATCGACTTCAAGTTCGTGCCGAAGCGCGACACCACGGTCGAGGAAGTGAACAAGGCGCTGGTCGAGGCGTCGAACGGGCAGCTCAAGGGCATCCTCGACATCACCTCCGACCCGACCGTGTCGATCGACTACAACCACTGCCCGGCCAGCTCGACAGTCGATATCACCCAGACCCAGGTGATCGAGGGCAAGCTGGTGCGCGTGATGTCCTGGTACGACAACGAATGGGGCTTCTCCAACCGCATGAACGACACGGCCGTGGCGCTCGGCCGTCTCGGCTGATCGTCGCGAAGCCGAGGGCCGTCGTCGTCCATTCGCTCGACCAGGCGCGGGCGGCGATCGCGGCCGCCGCCGCGCTGGGTATGCCGCTGACGCTCCTGAGCGCTCCCGGCGCCGCGGGCTATGCCGGGCCCGGCTGGTTCCGCGAGGTGGTGAGGCTGGCCCGTGCGGACCATCTCGCGGTGGCGGTGACGGCGATCCTCGATTGCGCCGACCAGCCCGGCCGGGCGCTGGGGGCCTTGCGCTCGGGCGCCAGGGTGCTGCGTTTGTCCGGCAACGCACGCGCCCGTATGCGCGTGGCCGCTATCGCCCAGGCGATGGGCGCGCGGCTGGACGACACGCGCTACGCCACGCTCGATCTCGCGGGCTGTGCGGATGCGCGTGGCGAGGTGATGGAATTTTTGAAGCACGGTGCTCCTCATCCTTCGAGACGCTCGCTGGCGCTCGCTCCTCATCCTTCGAGACGCTCGCTGGCGCTCGCTCCTCATCCTTCGAGACGCTCGCTGGCGCTCGCTCCTCAGGATGACGCGTTGGATTTGCGCTCAAAAGAAACGCGTCATCCTGAGGAGGGCCGAAGGCCCGTCTCGAAGGATGATAAACCTCAATACCCCGCCTGGGTGTCGATGGTGTTGATCGGCTTCTGCCCGGCACGGTCGCGCTTTATGTTCTCGACGATCTGCGCGACCGACGAGCGCGGGTCGGTCGCCGCCGCGAGATGGGGGGTCACCAGCAGCCTGGGATGCGACCATAGCGGCGAATCCGGCGGCAAGGGCTCGGCGCGGAACACGTCAAGCGCCGCGCCCGCGAGCTGGCCATTGTCCAGCGCCGCCAGCAGGTCGGGCTCCACCAGTTGGCGGCCGCGGCCGATGTTGATGACGTAGCTTCCGCGCGGCATCGCGGCGAAGGCGCGCGCATCCAGGATATCGGCCGTGTCGGGCGTCAACGGCAGCACGCAGATGACGATGTCGCTGCGCGCCAGGAACGGCGTGAGGCCCTCCTTGCCGGCGAAGCTCCTAACCCCGGCGATGTCCTTGGGGCGGCGCGACCATCCGGCGACGTCGAAGCCGAGGGCGGCCATCGCGCGCGCCACGGCGCCGCCGATCTCGCCCAGCCCCATCACGCCCACCCTGCGGTCCGAGCACTGCTTGAGCGACAACTCCTTCCAGACCTTTTGCCGCTGCTGCTCTTCGTAGGTCGGGATGTCGCGGTGGAAGCGGAGCGCGTACATCACGGCGTACTCCACCATCAGCCCCGTCAGGCGCGCATCGACGATGCGCACGACCGGCAGGTGGCGCGGCAGCGCGGGATCCTTGAACAGGTGGTCGACGCCCGCGCCCATCGAGAAAATCACCTTGAGCGCGGGCAGCGATGCCAGCAGTCCGGGCGGCGGATCCCACACCAGCGCGTATTCGATGTCCGCGGGATTGCCGATCTCGGGATGGAGCCGGAACTCCAGGTCCGGCAGCGCCTTCTTGAACTCGTCCCGCCACCACGGGCCGCGGTCGCTGGTGGTCCGCATCAACAGGGCCATTTGACGTCCACGCGCTCCTCATCCTTCGAGACGCTCGCTGCGCTCGCTCCTCAGGATGACGCGTTTCTTTCGTTGACACCACAACAACGCGTCATCCTGAGGGGGC
>JADZDN010000008.1 GCA_020851015.1 Alphaproteobacteria bacterium | reverse complement strand
TCAACCTGCGCGCCGAGGACGAGGCGGCGGAGATGGAGCAGCAGATCGCCGGCATGCGCACGGAGCGCGAGGACCTGATCGCGGCGATCGCGCGGCTGCGCCAGGGCATCGGCGAGCTGAACAAGGAAGGACGCGAGCGCCTGCTGGCCTCGTTCGAGCAGGTGAACGCGCATTTCTCGGAGCTGTTCACCCGGCTGTTCGGCGGCGGACGCGCGCATCTGGCGCTTATCGAGAACGACGATCCGCTGCAGGCCGGGCTCGAAATCATGGCGAGCCCGCCAGGCAAGAAGATCGGCGTCTTGACTCAGCTCTCGGGCGGCGAGCGGGCATTGACCGCGATCGCGCTGCTGTTCGCGGTGTTCCTGACCAACCCGGCGCCGATCTGCGTGCTGGACGAGGTGGACGCGCCGCTCGACGACGCCAACGTCGAGCGCTTCTGCCAGCTCGTGGCCGAGATCGCGCACAATACCCAGACCCGCTTCCTGGTGATCACCCACCACCGCATTACCATGGCGCGCATGGACCGGCTGTTCGGCGTCACCATGGCCGAGCGCGGCGTGTCGCAGCTCGTCTCGGTCGACCTGCAGGAAGCCGTGCGGATCAGGCACGCGAGCTAGGGCGGGCGCGGCGCGCAGAAGGCCGCCGAGATATCGCGTTCGCGCCCTTTCATGCCCATCCGGAGGCGCTGGTCCTACACGGGGGCCGCCGGGTTGTTGGCTTGACAGAATTGCGTAAATTGCACAGTTTACGCAGACGCAAAGGAGGCTGGCATGGCGGCGCGACGCAACGTACCGGCGACCCAGTTCTCGCGGAATTTCGCCCGATACCGGGAAGAGGCCGTCGCGGCCAAGGTGATCCGCGTGACCAGCCATGGCCGGGTGATAGGGGCCTATCTTTCTGCAAGTGAAGCCGTGCGCTACGAACGGCTGAAGCGCCGGGAGCGTCAATCGCTCGTCGTCGGGAGGCTTCCCAAGGACGTCGTCGTGGCCATCGAAGCGGCAGAGTACGGCGTCGAACCTGAATGAGCCTGCCGGTACCGAAGCCGGGCTTGGTGATCCGCTACAATTTCTTGTGGAGTAGCGAACGGGTGGCGGAGGCAGCGCAGGGCGCCAAGGACAGGCCCTGCGCGATCGTCGTCGCAGCCCGCCGCGAAGCAAGCGGCGATATCCAGACGATCGTTGCGCCCATCACGCACCAGCCGCCCAGAGACCCCGCCGCCTCCATCGCAATTCCAAGCGCCGTCAGCCGGCGCCTCGGCTTGGACAGCGGACGGCATTGGCTGCGCCTGGACGAACTGAACCGCTTCGCCTGGCCGGGGTTTGATCTACGGCCGCTTCCTGGGCAGCCCGGCCGGTACGACTACGGGATGCTGCCGCCCAGACTCTTCCAGCAGTTGCGCGAAGCTATCCTTGCCCGGCAGCGGTCACGGGCGGCGCGGATCGTTTCGCGCGACGAGGGATAGGAGGCCGAATGGCATCCAACCGCATGAACGGGCATGTTCGATCTAACCCTATGAAACCACAGCGTGAAACCTTTGCCCCCCGTGGTGCGTTCATCCTTGACTCCAGGGGGTGCCGTCCCTAGATTGCGGCCCGCCGCGAGACGCCTTTCGGGGGGTCGGTTTCGCGGTGCGGCCTTGGCGCAAGGACATGCCGATGACCGCCGATCCGCCTCCTTCTTCCCTCAAGGACCTTGAGGCCCGCCTGTCGGACGCGCGCCAGCGCGCAGGAATCCGGCAGGATGAGGAAAAGGATGCGCGAACGGACGGTGGGCCGCCGCCGACCTCGGCGATGGGGCTAGCGCTCCGCGTGGGGATCGAACTGGCGGCGGGATTGGCGGTGGGCGGCGGGATCGGCTGGTTCCTGGACCGTTGGCTGGGAACCTCGCCGTTTCTTCTGCTGGTCTTCTTCGTGCTGGGTGCCGCCGCGGGAATGCTGAACGTCTACCGGCTGACGCAGGCGATGAACGCGCCCGACGGCCGGGGTGGAGGGACCGCCTGAACGGTCCTGACCAAGGGGACCCTCTCCGTGGCCGAAGCCCATAATCCGCTCGAGCAATTCCTGATCCACCGCATCGTCCCGATCAAGGTCGGCGGTCTCGACATCTCCTTCACCAACTCGGCGCTGTGGATGGTGGTCGCCACCATCCTGATCACGCTCTTGATGACCCAGGGCATGAGGGCGCGCGCGCTGGTGCCGGGGCGCATGCAATCCGTGGCCGAGATGGCCTACGAATTCGTTGCTGGCATGCTGCGCGACAATGTCGGGAAAGAGGGCATGCCCTATTTCCCGTTCATCTTCTCGCTGTTCATGTTCATCCTGTTCGCCAACCTCCTGGGCATGGTGCCGTTCTCCTTCACGACCACCAGCCACATCGTCGTCACCTTCGCGCTGGCGATCGTCGTTTTCATCGGCGTAACGATCATCGGCTTCGCGCGGCACGGGCTGCACTACCTGAAGCTGTTCGCGCCCTCGGGCGTGCCGGCGGCGCTGCTGCCGCTTCTGATCGTGATCGAGCTGCTGTCCTACCTGATCCGCCCGATCAGCCTGTCGGTCCGACTGTTCGCCAACATGCTGGCCGGCCACACCATGCTGAAGGTGTTCGCCGGCTTCGTGATCTCGCTCGGCCTGCTGGCGGGCTGGGCGCCGCTGGCGTTCATCGTCGCGCTGACCGGCCTCGAGATCCTGATCGCGTTCCTGCAGGCCTACGTGTTCGCCGTCCTGACCTGCATCTATCTCAACGACGCCGTGCACATGCACCACTAGGCGGCGTCGCAGCGTTTCACCCCTCAACCAGACCAAGAGAAGGAATTCGTGCCATGGGTCCAGAAGCCGCCAAGCTGATCGGCGCCGGCCTTGCCACCATCGCGCTCGCGGGCGTGGGCATCGGCATCGGCAACATCTTCGGCAACCTGATCGCCGGGGGCCTGCGCAACCCGGCCGCGGTGCCGAAGATGATGGGCAACGTGTTCCTCGGCTTCGCGCTGACCGAGGCGATCGCGCTGTTCGCGCTGGTCATCGCGATGCTGCTGTTGTTCGTGTTCTAGGCCCAGGCTTAAAGACCGGAGGGCCGGCGTCATGCCGCAGCTCGTCTTCTCCGACTTTCCGCCCCAGCTCTTCTGGCTGGTCGTCACCTTCGTCTTCCTCTACCTGATGATGGCGAAGGTGGCCCTGCCGCGGGTGAGCCAGGTGCTGGCGGCGCGCGAGTCGAAGATCGCCGGCGACCTTCGGGCCGCCGAGGCGCTGCGCGCGGAGGCCGAGACGACGCTCAAGGCCTACGAGAAGGCGATGGCCGAGGCCAAGGCCGGCGCCACCGCCGCGATCCAGGACGCGACGCAGAAGGCCAATGCCGCCGCCGCCGCGCGCCAGACCGAATTCGCCGGCGTCCTGAAGGACCGCAGCGATGCCGCCGAGCAGCGCATCGCCGCCGCCCGCAAGGCCGCGCTGGGCGAAATCGACACGGTGGCGAGCGAAGTGACATCGGCGCTGGTCGGCCGGCTGATGGGCGGCGAGCCCGCCCCGGCCGCTGTCCGGCAGGCGGTCGACGCGGCGCGCGGCGGCCGGAGCTAGAGCATGCTGCACAACCCGACCTTCTGGGCCGCCGTCGGCTTCGTGCTGTTCGTGATCGTGGCGTGGAAGCCGCTGTCGCGCGCCGCCACCAACGCCCTCGACCTGCACGCCGCGCGAATCCGCGCGCAGATCGAGGAGGCCGAGCGCCTGCGCGCCGAGGCGCAGGCCCTGCTGGCCGAGTACAAGGCCAAGCAGGCCCAGGCGCTGAAGGAAGCCGAGGCGATCGTGGCCCGCGCCAAGGACGAGGCCAAGCGCATCGCCGTCGAGGCCACGGCCGCCATTGACGCCGCATTGAAGCGCCGCGAGCAGCAGACGCTCGACAAGATCGCCCAGGCCGAGGCCGCGGCGCTGCGCGACGTGCGCAACCAGGCCGTGGACATCGCCGTCGCCGCCGCGCGCCGCATCGTGACCGAGGAAATGAAGGGCCAGCGCGGCGCCCAGCTCGTCGACGCCGCGATCAAGGAACTGCCGGGCAAATTGCACTGACGGGTGCCCTTGGGGGAACCGACCGTGTTCGCCCGCCTGCTGCCGATCCTGACCGTCGCCCTGTCGCTCGACGCGCCGCCCGCCTTCGCCGCCGGCGACCTCTATGTGCCGGCCCAGCTCTCCTCGGTGCAACAGAACGCGCTGCGGGACGGCTGCAAGAAGCGCTATGCCACGAACAAGCGGAAATACAACGACTGCGTCCGCGGCAATTCCGCGGCCAGCGACAACGCGCTGATCGACGGCTGCTACGCCCGCTACCAGCACCAGCGCGACAAGCTGCGCCAGTGCCTGGGCCGGCGATAGGCGCCTATCGCCCCGCCCGGCGGGGGGACCGGCGGAAGTAGAGCGCCTTGGTCGCCTCCGTCGCGACCATATATCCCAGCACGATCGCGACCGAGGCGGCCATCACGGACAGCGGGATCGCCACGAACCCGAAAGCGGCGGCCAGCGGGCCCGAATAGGGTACGGCCACCGCCACGGCGCCGACGGCGAGCGTGGTCGCCAGCAGAAGCCGGCTGGGCCGGCTGGCGAATACCGGGCCGCGGGTCCGCAGCAATTGCAGCACTGCCAGCTCGGTCAGCAGCGAGACCACGAACCACGCGGTCTGGAAGGTCGGCTCGTCGGCCCGGAACAGCAGCAGCAGCGTGCCGAAGGTCAACAGGTCGAAGAGCGAGCTGACCAGGCCGAAGACGATCATGAAGCGCCGGACATCGGCGATGTTCCAGCGCTGGGCGCTTTCGATGTGCTCGCGATCCACGTTGTCGGTCGAGATCGCGATCGACGGCAGGTCGGACAGGAAATTGTTGAGCAGGATCTGCTTGGCGGCCAGTGGCAGGAACGGCAGCAGCGGCGTGGCCAGCGCCATTGAAATCATGTTGCCGAACGTGGCGCTGGTCGTGATGCTGATGTATTTCAGCGTGTTGGCGAAGGTGCGCCGCCCGTCGATCACGCCCTGGCGCAGCACGTCTAGGTCGCGCTGCAGCAGGATCACGTCGGCGCTCTGCCGCGCCACGTCGACCGCCGAATCGACCGAGATGCCGACATCCGCCGCGTGCAGCGCGGGCGCATCGTTGATGCCGTCACCCATGTAGCCCACCGCCTGCCCGGTCCGGCGCAGCGCCAGGACGATGCGTTCCTTCTGCTGCGGGTCGACCTCGACGAACAGGTCCGTGCGCGCCGCCTGCTGCCACAGCGCCTCGTCCTTCATGACGGCGATCTCGGCGCCGGTCAGCAGCGAGCGCGGGTCGAGCCCGATCGCGTTGGCCAGGTGCGCCGTGACGTAGCGGTTGTCCCCGCTGATGACCTTGGTGGCCACACCCAGCTCGGCGAGATCGCGGATGATCCGCGGCGCGTCCGGCTTCGGCGGGTCGTAGAACAGCAGGAAGCCCGCGAAGGACATGGCGGCCTCGTCGTCGTGGCCATAGCGGTCCTTCGCCGGCGCCAACCGGGTGGCGATCGCCAGCACGCGATAGCCTTCCTCGCTCCGCGCCCTGAAATAGGCCTCGAGTTCGGCCGCCGCCGCGGCATCGAGCGGCGCCTGCCCGTCCGGTCGCTCGACCGTCGTGCAGATCGCCAGCACGTTGGCGAAGGCCCCCTTGGTGACGATCAGGTGCCGCGCCTCGCCCGTCGCCATGGCGACCACGATGGTCAGACGCTTGCGGCGGAAATCGTAGGGAATCTCGTCGATCTTGCGCCGGTCCGCCGCCGACCAGCCCGACCGCGCGCCGTGCGCGACGATCGCGGCGTCCAGCGGGTTCTCGATGCCCGTTTCCAGCGATGCGTTGAGGTAGGCCAGCTCCCTGACCGAGGGCGAACTTTTCATCGCGGGATCGACCGCATCGTGCAAGGCGACCACGCCCTCGGTCAGCGTGCCGGTCTTGTCGGTGCACAGCACCGTCATGCTGCCCAGGTTCTCGATCGCCTCGAGCCGCCGGACGATCACGCCCCGGCGCGCCATGGCCCGCGCGCCGGCCGATAGGGTAACGCTGATGATCGCCGGCAGCAGTTCGGGCGACAGGCCCACCGCCAGCGCGACGGCGAAGAGCAGCGAGTCGACGACCGGGCGTCCGAGCAGCTGGTTGACGGTCAGCACGAACAGCACGATCAGGATCATCACGCGAAGCAGAAGGTAGCCGAACTGCCGGATGCCGCGGGCGAACTCGGTTTCCGGCGCGCGCCGGCCCAGCCGCGCGGCGATCGCGCCGAACTCCGTCCGCCGCCCCGTCTCCACCACCAGCACCCGCGCCGTGCCGCTGCGCAGCGACGAGCCCAGGAACACGGCATTGGTGCGCGCGGCCACCGGCGTCGCCGCGGCCAGCACGCCCGGCTGCTTCTCCACGGGGAAGGTCTCGCCGGTCAGCGCCGATTCGCTGACCAGGCAGTCCTTGGCTTCCAGCACCAGCCCGTCGGCGGGGACCAGATTGCCGGCGGACAGCAGCACCACGTCGCCGGGAACCACCGCGCGCGCCGGAACGACGGTCTCCGCCCCGTCGCGCAGCACGCGGCAGGTAAGCGCAAGCCGCCGCTTCAGCTCGGCGACCGCGGTCGATGCCCGGTATTCCTGCAAAAAACCCAGCACCGTGCTGCCCACCACGATGGCCAGGATGATCGAGGCGTCGACCCATTCGCGCAGCGCCAGCGATACGACGGCGCCAAAAACCAGGATCAGGACCAGCGGACTTTCCCACTGGCGCAGCAGCAGGCGCAGGGCGGAAAGCTCGCCCTCCTCGCCCACCGCGTTGGGGCCGAGGCGCGCCAGGCGCTCGCGCGCGTCCGGCGACGAAAGGCCCTGCGGCCCCGACGCAAGGGTCGATTGCAGCTCGTCGGCCCGACGGCTCCAGAACGGATGTTCCTGCGAAGTTGCGCCGGTCATCGTCCGCCGCCGCCGGGTTCCCGGGCGGCTACGGCGCCGGCTTCGGCAGCCCCGGCAAGGTCGGCAGCGGGCGCTGCCCAGGCTGCAGCCCGGGCGGACGCGGTTCGATCGTTTCGCCGCGGCGCAGCCGGTTGTAGTTCAGCTCGTCCTCGCTCAATTGCAGGCCGATCAGGATCGCGTAGTAGCGGCCCTGCTCGTCCTTGCGGATCGGGATGGTGACCTGCTCCAGCTCCTCCTCCGCCACCGCGCTGTCGCGCCCCTGCGGCAGGTCGAAAGCGACCGGGAAGACCTCCTTGGTGATGATCTCGCCCGACACGCGATGGCGGATCGCGACGAAATACGCGAACTCCACCCGGCTGCTCTTCTCGGCGCGGCCGCGCTGGGTGGCGAATTCCAGGCGCATCGCGACGCGGACCTTGCGGTCCTTCTCGCTGCAGACCGGATCGCTGACCGAGCGCACGAACACGTCGTAGCGCACGTCGTCCGTCGTGCGTCCCTCGCCCGGCTTGAACTTGGTCAGCCGGGTAAGCTCGGGCACCAGGCCCACGTCGGGACAATCCTCGGGATCGGCCCAGGCCGGGCCGGCAAGCGGCGCCGCGACCAGCAGGGCCGCGGCAAGCGTGGCCGCGCGCGTCAGAGCCCGTTGTGCGTTCCGTCGCACAGCGGCGCGGACTTGGACGACTTGCACCCGCAGAACCATACCGTCGCCGCCTCCTTCGCCGCGTACCTGACCGGCGCAAGGCCGGTCCCTTTGTGCGAGCCGTCGCAGAAGGGCTGCTTCTTGCTGCGCCCGCAGGCGCACCACCAATAGTCCTTGCCCGCCTCGACGCCGATGCCGAACGGCGCCTTCTGCGCCACGACCGCACCCGCCATGCCCACCCTTTCCTTCGGTCTTGGTGCCGTATAGTGTCCGGCACCCGCCGGTATTTCCCTGCCGATGCGGGCGACATTAGGGTCTGGCCGATGCAAGCACAAGGCCGATGGCACTGTTGGCGCAACCGCCCGTTGCGCGGGGAATAGGCGCGGCATGGCGGTCTACACCGAGGTCGGCGACGAGGACCTGGCGCAGTTCGTGGCCCAGTACGACATCGGCCAGGTGACGAGCTGCAAGGGGATCGCCGAGGGGGTCGAGAACTCGAACTACCTGCTGCGCACCGAGCGCGGCTCGTTCATCCTGACCCTCTACGAGAAGCGGGTGAAGGCCGAGGACCTGCCCTTCTTCCTGGGGCTGATGGACCACCTGGCCGCCGGTGGCTTCGCCTGCCCCACGCCGGTGCACGCGCGCGACGGCAAGGCGCTGCGCACGCTGTGCGGCCGGCCGGCGGCGATCGTCACCTTCCTCGACGGCATGTGGCCGCGGCAGATCCAGCCGCAGCACTGCAAGCTCCTGGGCGAAGCGATGGCGCGGATGCACCTGGCCGGCGCGTCCTTCGCGGTCAAGCGCGCGAACGCGCTCGGCCTCGGCGGGTGGCGGCCGCTTGTGGACGCCTGCGCGCCGCGCGCCGGCGAGGTGCGCGCCGGGCTGGACGCATTGATCCGGGACGAGATCGCGTACCTCGAGCCGAACTGGCCGAAGACCCTGCCCGAAGGCGTGATCCATGCCGACCTGTTCCAGGACAACGTGCTCTTCCTCGGCGACAAGCTGTCGGGGGTGATCGACTTCTATTTCGCGTGCAACGATTTCTTCGCCTACGAGATCGCGATCTGCCTCAATGCCTGGTGCTTCGAGCGCGACGGCGATTTCAACGCCACCAAGGCGCGGCTGATGCTGCAGTCCTATCGCGCCGTGCGGCCGATCCAGCCGCAGGAGATCGCGGC
>JADZDN010000007.1 GCA_020851015.1 Alphaproteobacteria bacterium | reverse complement strand
TCCCCGCCGGCCTGGGCCAGCCGGTGTTCGACAAGCTGGACGGCGAGATCGCCAAGGCGATGATGAGCATCACCGCCGTGAAGGGCGTGGAGATCGGCGCCGGCTTCGGCGCGGCGCTGCTGTCGGGCGAACAGAACGCCGACGAGATCCGCATGGGCAACGACGGGCCGCATTTCCTGTCGAACCACGCCGGCGGCATCCTGGGCGGCATCTCGTCGGGCCAGGACATCGTGGTGCGCTTCGCGGTCAAGCCGACCAGCTCGATCTTGAGCCCGCGCAAGACCGTCACCACCGACGGCAAGGACACCGAGATATCGACCAAGGGCCGCCACGACCCCTGCGTCGGCATCCGCGCCGTGCCGGTGGGCGAGGCGATGCTGGCGCTCGTGCTGGCCGACCACCTGCTGCGCCAGCGCGCGCAGTGCGGGTTAGACTGACAGGGGAAGATCACCCTTCGACAAGCTCAGGGTGAGGATTCTTTGTTCCTCATCCTGAGCTTGTCGAAGGATGAGTTCGCGCGGAGTGACCATGCCCCAGCCCAAGCACATCATGCGCCTGCCGGTGCCTGCTACGAACAAGCTCGACAAGGACCTGCGGAAGTAATTCGCGATCTGCCAGGAGAAGCTGGGGCTGGTGCCCTATGTGCTGCGCGCGCTGGCGGCGCGGCCGCAGAAGCTGCGCAACTTCATCAACACCTACAACGAGCTGATGCTGGGCGATTCGGGGCTCAGCAAGCTCGAGCGCGAGATGATCGCGGTGGTCGTGTCCTCGGCCAACCGCTGCTACTACTGCCTGGTCGCGCACGGCCAGGCGGTGCGCCAGCTCTCGGGCGACCCCGAGCTCGGCGAGATGATGGCGATGAACTACCGCGTGGCGAGCCTGAGCAAGCGCCAGCGCGCGATGCTCGACTTCGCCTGGAAGCTGACCGAGACGCCGCGCCTGATCGACGAGCCCGACCGCAAGGGCCTGCGCAAGGTCGGGTTCTCGAATGCCGACATTTTCGACATCGCGGACACGGTCGCCTTCTTCAACATGTCGAACCGCATGGCGCACGGGCTCGACATGATGCCGAACCCGGAATACCACGCGAAGAATCGGTAGTGCGCCGGTGATCGACCCAGCCGCGGTCAAGCTGCTGTCCTTCGACGTGTTCGGCACGCTGATCAGCGTGCGCGAGGGATCCTACGACGCGTTCGAGGCGATCCTCGCCAAGGCAGGCGCACGGGACGTCGACGTGAAGGCGTTCTGGGAGCACTGGGAGGAAACGAACATCGCGGCCTACTGGCAGCCCTGGCGGCCCTACAAGCAGATTTGCCGCGATTCCCTGGCCACGACCTTCAGGCACTACGGCATGACCGGCGATGCGGACCTGATCCGGCTCTACTTCGACGCGTTCGACCGCTTCCCGCTCTATCCCGACGTGACGGAGACGCTTGCCGCCCTGGCGAAGCGGTACCGCCTGGCCGTCGTGTCGAACATCGACGACGACCTGCTCGCCCGCACGAAGCTGGGCCGCGACTTCGACCTGGTGTGCACCGCCGAGCGCGCCCGCGGCTACAAGCCGGACGGCACGCTGTTCAAATACCTGCTGCGCCAATCGGGCCTCGGCGCCAACGCCATCCTGCATTGCGGCCAGTCGCAGTTCACCGACCTGGTGGGCGGCAAGCCGCTCGGCCTGACGATCTGCTGGATCAACCGCCGGGGCATCGCGCTGTCGCCCGACGTGCCCCGGCCGGACTACGTCTTCCCCGACATCGCGTCGGTGCGCGCGCTGCTGGGGGCGTAAGGGGTACGGCCATCCCCGCCAGCTCCATCTCCCGCCGCCCCGCCATGGCAATGGCCGCTGCGGGGAACCACTGGCTTGCGCCAGCGTTGGTTGCCCAGCCAATCATCGCGAGGCCATGTCATGATCAGCACCATCCTGCTTGTCCTGCTCGTGATCCTGCTCCTGGGCGCCATTCCCACCTGGCCCCATAGCCGCGGCTGGGGATACGGGCCGAGCGGCGCGCTGGGGGTCGTCCTGGTGGTCGTTCTCGTCCTGGCGCTGACCGGCCGGGTCTAGCGCTCGCATCAGCGGGTCGCGCGGATTGCGTCGAGCAGCCCGCGCGCACCCAGTTCGATCAGCGCGAGCGCCGTCGCGAACGCGGGCGCATCGCCGCAATAGGGGTCCGGCACGTCCTTCACGCCCGCGCGCGGCGCGTAGTCCAGGAACAGGCGCACGCGCCTCGCCGATCCCGCCGGGGCCATGCCGCGCATGATGCGCAGAGCGGCAGATGTTGCCGGTGCAGACGAAAAGGATGCTGGTGGGTTTCTCGGCGCTCAAGGTCGTTGCTTCCGGACGCTCATCCTTCGACAAGCTCATCCTTCGACAAGCTCATCCTTCGACAAGCTCAGGATGAGGATATAGGTTTCGGCGACCTCATCCTGAGCCTGTCGAAGGATGAGATCCTCGTTGGCTCGGAATGGTCCGGCTCGTGGCACCTGCATCCCCGTCGATCGTCATCCTGACCGGCGCCGGCATCTCGAAGGAGTCCGGGCTGGACACGTTCCGCGACAAGGACGGCATCTGGTCGCGCGTCAGGCTGGAGGACATGGCGACGCCGGAGGGATTCGCCGCCGATCCCCATCGCGTCCACGGGTTCTACAACGCGCGCCGGCGCGGCCTGCTGGACGACGCGGTCCGGCCCAATGCCGCGCATCGCGCGCTGGCCGAGCTGGAGCAAGCCCGTCCCGGCGACGTGCTGCTGGTCACGCAGAACATCGACAACCTGCATGAGCGCGCCGGATCGCGCAACGTCATCCACATGCACGGCGAGCTGCTGAAGGCGCGTTGCGCCGCCTGCGGCGCGGTCGGCGAATGCCGCGACGACCTGTCGGTCGAGCTGGCCTGCGCGGCCTGCGGCGGCGCGGGCAGGATGCGCCCGCATGTCGTGTGGTTCGGCGAGATGCCGCTGGCGATGGACCGCATCTACGACGCGCTCGGGTCGTGCCGGCTCTTCCTGTCGATCGGCACCTCGGGCAACGTCTATCCCGCCGCCGGCTTCGTCGCCGAGGCGCGCAAGGCCGCCCGCGCGCACACGGTCGAGCTGAACCTGGAGCCGTCGGAGGGCGCCTCGCTGTTCCACGAGGCGATCTATGGTCCCGCCTCGGCGGTCGTGCCCGGCTATGTCGCGAAGCTCCTCCAGCGCGACTGAGGCCGGGCGCGCCCTCGGCGCGGCGATGGCGGAGGCCGCGGCCTGCGCGGTCTGCGCCCGGCATTTGCCGCTGGGACCGCGCCCGGTGTTCCGCCTGTCGGCCACCGCGCGCCTGCTGATCGTGGGCCAGGCGCCCGGCACCAAGGTGCATGCGAGCGGCGTCCCCTGGGACGACCGCTCGGGCGACCGGCTGCGGCAGTGGATGGCGATCGCGCGCGCGGATTTCTACGACACCACGCGCATCGCCATCCTGCCGATGGGCCTGTGCTATCCGGGCCGGCTGCCGCGCGGCGGCGACGCCCCGCCCCGCCCGGAATGCGCGCCGCGCTGGCACGACCGCCTGCGCGCGCTGATGCCGGAAATCGAGCTGACGCTGCTGGTCGGCAGCTACGCCCAGGCCCGCTACATCGGCGGCAAGGCAAGCATGACCGAAACCGTGCGCGATTTCCGGAAGCACCTCCCGCGCTTCCTACCCCTGCCCCACCCGAGCTGGCGCACCACGGGCTGGGAAAAGAAGAACCCCTGGTTCGGCGACGACGTGCTGCCGGAATTGCGCGCCGCGGTGAGGCGGTTGGTGGGATAGCACGGCGCCGCTCGCAAAACCCTCGCCACCCGCGCCCTTCCGTCCGAACCCCTCGCCACCCGCGAAGCGGGGGAGAGGGTTGCGAAGGCTTAGGGGCGAAGCCCCTTGGTCGAAGCTGGGTGAGAGGGGCCGACCGCGCGCCGTCGCCGCGAGACGCGCCGGCAAAACGATTCACCACCACGACACGACGGACACCACGCGGAAAAAATCAGCTGCGCCGCCCAGGGCGGCGCGATCCTTCCCTCGTCGTGTCCGTCGTGCCGTCGTGGTTCACTTTCCTTTTTTCCCTTCGTGTCTTCGTGCCTTCGTGGTCAACCTTCATTTCAAACCACGAAGGCACGAAGGCACGAAGGTAGGAACGAGGAAGGGACAGTCTCCCTTCCTCCTCTGTGTCTCTGTGCCTCTGTGGTTCTTTTCCGAAGATTCACCGCAGAGACACGGAGGAAGGGGGAGGGACGGAAGGCCGCACTCGACACCTATACGGCCGCCGTGCGGGACGCGACCCTTCGCCGGCAGGAAAGGCTCGGGCATCTCGCAAAGTTCCGGGGAAGTTCCGGGGACACGATACTTAATTCTGGGGAAGTTCCGGGGACACGATACTTAATTCTGGAAGTTCCGGGGACATGGAGTGCCCCCCGTGGGTGAGACAGAGAATTAGGGGACAGTTGTTGAGAGCCCGTGGTCAGACGGCCGTCTGACCACGGGCTCGTGGATCAATTCGAACTCCTCGGGTGGTCGGTAGTCCAAGGC
>JADZDN010000006.1 GCA_020851015.1 Alphaproteobacteria bacterium | reverse complement strand
GGATGCGCTGCGCTTCCGGCCGCGCCAGGTCCAGCGTCCGCGGATCGACCAGCGCGTCGTAGACCACCACGTCGGCGCTCTTCAGCGCGTGCAGCGCCAGCAGGGTCAGCAGCCCGGGCTCGCCCGGCCCGGCCCCGACCAGCCAGACCGTCCCGGGATCGAAGGGCGGCGGCGTGAAAGATTCGCGTTCGGCCATGGCCGGCACCCTACACCGCCGGGCCAGGGGGGGCTACCATCCGGCCATGAACGACACCGGCGCCGAAAGCCGCCGCCCCGCGGGCGAATTGAAGCGCGGCTGGACCACCGGGGCCTGCGCCACGGCCGCCGCGCGCGCGGCCTACGAGGCGCTGGTGACCGGGCGCTTTCCCGATCCGGTGACGATCCGCCTGCCCCAGGGTCAGCGCCCCAGCTTCGCGCTGGCGCGGGGCACGCTTGCCGGCGGCGCGGCCACGGCCGGGGTGGTGAAGGATGCCGGCGACGACCCCGACGTCACCCATGGCGCGACCGTCCTGGCCACGCTCCGCTGGGGCACGCCGGGCGACGGCATAACGTTTCGCGCGGGCGACGGCGTCGGCACGGTCACGCGGCCGGGCCTGCCGCTCGCGGTCGGCGAGCCCGCGATCAATCCCGGCCCGCGCGCGATGATGCGCGCGGCGGTGGCGGACGCGGCCGAGGCTTTGGGCGGGCCGGAGGATGTCGAGATCACGGTCTCGATTCCCGGCGGCCAGGCCCTGGCCGAGCGCACGATGAACGCGCGGCTCGGCATCGTCGGCGGGCTTTCGATTCTCGGCACCACCGGCGTGGTGATCCCCTATTCCTGCGCGTCCTGGATCCACGCGATCCATCGCGGCGTGGACGTCGCGCGCGCGGCGGGCATCCAGCACCTGATCGGCGCCACCGGATCGACCTCCGAACGCGCGGCCCAGGCGATGTTCCGCGCGCCGGAGCAGGCGCTGATCGACATGGGCGACTTCGTCGGCGGGCTGCTGAAATACCTGCGCAAGCACCCGGTCCCGCGTCTGACGATCGCCGGCGGCTTCGCAAAGCTCGCCAAGCTGGCGCAGGGGCATCTCGACCTGCATTCCAGCCGGTCGCGCGTCGACCTCGGCGAACTGGCCGGGCGCGTCGCGCGGCTTGGCGGCGATGCGGCGCTGGTCGAGCGGGTGCGCCATGCGGCCGGCGCCGGCGAGGTGCTGGCGATAGCGCGCGATCTCGATCTGCCCGACGCGGTGGCGCGCGGCGCGCGCGAGGTAGTGCTGGCGGCGCTGGGCGGCGGCATCGCCGTCGACGTGCTGGCCTTCGACCGCGAGGGAACCCTGATCGGCCATGCCGGCCCGTAAGGCCCGCCTGCTGATCCTCGGCGGCACGGGCGAGGCCGTCGCCCTGGCCCGCGCGGCGGCCGCGCGCTTCGGCGACCGGCTGGCGGTGACCTCCTCGCTCGCCGGCGCGACGGCGGACCCGGTCCGGCCGCCCGGCGAGGTCCGCATCGGCGGATTCGGCGGCGCGGAAGGTTTGCGCCGCTTTATCGCGGAACAGGGCATCGACCTTTTGCTCGACGCGACGCATCCCTTCGCCGCGACGATGCAGGCGAACGCGATCGAAGCCGCGGTGCGGGCGGGGGTGCCGCGCTGCCGCCTGCTGCGGCCGGAATGGCGCCGGCAGCCCGGCGACCGCTGGATCGAGGTCGGCGGGCCCGCCCAGGCGGCGGAGGCGCTGGAGACACTGGGGCCGCGCGTCTTCCTGGCGCTCGGCGGGCGCGATCTGGCGGGCTTTGCCGGTCTGCCCGGGCGGTGGTTCCTGGTGCGTGCCGTGTCGCCGCCGCAATCCCCGGTCATCGATGGCCTGTTCGTGCAGGCGCGCGGGCCATTCGCGCTTGCCGACGAACGCCGTCTGCTCGAAGCGCACCGGATCGACGCCGTGGTCTGCCGGCAGAGCGGCGGCGAGGGGGCGGGCGCCAAGATCGCGGCGGCGCGCGCGCTGGGCCTGCCGGTGGTCATGATCCGCCGCCCGCCCGCGCCGCCCCCGCCGGTGGTGGCCGACGTGGCGGCCGCGCTGGATTGGATCGCCGCCCGGCTGCCCGCCGGAAGCGACATCGAGCCGCTTGCGTTGAGCCGACCGGCTGACGCAGGCTAGGGCAAATTCGCAAGGATCGGTTCGCATGAAAATCGGTTTGGCGCATCTCCTGCGGGTACTCCTACTTGCCGTCGCGCTGTCCGTCGCGACGGGCGAGGTGCGCGCGCAGCTATCGCTGCCCGACACCGAGTTTCTCGACGACATCAAGAACGGCCGCAAGGACAAGGTGGCGAGTTCGCTTGTGCGCGGGCAGAGCCCGAACACCTCGAACTCCCAGAGCCAGACCGCGCTGATGTTCGCCGCGCTGGGCGGCCATATCGACATCATCGATCTGCTTGTGCAGAACAAGGGCAATGTCCGCCTGAAGGACCGCGAAGGTCGCACGGCGCTGTTCTGGGCCGCGGGCAACAACCAGGCCGACGCGGCGGAGCGGCTCCTCAAGCTTGGCGCGCCGATCAACGATATCGACCGCCAGGGCACGACCGCGCTGATGATCGCCGCGCGCCGCGGCTACGAGGAAGTGGTGCGCGTGCTGCTGGCGGCCAAGGCCGATGTCAACCTGACCGACCATACCGGCCGAACCGCGCTG
This sequence comes from Alphaproteobacteria bacterium, assembly GCA_020851015.1. Next base: position 36,597 of record JADZDN010000006.1, on the reverse strand, counting down.
ATGTGGTCGACCGAGACGCGCAACGCGCATGTCCCGCAATTGCTGAAGCAGGCCGGCGCCAGGTAAAGGCTCATCCTCCCACAGGCTCATCCTTCGACAAGCTCATCCTTCGACAAGCTCAGGATGAGGGAGGCTTTCTGGCTCCTCGCCCTGAGCCTGTCGAAGGACGCGATCGGCCTGCCGTTTCGGCCCTCGGCCGCAGCACATGGCTGTGCTCGGCGGCATAGAGCCGGCTATCGGCGAAGCGCTCGTCCGCCAGCGCCCGGCCGACCAGGATCAGCGCGGTGCGGGTGATGCCGCTTTTCTTCACCGCCGCGCGGATCGTGGCCAGCGTGCCGCGCAGGATCGTCTCGTCCGGCCAGCTCACCCGCGCCGCCACCACGACCGGGCAATCCGCGCCGTAGCGCGGGGTCAGCGCGCGGACCACGCCGGCGATGTTGTTGATCGACAGGTGGATCGCCAGGGTGGCGCCGCTCTGCGCCAGCGTCTCCAGCTCCTCGCCCCGGGGCATCGGCGAGGCGCGCACCGCGGTGCGCGTCAGCACGACGGTCTGGCTGACCCCCGGCAGGGTCAGCTCGCGCCGGAGCGCGGCGGCCGCGGCCGCATAGGCGGATACGCCCGGCGTGACGTCATAGGCGATGCCCAGCGCGTCGAGCCGCCGCATCTGCTCGCCGATCGCGCCATAGAGCGACGGGTCGCCCGAATGCACGCGCGCGACCTCCTTCCCCGCGGCGACCGCCTGCCGCATCTCGGCGACGATCTGGTCGAGATGCATCGGCGCGGTGTCGATCACCCGCGCCCCCTTCGGCGCCGCCGCGACCACGGCGCGCGGCACCAGCGATCCGGCGTAGAGCACGACGGGGCAGCGGCGGATCAGCTTGAGCCCGCGCACCGTGATCAGGTCGGGCGCGCCGGGACCGGCGCCGATGAAGTGCACCTTGCTCATGCGCGTGGCTTGCGCGCGTAGCCGCGCGGCGTGAAGACCCAGTGCCTGCCACCGGTCCCGGCCAGCCGCGTCGCCGACGATCCGATCATCACCAGGGTCAGCATGTCGACCGTCGCCGGGTCGAATTCGCCCAGCGTCGTGGTCTCGACCCGCTCGCCCGGTCGGTCCAGGTTGCGCGCGACGATGACCGGCGTGTCCACGGGCCGCGCCTTCAGGAGAATCTTGCGCACGCGCACGAGCTGGGATCGCCGGCGGCCCGAGGCGGGATTGAACAGCGCGATCACGAAGTCGCCCTGGGCGGCGGCCTTCAGCCGGCGCTCGATCGCCGTCCACGGCGTCAGCAGGTCGGACAGCGAGATGGCGCAGAAATCGTGGCCCAGCGGCGCGCCGGCGCGGGCGGCCGCGGTCTGCAAGGCCGACACGCCGGGCAGCACCTCGATCGCGACGCGGTTCCAGTCGGCGCGGCCGGCGCCCGCGATCGTCTCGAACACCAGCGTCGCCAGCGCATAGATCCCGGCATCGCCCGAGGAAACCAGCGCCACGCTTTCGCCGGTTGCGGCGAGGTCGAGCGCCAGGCGCACGCGCTCCGCCTCGGCGCCCAGGGTGCCGCGATGCAGGGTCTTGCCGGCGACCGGTTCGCCCAGCAGGTCGAGATAGAGCCCGTAGCCCACGACATGCGTCGCCGCGTCCAGCGCGGCCGACACCGCCGGCGTGCGCGTCGACGCGCTGCCCGGCCCGATGCCGACGACGGTGAGCCGCCCTTGCGCGCGGCCGATGCGCCCCGCGTCCAGCGCCGCCGGCGACAGCGCGGCCGCGCAGGTCGCGCGCCGCGACTTGCGCTTGGGCACGACCAGCCTGCCCTTGCCGCCGACGGCCGCCAGCGCCGCGCCCTCCGCCACCCCATGGCATCCGGTCTCGCGGAACACCAGCTCGGACGGGTTGGCCAGGCGCGGCCGCTCGCGCTCCAGCATCGCGGCCGGGAAGAATCGCGCCGGCACGCCAAGCTTCGCGGCCAGCGCGTGCACGGCCGGTTCGTCGGCCTTGAGGTCGATCGAGCAGACCGCCGCGACCGCCTCCGCCGCGAGCCCGTTCGCCGCCAGGGTGCGCATGACCAGCGCTTCGAGCTCCGCCGGCGCCGTGTCGCGCTCGCAGCCCACGCCCAGCGCCAGCACCGGCGGGTGCAGCGCGAGGGTCCGGCGGGCCGCGCCTTGCCGGTGCGTGATGCGGATCGTGCGCCCCGCGCGCTTCGCAAACCGGGCCCCGCCCGCCGTCAACCACCCGCCCAGCGAAGCGTCCAGCGCGCCGTCGATCGTCAACGCGACCGCGTCGCCCGCCAGCAGCGCGGCGGTGATCGGCTTCGCCGCGCCGGCGTTGGCGACGCACCATCCCGGCGGCGGCTCGTCGAGCGCCAGCCCAAGCCGCCGGTCGCCCGCGGTGGTGATCGCGGCCTGCCCGCGCGTCACCGCGGCCACGGCGCGCGCCAGGGCATTGGCGCCGTGATGCCCGCCCAGCAGCGGCACGGCGACCGCGCCGTCCTCGCTGAGCGCGACCACCGGCGGCTCGGCCGTCTTGTCGGCGAGCAGCGGCGCCAGCGCGCGGATCAGGATGCCCGACGCGCAGAGGCCCAGGATCGGCGTGCCGGCGCGGAACAGCCGGCGCAGATGCGCCATGGTGTCGGCGAAGCTGTGGTCGACCTGCCGCGCCTCGACCCGTTTCGCCAAGCCGTGCACGGTAGCGCCATGCAGGCGGCGCTTCAGCCGCCGCGCGAGGCCGAGCGCGCCCGGCCCCAGCACGACGATCGCGGCGCCGGAAGGCGGCTTGTTCACGGATTGCGCCACGCATCGCCCCGGCGATGCACCAGCACCATCGCGAAGTACGGCACGTCGTCGTCCTTGAGATCGGCGATCGGCACGATGCGCTGGCTCGCCATGCTGGCGTGTTCGACATAGCGCGCCTGCTGGGCAAGGCCCAGCCGGTCCAGCACGCGGCGCAGCTTGGCGAAGTGCCGGCCCAGCTTCATGATCGCCGCCGCGTCGGCCTGCGCCAGCCGCGCCTCGAGCGCCGCTTCGGGCAACGACGCGGGCAGCACGGTCAGCACGTCGTCGCGCGCGACCAGCGGCGCGCCCAGCGCGGCGGCGCAGGCCATCAGCGACGACACGCCCGGCACCACTTCGACATGCCAGTCCTGCGCCAGCCGCCCGAACAGGTACATGAACGAGCCATAGAAGAACGGATCGCCCTGGCATAGCACGGCGACATCGCGCTCCGCCCGCAAGTGCGCGGCGATCGCCTCGCCGGCCCGGTCATAGACCGCCTGGGCGGGGAAGCGCGCGACCTCCAGCGGCATGCGGATGGGAATCTCGACCTGGCCGCCGGGAAGATGCCCCGCCACGATCGAGCGCGCCAGGCTGTCGCCCCGCTCCGGCGCGGGATAGGCGACCACCGGCGCCGCACGGATCAGGCGCAGGGCCTTGAGCGTCAGCAGTTCGGGGTCGCCCGGCCCGACGCCGATTCCGTAGACAGAAGCCATCAGCTTTCAGCAATCAGCCGGAAGAGGATCATGATGATCCCTTCGTCGTCGCAAACTGCGTCACCGGCATCAGCGGCCGCCATCCCAGCAAGCCGCCTACCGGTTCCGCGCGGCTGATCGCGATGCGGGTCAGCATGCCGCCATGCTGGCCGTGCAGCCGCGCCAGCGTGGCCTCGCCTTCGACCGTGACGGCATTGGCGACCAGGCGGCCGCCGGACGGCAGGCGGCTCCAGCATTCCTCGGCAAGCCCCGCTTCGCCGATGCCGCCGCCGATGAACACGGCGTCGGGCCGCGGCAGATCCTCAAGCGCCGCCGGCGCCGCGCCCTGGACCACGCGCAGGCGCGGCACGCCCAGGAAGGCGGCGTTGCGTTCGATGAAGGCGCAGCGGCCGGCGTCGCGCTCCACGGCGAAGGACATCGTGTTGGGCGCCGCGCGCATCCATTCGATCCCGATCGAACCGCAGCCCGCGCCGACATCCCACAGCACCTGTCCGGGCTGCGGCATCAACTGGGCGATGGTGGCGGCGCGCACCTCGCGCTTGGTGAGCTGCCCGTCGTGCTGGAACAGATCGTCGGCCAGGCCGGCGGCGCGCGGCGTCGCCACGGCGTCGGCGTCCGCCACGCAGGTGACGGCGATGGTATTGAGATCGGCCGCGCGCGCCGCACCCCAGGTCTTGGCGGTGGCGTCGATGCGTCGTTCCGTCGGGCCGCCGAGATGTTCAAGCACGGTCATCGCGCTGTCGCCATAGCCGCGTGCCGCCAGCAGCGATGCGACCTGCCCGGGCGTGTCGCCATCCTCCGACAGGATCAGCACGCGCCAGCCCGGCGCCAAGTGCGCGTGCAGATGCTCGACGCGCCGCCCGTGCAAGGTGATCGTCGACGCGTCGGCCAGCGACCAGCCCAGGCGCGCGGCGGCCAGGCTGAACGCGCCGGGCACCGGCAGGACCGCCATCTCGTCGGTGGAAAAATGCTTTGCCAGGGTGACGCCGACGCCGAACCACATCGGATCGCCGCTCGCCAGCACGACCACGCGCTTGCCGCGCCGCGCGGCAATGTCGGCCATCGTGTCTTTCAGCGGCGTGCGCCAGGTCAGGCGCTCGGCCCCCGCCGCCGGTACCAGGGCCAAATGGCGCTCGCCGCCCACCAGCACCTCGGCCGCGTCGACCGCCGCGCGCGCGCGCGCCGCCAGGCCGTTCAGGCCGTCTTCGCCCAGGCCCACGACGGTGATCCAGGGTGCCGTCATCGCGCCAGGGCGTCGGGCTGCGCCAGCGCGTTGACGGCGGCGGCGGCCATGGCGCTGCCGCCGCGCCGGCCCTTCAGCGCGATATAGGGCACGGCGCCCTGCGCCGCGAGCGCCTCCTTGGATTCGGCGGCGCCGACGAAGCCGACGGGAAATCCCAGGATCACCGCGGGCAAGGGCCAGCCTTGCTCCAGCCGCTCGAGCAGGTGGAACAGCGCGGTCGGCGCATTGCCGATCGCGACCACGGCGCTGTCGATCGTGTCCCGCCAAGCTTCGATCGCCGCCGCCGATCGCGTCGTTCCGAGGCGCTGGGCGGTCTCGCGCGTCGCGTCGTCATTGAGCGTGCAGATCACCGCATTGCCGCTGGGCAGCCGCGCGCGGTCGATGCCGTGCGCCACCATCGCGACATCGGTCAGGATCGGCGCCCCGGCCAGGAGGGCGGCCACGCCGCGCGACGCGGCATAGGGCGAGGCCACCAGGTCCGCGACGATCTCGGGCATGCCGCAGGCATGGACCAGCCGCAGCGCCAGCGGCTGCAGGTCGTCGGGCAGGGAGTCGAGATCCGCCTCGCGCCGGATCGCCGCGACCGAGCGGCGATAGATCTCGGCCGCGTCGCGGACGTAGTCGATCATCGCCCGCGTCCCGAACCTTTTCCGTGGTCATGCCCGTGGTCATGGCCGTGACCGTGGTGGTGCGCATGGCCGTGGTCGTGGTGATGATGGCCATGGTCGTGCCCATGATCATGCCCATGATCATGCCCATGATCATGATGGTGGTGATGATCGCCGTCCGTGCCGATGCCGCGGACGTGATGGTGGTGGCCGGCCTGCGGCGCGCCGTGGTCCTTCTCGAAGCCGATCACCTGCTCGCGGTACTTGCACATCTGGCAGTTCATGTTGCCGGTGCCGGCCAGCGCCTCGTCGACGCGCGCGGCGAAGGTGTCGAGCACCAGCGGATGGTCGTTCAGGTAGTCGGCCTTGACGAATTCGATGTCCGGATTGGCGCGCGCGGCCTGGTCGGTCCAGTCGTAGATGCGCTTCACCAGGATGCCGGTGAACAGGAAATAGGGAAACACGACGATGCGCCGGAAGCCCAGGCGCGCGGCGCGGCTGAGGCCCGCGTCGACCAGCGGCTGGGTGACCCCGCTGTAGGACGCCTCGGCCCAGCCGAGCTTCAGGCCCTCCCACAGCATGCGCGCAACCTTCGACACGTTGGAGTTCGCGTCCGGATCGTTGGTGCCGCGCCCCACCACCATCAGCAGGGTCTGCACGCGGGGGGTGCCGTCGCCGGCCTGGACCAGCGCCTGCTCCACGCGGTCGGCGGCGGCGCGCAGCATGCGCGAGTCGATCGCCAGGTCGCGGCCGAAGCGCATCTCGATATCGGGATTGGCGTGCGCGAACTCGTTCAGCTCGGACGGCACGTCGTTCTTCACGTGTCCGGCGGCGAACAGCATGCCCGGCACGGCCAGGATGCGCTTCACGCCGCGCGACTTCAGCGCCTCCAGCCCGTCGCGGATGACCGGCCGCGCGAATTCCAGGAACCCGCTCTCGACCGGATACTGCGGCAGGCGGCGCCCCAGCGCGGCGGCCATGGCCTGGAACTCGCGCACCGCGTCGACGTCGCGGCTGCCGTGACCGCACAGCATCACGCCCGTCGCGGCTGACGTATTCGGACCGTCCATCGTCTTTGCACCCCATCCAGATCGCGCGGAGTCATACGGGCATCCGCGACCGCCGCCAAGGGTGGACCGCGCCGGGGCCGCGCGGCCCGGCCGGAAGCGACGCCGGCGATGCCGGGGGCGACGCCGAAGTCGTTGATCCGATTGACCGCAACGCCCGATCCGGCGATGGTCGCCGCCATGCTGTTGGGGGACCTGCTCGGCGCGTCCGGCCCGTCCGTGCCGGCGATCCTGTTGCTGGCGCTGGCGCTCGATGCGGTGCTGGGCGAGATGGGGCCGGTGTTCCGCCCGGTGCCGCACCCCGTGGTGCGGATCGGCCGCGCGATCGGGGCTGTGGAGCGGCGATGGAACACCGGCACGGCCGGGCCTTCCGCGCGGCGGTGGCGCGGCGTCGGCGCCGTGGTCCTGCTCTGCGGCGCGGCGGCGGCGGGCGGTGCGGCGGTGGCGATCCTGGCGCGCGCGGGCGCCTGGCTCTGGCCGGTCGAGGCGCTCGCGGTCGCCCTGCTGCTCGCCCAGCGCGGCCTCTACGACCACGTCGCGGCGGTCGCGCGCGGATTGGAGCAGGGCGGGGTCGCCGGCGGCCGCGCCGCGGTGCGGCACATCGTCGGCCGCGATCCGATGAGCCTCGACGAACACGGCGTGTCGCGCGCGGCGATCGAATCCCTGGCCGAGAATTTCAGCGACGGCGTCACCGCACCGGCCTTCTGGTACCTGCTGTTCGGCCTGCCGGGCATCCTCGTCTACAAGACGGTCAACACGCTGGACAGCATGATCGGCCACAAGACCGCGCGCTATCTGCATTTCGGCTGGGCCGCGGCGCGGCTGGACGACCTGCTGAATCTCGTGCCGGCGCGATCGAGCGGCGCGATGATCGCGGTCGCCGCGCTGTTCCAGCCCGGCGCGAGGACCGGCGCTGCCGTGGCGTCGATGCTGCGCGATGCGCGCAAGCATCGTTCGCCCAATGCCGGCTGGCCCGAAGCCTCCATGGCCGGCGCGCTGGGCTTCAAGCTCGCGGGACCGCGCCGCTATCCGGGCGAGGTGGTGGACGCCCCCTTCATCGGCCCCGGCACGCCCGACCTCACGGCCGCGGATATAAGGCGCGCGCTCCGCCTGTTCGTGCTGGCCTGCGTCGTGCAGGCGATCGTCGTCGCGCTGGCAGCGCTCTAATTCTGCGTCTGCGATCGCGCGACGGCCAACACCCGCTCCAGATCCACCGCCTTCGCTACATGCTCCGCCAGCGCGTCGAGCGTCCGGTCGACGCCCACGTCGTAGGCCAGGCCGCTGTCGGCGCGGCCCGGGCGCAGCCCGGCGAGGAACGCCGCGCGGAACGCATCCGATGCGAACAGGCCGTGGACGTAGCAGCCCTGCACCCGCGCATCGGCCGAGACCGCGCCGTCGGGGCGCGCGCCGGCCAACGTCAGCATCGGGCGCGCGCAATCGGCGCCCGCGGTGGCGCCGACATGCATCTCGTAGCCGCCCACCGGCTTGCCGGTGGCCTGCTCGACGCCGTCGACCAGCGTCAGCGATTTTTGCGCCGTCAGCACGGTGTCGACGCATAGCAGATCGAGGCCGGCGACGGTCTCGGGCGGGCCCTCGATGCCCTGCGGGTCCGCGACGCTCGCGCCCAGCATCTGGTAGCCCGCGCACAGGCCCAGCACGCGCCCGCCCTGGCGGACATGGGCCTGGATGTCGATGTCCCAGCCCTCGCGGCGCAAGGCTTTCAGGTCGGCGATCGTCGCCTTCGATCCCGGCAGCAGGATCAGCTCGCAGGGCGGCAGCGGCCGTCCGGGCGGCACGATCTCCACCGCCACGCCGGGCTCGGCGCGCAGCGGGTCGAGATCGTCGAAATTGGCGATGCGCGGCAGGCGCGGCACCGCGATGCGGATCGAAGCTGCGCTTGGCCTCGATTCGCGCGTGGCGTCTTCCAGCGCGACGGCATCCTCCGCCGGCAGGCGGTGCGCTTCGGCGAACCATGGCACGATGCCCAGGCATTCGAGCCCGGTGCGCTGGCGGATCATGTCCGGCGCCGGCACGAACAGGCTCGGGTCGCCGCGGAACTTGTTGACGATGTAGCCCTTGAGGCGCGCCTGCTCCGCCGGCGGCAAAAGGACATGCGTGCCGACGATCGACGCGATGGCGCCGCCGCGGTCGATATCGGCCACCAGCACGACCGGCAGGTCGGCCGCCGCGGCGAAGCCCATGTTGGCGATGTCGCCCTGGCGCAAATTGATCTCGGCCGGGCTGCCCGCGCCCTCGACAAGAACAAGGTCGGCCTCGGCGGACAGGCGCGCGAAGCTGTCGAGCACGTCGCCCATCAGGCTCGGCTTCAGCGCCGCGTAGGCGCGCGCGTCGGCGTTGCCGCGCATGCGCCCCTGCACCACGACCTGCGCGCCCACCTCGCTCTGCGGCTTCAGCAGCACGGGGTTCATGTGCACACTGGGCGGAACGCGGCAGGCCAGCGCCTGCAGCCACTGCGCGCGGCCGATCTCGCCACCGTCCGATGCGACGGCGGCGTTGTTCGACATGTTCTGCGGCTTGAACGGCCGGACCTTCAGCCCGCGCCGCGTGAAGGCGCGGCACAAGCCGGCGACCAGCAGCGACTTGCCGACATCCGACCCCGTGCCCTGGACCATCAGGGCGGGCACGCGGCGGCGCGTCATCGCGCCGCTAGCGGCCGATCAGCGCGTTGCGCAGGTTGTCGGCGCCGGGATTGCGGAAGCGGTTCTCGATCGTGATCGCGCGGGGCAGCGCGCCGTAGCCGTAGTAGTCCTGGTTGTCGCCCTTGTCGATTTCGATGTCGATGCCCGACACCGAACCGCCCGAATAGCCCTGGTAGCTGCGCCCGAAGCTGACGATGTCGAAATTCGGCGGCAGCGGCGCGTTGCCGGCGGGGCCGACCGCGACCGTGAGGTGCGTGCCGATGCGCACGTCGCTGAAGGCGCTCAGCAGCACCTCCAGCGCGCGGTCGGTCATCACCAGCAGCATGACCGAGCCGCCGCGGCCCCACATTCCCTTCACCACCGAGCCGTCGCCGGTGTTGTAGAAGGCGGGATGGCTGAAGGTGCCGTCCTCGCGCTGCACCAGCAGGACAGCGTCGTCGTCGTCGCCGACGCCCCAGAAGCCCGGTTCGAAGCGCGGCATGATGACGACCGCGCGCGCCTGTCGCAGTCCCGCCCTCAGCGCCGCGAAATTGGGATCGCCAAGGAAGCTGCGTGCCACGCTCGCCGCCTCGTCGCATTTCTGCTGCTCGCTCTTCGCCGCGGCAGGTTCCGTCAATCCGATCGACGCCAGCAGCATCGCCAGCGCCAGTATCGCGCGCCTCGTCATGGTTCCGTCCCCGTTCGTCATGGAAGTCTAGAACTCGATTCCCTTCTGCGCCTTGATGCCCTCGCGGAAGGGATGCTTGACCTGCGTCATCTCGGTCACCAGGTCGGCCAGCTGGATCAGCTCGGGCTTGGCGTTGCGCCCGGTGACGACGACATGCTGGCCGGCCGGGCGGGCGGCCAGCGCATCCAGCACCTCGTCCAGCGGCAGGTAGTCGTTGCGCAGCACGATGTTGAGCTCGTCCAGCACGACCAGGGCATAGGACGGGTCGGCGACCATCCGCCGGGCCTCGTCGAACGCCGCACGGGCGGCGCGCATGTCGCGCTGGCGGTCGGCCGTGTTCCACGTGAAGCCCTCGCCCAGGGCCTTGATCTCCACCAGGTCGGGAAACCGCTCGAGCACCGTGCGCTCGCCGGTCGACCAGGCGCCTTTCACGAACTGCACCACGCCCACTTTCATGCTGTGGCCGATCGCGCGCAGCACCATGCCGAAGGCGGCGGTCGACTTGCCCTTGCCCGGGCCGGTATGGACGATCAGCAGCCCTTTCTCGCCAGTCTTGCCCGCCATCATCCGCGCGCGCGCCTCGCGCCGGCGCAGCATCTTTTCCGCGTGCAGGCGGTTGATCTCGGCCTCGGGGAGGGTCGGGGATTGCGCGGGGGTAGGGTCGGCCATGGCCGGACTATACCAGCCCGGCGGGACGTTTCGAGAGGCTCTCCGCCCTAATACTGGGCGAGGATTTGCCGCAGCCTCTGGCCGGACTCGGTGTTGTATCGGCCTTCGATCAGGATCGCGCGGGCCGACGCGCCGCGGCCGTAGAACAGCTCGTTCTCGCCGCGGTCCGGCTCTACCGCGCCGGTCGACACGCTGACGCCGGCATAGGCGCCCACCGGGCGGATATAGGTGTAGATGTCGGCGAACGGCCCGCGCTCGCCGGCGCCCAGCGGCCCCGCCGCGACCGACGCGTCGGCGCCGAACTGCATCGAGCCTTGCAGGGCGCGGTTGACCGAGCGTTCGGTCATGAACAGCATCACCAGCTCGGAGCGGTAGATCCCGACCTGCGGCCCCAGCGTGCCGGCGACGGTGTCGAAGAAAGCCGGCCCGTTCCAGCCGCCGTCGGCCCGGCGCAGCAGCATCACGCCGCCGCCGCCCGTGCCGCCGATCACGAAACCCGCGCGGACGTAGTTCGGCACCACCAGCACGGCGCGCGCGCGCTTCATCGTCTCGCGCAGCCCATGGCCGTTGGGATCCGACAGGAAACGGTCGAGCACCTGGGTCGCGCGCTCGACGCGGTCGCCCTCGCCCGGCGTATCGGCATGCACGGAGCGGCCCGGCAGGGCCTGCATGATCGTCAGGCTGCCGAACAGGAACGCCGCCAAGACTGCCGTCGCTGGACGACCCATCGACCCGGAATCTCCTGAGAGACGCGTCCCCCAACGCCCCCACCGGCCGGGCCGTTGGAGGCCCCGCCGCCATCGGCCGGAGACTCGTCAAAAACCGTGGCGAAATCGTGGCGGCAAGGGGGTTTAGCGGGGGCTCGCCCAGCCGCGGAGTCTATTTTGCGCGCTATTGGAGCGTGGCTGCCACAGTCCGCGTTCCTGGGCCTCCAGCAGGCGCGCGGCCATCTCGGACAAAGCGGCCGGATTGGCAGCCATGACGAATTCGCGCACCCGATCGTCGACCAAATAGGCGTCGTAGACCGCGTCGAAATGGTGGTCCGCCACGGCGCGGGCGGTTGCTGCGAATGCGAACAGGTAGTCGACCGTGGCCGCCATCTCGGCCGCGCCCTTGTAGCCGTGGCGCATGACGCCGGCGATCCATTTCGGATTAACCACACGGGCGCGCACCACCCGGCCGATCTCGTCCGCCAGGGTACGGATGCGCGGCCGCTCGGGGCGCGAATGGTCGTTGTGGTAAACGGCCGGCGCCCGCCCCGACAACACCCGCGCCGCCACCGCCAAACCGCCCTCGAACTGGTAGTAGTCGTCGCTGTCCAGCAGGTCGTGCTCGCGGTTGTCCTGGTTCTGCACCACCGCCTGGACGGTCACGAGGCGCGCCTCGAACTGGCCGGGCGTGGCTTCGCCCGCGGCATTGCCGCCATAGGCATAACCACCCCAGGCGATCACCGCGCGGGCCAGGTCGGCCTCGCCGTCCCAGCCCTTCTCGTCGATCAGCGCCTGCAGCCCCGCGCCATAGGCGCCGGGCTTGGAGCCGAACACGCGGAAGCCGGCCTGGCGGGCGGCGTCTTCCGGCGTCCGTCCCGATGCAACCAGTCGTGACCGTTCGGCGGTGACCGATGCCGCCAGGGGATTGTCCGCTTCCGGCTCGTCCAGCGCCGCCACGGCGCGCGACGCCGCGTCGAACAGGTCGACCAACGCGGGGAACGCATCGCGGAAGAAGCCCGAGACGCGCAGCGTCACGTCGACGCGCGGCCGGTCGAGGATCGACAGCGGCAGGATCTCGTAGCCGATGACGCGGCCCGACGCGCCCTCCCAGCGCGGCCGCACGCCCATCAGCGCCAGGCCCTGCGCGATATCGTCGCCGCCCGTGCGCATGTTGCTGGTGCCCCAGGCACTCAAGACGATGCGGCGCGGCCAGTCGCCGTGTTCCTGCGCGTGGCGTTCCATCAGGAGGCCGGCCGAGCGCCAGCCCAGCGCCCAGGCCGACGGCGTGGGGATCGCGCGCGGATCGACCGAAAAGAAATTCCGCCCGGTGGGCAGCACGTCGGGCCGGCCGCGGCTGGGCGCGCCCGAGGGACCCGGCGCGACGAAGCGCCCGTCGAGCCCCGCCAGCAATCCGGCGATCTCTGCCGGGCCGCAGCGATCGACCGCCGGTCCCAGCGTCGTCGCGATCCAGTCCAGCACGGCGGCGCTGCGCGTCCAGCCCGGACTGGCGCGCTTGCCGCCGACCAGCGCCGTGGCCAGGGCCTCCAGCCGCTCGACCGTGTCGCCGGTGCTGCGCCAAGGATCGCTTGCGACGGCGGCCAGGGCTCCCGGGCGCGGCCCGGTCCAGGGCGCCGCCATGTCGGCGTCCAGCGGATCGAAGCCGAGCGCCAGGTCGGCGGCCAGCGCGCGCGTCAGCCCCGCGTCCTTCGCCGCGCCGCCCGGCCGCGCGATGCGCGCCAGCGCCACCAGCAGCTCGGTGCGCAGCGCGCCCTCGGGCGAGCGACCCAGGACGTGCAGCCCGTCGCGGATCTGCAGGTCCTTCAGCTCGCAGAGATAGGCGTCGAGCTTCGTGAGTGCGCCCTCGTCCGTGCTCTTGATGCCGCAGTCCGCGGCGATGCCGCTGGACTGCGCCAGCTCGAGAATGCGCCGCGCCAATTCTTTCAGGCGGCGCGGATCGACGCCGGCGGCCTCGTAGTACTCGTCGACCAGGCGCTCGAGTTCGCCGAGCGGCCCGTAGCTGCCGGCGCGGGTCAAGGGCGGGGTCAGGTGGTCGACGATCACCGCCGAGGTGCGGCGCTTGGCCTGCGTGCCCTCGCCCGGATCGTTGACGATGAAGGGATAGAGCTGCGGCAGCGCGCCCAGCATCGCCGCGGGGAAGCAGGCGCGGTCGAGCGCGATCGACTTGCCGGGCAGCCATTCCAGGTTGCCGTGCTTGCCGACATGCACGACGGCATGGGCGTCGAAATGCCGCCGCAGCCAGGCATAGAAGGCGAGATACCCGTGCGGCGGCACCAGCGCCGGGTCGTGGTAGCTCTGCTGCGGGTCGATGTTGTAACCCCGCGCGGGCTGCACCCCGACAACCGCGTTGCCGAAGCGGTGCAACGGCAGCACGAAGCCGCCTTTGTGGGCGCGGAAGAACGGATCGCCCTCCGGCGCGCCCCAGCGGGCGACGATCGCCGCGCGCGCCGCCGGCGCCAGCGCTTCGAGCGCGGCCCGGTATTCCGCCAGCGGCAGGATTTCGCCGCCGGCGCGCCCGGCATCGCGCGCATTGGTCGGGCCCGCGAGCAGCAGCGCCATCATTGCCGCCCCGTTCGGGGGCGCGCCGTCGATCGCATAGCCCGCATCGCGTAGCGCGTTCAGGATCGTCGTGGTCGATTCCGGCGTGTCGAGCCCGACGCCGTTGCCGATGCGCCCGTCGCGGTTCGGGTAGTTGGCCAACACCAGCGCGACGCGGCGCTCGCCGGCCGGGGTGCGGCGCAGCCGCACCCAGGCGGCGGCAAGCGCGGCCGCATGCGCGGCGCGCCCAGGCTCGGGCAGGTGGCGCAGGATGTCGGCCTGCGTCGCCGCGTCGCGCGTCGTCGCGTCCTTGAACGCCACGACGCCCGCCAGCACGCGGCCGTCGATCTCGGGCAGCGCCACGTTCATCGCGATGTCGGTGGGCTTCAGTCCGAAATTTCCGGCGCGCCAGGATTCCACGTCGCCCTGCGACGCCACGAGCTGCAGCACCGGCGCGTCGGTGGCATCGAACGGCGGCGCGCGGTGCGCATCGCCCGGCTGGCCCAGCGCGAAGCCGGTCATGTTCAGCACGATGTCCGGCTGCGCCTCGCCCAGGAGGGCGCCGACGGTGGCGGCGGCCACGGCGTCCTTCAGCCCGGCCGCGAACAGCGGCAGCGCGTTCATCCCCCGCGCTTCCAGCGCCTCGGCCAGCGCGTCGACGGTCTCGGTGTTTCCGGCCTGGACCAGCGCGCGATAGAACACGATCGCCGCCAGCGGCCGGTCCGGCTTCCAGTGCGCGCGCAGATCGTCGAGCGTCGGCGTCGCGCGACCGGGCGCGTGGATGCCCGCGCGCAGCAGCGGCGCGGGTTCGCGCCAGTCCGCCCTTTCCCCGACCAGGCTGCCGGCATAGCGCAGGAACTGGTCCGCATTCTCCAGCCCGCCATGCACCAGGTACTGCCACAGGCGATGCTGCGCCTCGGCCGGAACCGACGACGCCTCCAGCAACTCGGGATCGGGCTGGTCGTCGCCCGGCAGCAGGGCCAGCTTCGGCCCGCCGCCGCGCGACCGCGCCACCAGCTCGGCGACGCCATAGGGCCAGTAGCGCCGCCCGCCCAGCAGGCGCACGACCACCAGCCGCGCGCGCGCGGCAACCTGCTCGAGATAGAGGTCGACCGACAGGTTGTGCTTGAGGCGCAGCAGGTTGGCCAGGCGCAGGCTGGGTCCCGCGTCGCCTTGCCGGGCGCGCGCGGCGCTGAGGCACGCGATCTCGCTGTCGGCCGCGCTCAAGACCACGATGTCGCCCGGCGTCTGGCCCAGATCCTGGGCCTGATCGTCGTCGCCGACCGCGCCCGGCTTGGCGGCCAGCAGATGCATGTCAGGCGGCGGCGTCGCGGATCGCGCGTTCGATCGCCGCGCGATCCAATCCGTTGCGCCCGATCACGACCAGGGCGCCGCGGCGCCGCTCGTCGTCACGCCACGGCCGGTCGTAATAGGTCTGGAAGCGGTCGCCGACGCCCTGCACCACCTGGCGGCGCGATCGTCCCGGCACGTCGATGAAGCCCTTCACGCGCAGGATGTCGTGGGCGGCGACGACGCGCTGCAGGTCCCGCACCAGGCGTTCGGTATCGGCGACCGGCGGCAGGTCGACGGAGAAGCTGGTGAAGTCGTCGTGGTCGTGCGCGCCGTCCTCGGCGTCGTGGTGCGAGCGGCGCGCCGCCAGGTCGTTCTCCGCCGCCGCGACGATGCCCCGCAGCGCCTCGACCGGCACGCGGCCGTGGTCGGAATCGACCAGCTTGACGCCGGGGCGCAGGCTCGCCGCGATCTCGCGCGCGATTTCGGCATGCGTGCCGTCGTCCAGCAGATCACGCTTGTTCAGCACCACCAGGTCGGCGCAGTTGAGCTGGTCCTCGAACACCTCCTCCAGCGGATTGTCGTGGTCGAGCGAGGGATCGGCCGCGCGTTGCTGCGCCACGGCTTCGGGATCGTCGGCGAAGCGCCCGGCGGCGAAGGCGGCGGCATCGACCACCGCGATCACCCCGTCCACCGTCACGCGCGCGCGCACCTCGGGCCAGTTGAACGCCTTGACCAGCGGCTTGGGCAGCGCCAGGCCCGAGGTCTCGATCACGATGTGATCGGGCGGATCGGGCCGGTCGAGCAGCGCCTGGATCGTCGGCAGGAAGTCGTCGGCCACGGTGCAGCAGATGCAGCCGTTCGCCAGCTCGACGATGTCCTCCTCGCGACAGGCCGCGATGCCGCAGCCCGTGACGATCTCGCGGTCGATGCCCAGATCGCCGAATTCGTTGATGACGATCGCCAGGCGCTTGCCCCTGGCGGTTTCCAGCATGTGGCGCAGCAGGCTGGTCTTGCCCGCGCCCAGGAAGCCGGTGATGACGGTGGCGGGAATGCGGCTGGCCATCGCGAACGCGAACCTCGCCGGGACACCCCGCCCGGATCACGGGTGACGGACAATCCGTCCTCGCCAACGGCAGGTCTCCTGGCTCGCGGGTCCTGGCACCCGGCCGGCCTTCCCGAAGCAAGACGCGCTTCAGTGGCCCGGTACGACCGGATGCTCGCCGCTCACAGTTGCGGGGGCAGCGCCGGCCTTGGGACGAAGTCCCGCACCGGCTTCCCTCTTGGCCCCTTAGGGGGACCGTCGGCGGCCGGAGTCATACAGGAGATTGCCGCGTCCTCGCAACCGCCGGGACGCGCCGCGCTTGGAGGCGCGAAAGCCTACTTTCTTTCCTTCGAGCCTTCGCGTCTTCGTGGTCGTCTTTCCGGAGATGAACCACGAAGGCACGAAGACACGAAGGTTGGAAGAAAACCCAGTCTCCATTCGACCTCCGTGTCTCTGTGCCTCCGTGGTCGACTTTTGAAGAGGAACCACCGAGGCACAGAGACACAGAGAAGAAGAGGAAATTTGATGCGCCGCCCTTGGCGGCGCGGAAGCCTACTTTCTTTCTTCCCTCTCTTCGTGCCTTCGTGTCTTCGTGGTCGATCTTTGGCTATTCTTTCAGCACCAGCGACAACCCAGCCGTCATCAGCACCACGCGGTCGGCGATCGCGGCGACGCGCTGGTTGAGCTGGCCCTGCGCGTCGCGGAAGGCGCGGGCGAGCGCGTTGTCCGGCACGATGCCCAGCCCCACCTCGTTCGACACGCAGACCACGGGCGCGGCACAGGCTTCGAGCGCCGCGACGAGCGCATCGCCGTCGGCCGCGATGTCGCGTTCCGCCAAGAGAATGTTGCTCAGCCACAAGGTCAGGCAGTCCACCAGCAGCACACGGTCCGGCGCGTGTCCGGACAGGGCGGCGGGAAGGTCGATCGGCGCTTCGATCGTTGCCCAGTGCGCAGGCCGCCGCGTGCGGTGCTCGGCGATGCGCTGGCGCATCTCGTCGTCCAGCGCCTGGGCGGTGGCAATGTACGTGCAACCGCGCTCGCTATCAGCGACCAGCGCTTCGGCGTAGCGGCTCTTGCCGGACCGCGCACCGCCCAGAACCAGGGTCAGGTACGGCAGGCCGGTCAAGCGGCCGCGCCGCCGATGACGCGGGCGAAGCGGGGCGGGTAGTTCACGCCGTTCACGCGCCAGCACGCCTGCGCGCCGGCGGGGTCGATGTGGTCGAGGCGCGTCAGCGACAGGTTGTCGATCGCGAAGCTCAGCGCGACCTCCGGCGTGCAGGCGCTGGCGATCTGCAGCGCGGCGCGGATCGTGCCGCCATGGGCATAGGCGACGATGTCGCGCCCGGCATGCTCGACCGACATCCGGTCGACGCAGCGCTTCACGCGCTCGATCACCTCGACGAAGCTCTCGCCGCCCGGCGGCTTCTTGCGCGCGGGCGCCAGCCAGAACTCGTGCGGCAGGCCATGGGTGCGATAGATCTCCTTGCGGACCTGGCCCTGCCATTCGCCGAAGCTCTGCTCGGCCAGGTCGCCTTCCACGATCATGTCCGGCTTGGCCAGCCCGTGCGCCGCCACGGCCTCGGCGGTCTGGTGCGTGCGGCGCAGGTTGCTGGCGACCCACACCGCGTCGCGCGGCAGTATCTGCGCCAGCGCCCTGAACGATTCCACGTCGGACACGTTGGCCAGGGGATCGGACTGGCCATAGACCCGGCCGCCGTCCTCGGTCACCGGCGCGTGCCGCACCCACCACCAGCGCGTGATCTTCAGGTCGCTCATCGTGCTCCGCTCATCGCCGCCAGGCTTACCAGGATCGCCGTCTCGGCCGCCTGCTCGACGGCGCCCAGGACGTCGCCGGTATAGCCGCCGACGAGCCGGCGCGCCACCGCCGCGACGATCAAGGCTGCCATGCAGGCGACCAGCAGGGCGCCGGCGCCCGCCGCCGCGCCCAGCAGGCCCAGGGCCAGGACCGCGGCCAGACACAGCGCGATGGCGAGCGTCGCCCGCGCGGGCTTGCCGGCGTCCGCCGCCAGCCCGTCGCTGCGCGCCGGATCCATGCGCGTCATGGAAACAGGGATCGCCGCGCGCGCCACGGCGTGGACGGCGATCAGGGTCAGAGCGACGGCATAGGGCGTGGCGATCGCCGCCAGGGCGGCGATGCGCAGCGCGGCGGTGAATCCCAGCGCCAGCACGCCATAGGTGCCGATGCGGCTGTCGCGCATGATCGCCAGGCGCCGCTCGCGCTCGCGCCCGCCGCCGCAGCCGTCGACAAAATCGGCCAGCCCGTCCTCGTGCAGCGCGCCGGTCAGAAGCGCGGTCGCCATCACCGCCAGGATCGCGGCGATCATCGGGGCGAGGCCCAGGTGATGCGCGGCGGCATAGACGCCGGCGCCGACCGCGCCGATCACCGCGCCGACCAGCGGCACGGCCCGCCAGGCGCGCTTCAGCTCGTTGAGGCCCAGCGCTCCGTCATAGGCCACCGGCACGCGGGTGAAGAAGATCATCGCGATCTTCAGGTCGCGCATCCAGGCCGTGGCCAGGTTCTCCTTGGGCGGCGGCAGGTCGGTCAGCATCGCGTGGTCCCGGGCCGGCGGCTTCGCGCCCCTGGCCGAATGATCCTCGGCCCGTTATAGACGAGCAGCTTGCCCGCGTCAGTGCGCCCAGCCGGAGCCCGCATGTCCCGCCAGCCCATCGCCCGCTTCGCCGAGATCCGATCCCTGCTTGCCGAGCTGCCCGGACCCGACCAAGACGCGATGCAGGCCGCCGCCCGGCGCGAGAGCCAGTTGACCAAGCCGCCCGGCGCGCTCGGCCGGCTGGAAGCCCTGACGCAATGGCTGGCGGCCTGGCAGGGCCGGCATCCGCCGCGGGTCGACCGGCCCCGGGTCGCGGTCTTCGCCGGCAATCACGGCGTCGCGGCGCAGGGCGTGTCGGCGTTTCCCGCCGCGGTGACGGCGCAGATGGTGAAGAACTTCGTCGCCGGCGGCGCGGCGATCAACCAGCTCTGCAAGACGATCGACGCCGACCTGCGGGTCTACGAGATGGACCTCGACCGCCCGACCGGCGATTTCACGCAAGGCCCGGCGATGGACGAGGAGGAATGCGCGCATGCCATCGCCTACGGCATGATGGCGGTCGAGCCCGGCCTCGACGTGCTGTGCCTGGGCGAGATGGGCATCGCCAACACCACCGCCGGCGCCGCGCTGTCGCTTGCGCTGTTCGGCGGGACGGCGGCGGACTGGGTCGGACCCGGCACCGGGATCGACGGCGAAGGGCTGAAGCGCAAGGCGGACGCCGTAGCGGCGGGGGTCGCGCGCCACCGCGCCGCGCTCGGCGACCCGCTGGCGGTGCTGGCGGCGCTCGGCGGACGCGAGCTGGCGGCGATCGTCGGCGCCGTGCTGGCGGCGCGGCTCGCGCGACTGCCGGTGCTGCTGGACGGCTATACCTGCACGGCGGCGGCGGCGGTGCTCTTGAAGCTGCGTCCCGACCTGCTCGACCACTGCCAGGTCGGGCACCGGTCGGCCGAGCCCGCGCATGCGCGGCTCCTGGCCGCGATCGGCAAGCGCCCGGTGCTCGATCTCGACATGCGCCTGGGCGAAGGCACCGGCGCCGCCCTGGCGGTCATGGTGCTGAAAGGGGCGGTCGCCTGCCACGCCGGCATGGCGACCTTCGCCGAGGCGGGGGTGAGCGGAAAGCGATAGCGATGCTTTGCGCTACCGCCAGCGCTTGCGCTGCTGCGGCCCGGCGGAGGACGGCATGGCGCTGGCGCGCTCGTCCTTGTGGCGGAAAACGATGCGCCCGCGGTCCAGGTCATAGGGTGTCATCTCGACCGTCACCCGGTCGCCGGCGAGCGTGCGGATCTTGGCCTTGCTCATGCGGCCCGAGGTATAGGCCAGGATTTGGTGCCCGTTGTCGAGGCGCACGCGAAAGCGCCGCTCCGGCAGCACCTCTTCCACCGCCCCCTCGAACTCGATCAGTTCTTCCTTTGCCATGCTCTGCTCCCTTGCCGGCGATCAGGCCGCGCGGCGGTTGCCAGCCGCCGTCAGGCGGCGCGACGGTTGCGGTCGAAACGGAAACGCCGGCGGTTGCGCGGACCTTTCGGCGCGTCGTTGCCCGGGCGGCGGCCGTCGCCGCGATCCTTGAAGGGCCGCTGCCCCTGGTCGCGGTCGTCGGGGGACCGGTCGTTCGCCGGCATCGGCAGTTCCTCGCCGATCACCGTCAGCTTGCGCCGCGTCAGCCGCTCGATCGCGCGCAGGCTTCCGCGCTCGCTCGGATCGCACAGCGAGATCGCCACGCCCGTGGCGCCGGCGCGCGCGGTGCGGCCGATGCGGTGAACATAGCTCTCGGGCTCATGCGGCAGGTCGAAGTTGACGACATGCGTGATGTCGTCGACGTCGATGCCGCGCGAGGCGATGTCGGTGGCCACCAGCACGCGCAACTGGCCGGAATGGAAGCCGGCCAGCGTGCGCTGGCGCTGGTTCTGCGACTTGTTGCCGTGGATCGCGGCGGCGTCAATCCCCGACTGCTCGAGCTGGCGCGTGACACGGTCGGCGCCATGCTTGGTGCGGGTGAACACGATCACCCGCTCCATCGCGCGGTCGGCCAGCAGCCCGGCAAGCAGGTCGCGCTTGCGCGACGCCTCGACATGATAGACGCGCTGGTCGATGCGCTCGATCGGCGTCGACGCCGGCGTCACCTCGACGCGGGCCGGGTTGTTCAACAGGTCGGCGGCCAGGCGCGCGACATCGGTCGGCATGGTGGCCGAGAACAGCAGCGACTGGCGCGCCTTGGGCAGGGTGGCGACGATCTTGCGCACGTCGCGGATGAAGCCCATGTCGAGCATGCGGTCGGCCTCGTCAAGGACGAGATGCGAAACCCGCTCCAGCCGCACGTAGCCCTGGTTCATCAGGTCCAACAGGCGGCCGGGCGTGGCGACCAGGACATCGACGCCGCGCGCCATCGCGTCGATCTGCGGGCGATGCCCGACGCCGCCGAAGACGATGGCCTGGCGCAGGCCCAGATGGCGGCCATAGGCGCGGAAGCTCTCGGCGATCTGGATCGCCAGTTCGCGGGTCGGCGCCAGCACCAAAGCGCGCGCGCCGCGCTGACCGGGGGCGGCGCGGGCGGCGACCAGGCGATGGAGGATCGGCAGCGCGAAGGCCGCCGTCTTGCCGGTGCCGGTCTGGGCGATCCCCAGCAGGTCGCGGCCCTCCATCACCAGCGGGATGGCCTGGGCCTGGATCGGGGTCGGGGTCGTGTAGTTCTCCGCGACGAGGGCGCGGGCAATCGGCTCGGCGAGGCCGAGCGTGGCGAAGGTGGCGTGGTTGGTGGTCAAACTATTTCCTTTGGCCGTCGCAAGCCGTTCCGGGGCTTGACGCAGACGGCGCCAGTCGCAGCTACCCAAGCGCGACTGGGACAGCCAAGTTCAGGGAAGTTGTCTCGGGATGAGGCGCCGGGGGCCAAGCCCGAACGGCGCGTCGCGCAATCGCGAGAAACCAAGTTGGCGACAATATGGGGGATTCGCCCCGGAAAGTCAAGCGATTATCGCACTGCACCATAAACGCGGGCGCGTTTAGGGGAAATTCCGGCGGCCGTCGGCGGCAGCGCAGGCGGCGTCCCGGCAGGTGCCGCCTGCGACCTTGCATGGCCAGGATCGCGCCGAGTAGGTCGCCTGCCGCCGACCCCGTGGGAAGCTGGGCCTATCGCCGGGGACCGGGTGCGATGGGCTTGCGCCCCGTGAACATCGCCTGCACCAGGTTCTCGCGATGCGCCAGGCTGGCGAAAACCACGCCCAGCACGTGAACCGCGATCAGACCGATCGTGGCATCGGCCAGGAACTCGTGCAGGTCCTCGATCCATTGTACGCCCCAGAAAGCATCGGTGGTCATGAGATGCCCGGTGACGGCGATCGATGCCAGCATCGCGAGCAACGCCACCGCCATTGCGCCGCCGGCGGGATTGTGGCCGAGATGGCGCCGCGCCCGCAGCCGCGTCATGTCCGACAGGTAGGCGCGCACCGCGCGCGGACCGCGCACGAAGTCCGAGAACCGGGCATGGCGCGGTCCGATCAGGCCCCAGGCCGTGCGCAACGCGACGAGAACCGCGACGGAGTATCCGGCGAGCAGATGCAGCCACTCGATGCGGTCGCCCGTGGCATAGGCCAGGACGAACAGCCCGGCGGTGCTCCAGTGGAACGTCCGCACGAACGGGTCCCACACACGAACCGTCGCCGGCGGCTGCGCGCCGCCGGCTTCGGTGATGGACTGCGCCATCGACATCGTGGATGCCTTACAGCTTCGCGACGACGTCGCCGCTGGCCGGATCGAGGAACAGCTCGACGCGCGCCCCGCTGGGGTCGAGCGTGTACATTTCGGCGCAGCTGTTCTTCATCTTGGCCTTGCTCACCTTGTAGCCCTGGGCCTCGACCTTGGCCTTGAGCTGCTCCATCGACAGCCATTTGTCCTTGGGCGCGGCGGTGCAGGGGCGGTCGAGGCTGCCGGCGAACGCGGCGCTTCCCGCGGCGGTGGCGAGGATGACGGAGGCAACGATCGTCGTCTTGCGCATTTCAACTCCTGTTGGAACTGGCCGGCCGGGGGTCCGGCGGGCGACGCGATGGAGCCTCGCACGGGCCGCCGGTCGGGAAGCTGACGGCCCATGTCAGCCTCTTGTCAGCCTGGATGCGCCAGAATGCTGTTCCTATTCTTGGCCAGGAATCCCGTAGGGATGCGCTTCCTTCTCCCGCTCGCGCTGCTTGGATCGATTCTGGGAGGCATTCTCGGCGCCGCATCCGTTCGCGCCGACGAGGATGCCGACCATGACCGCGTTCGCCGCGCCCTGGCGCGCGGCGAGCTGCAGCCGCTCTCGGCCATCCTCGACGCCGTGCGCCCCCGCCTGCCCGGCGATCTGGTCGGCGTCGAGATCGAGCGCCGGAAGGAGCGCTGGTTCTACGAATTTCGCGTCGTCGGCGCCGATGGACGGGTGTACGAAGTCCGCGTCGACGCCAAGAGCGCCGAGATCGAGCGGATCAAGGAAAAGTAATGCGCGTGCTCGTGGTCGAGGATGATCGGCGCATCGTCGCCGACGTCTGTGCCGCGTTGAACGCCGCCGGCTACGTGACCGAGGCGGTACGCGACGGCGAGGAGGCGTGGTACCGCGGCGATACCGAGGACTACGCGGCGATCGTGCTCGATCTCGGCCTGCCCGGCATGGACGGGCTCAGCGTGCTGAAGCGATGGCGCGCGGGCGGCCGCGCGACGCCGGTGCTCGTGCTGACCGCGCGCGGCAACTGGTCCGAGCGGGTCGAGGGGATCGACGCCGGCGCCGACGACTACCTGCCCAAACCGTTTCGCGTCGAGGAGCTGCTGGCGCGCCTGCGCGCGATCATCCGGCGTTCGGCCGGCCAGGCCGGTCCGGTCGTCAGCGCGGGGGCGGTGGTGCTGGATCCGCGCCAGATGCGGGTCGCGGTCAACGGCGTGCCGGTCGACCTGTCCATGCTCGAGTACCGCCTGGTCGCGTTCCTGCTGCTCAACCGCGGGCGCGTTGTGCCGCAGCAGGAACTGATGGACCATGTCTACGGCCACGACAGCGCGCGCGAGTCGAACGCGCTGGAAGTGCTGATCGGGCGGGTGCGGCGCAAGCTGCCGGCGGCGTTGATCGAGACGCGGCGCGGGTTCGGCTACCTGATCGCGCCCGAGGCGGGCTAGGCGTGGGCTCGTTGCGCCTGCGGCTGTGGCTGGGCGCCATCGTCGCCATCCTCGCGGCGCTGGCCGTGGCCGGATTCGGCCTGACCCTGCTGTTCGAACGCCATGTCCTGCGCAACGTCGCCGACGATCTTGATGTCCACTTGCGGCAGCTTGCCGCCGGCATCGACATCGACGCCGCGGGGCGCCTCGCGATCGTCCGCGCGCCCGCCGATCCGCGCTTCGCCGACCCGCTCTCCGGCCTCTATTGGCAGGCCGGCGACGACGGCGACCGGCTGCTCCGCTCGCGGTCGCTGTGGGACTTCGCGCTGGAACTGCCGCCCGACTTCCCCGAAGCCGCGACGCTGCACCGCCATGAATTGCCGGGACCGGGCGGGACCCGGCTGCTGGTCGCCGAGCGGCGCGTCGAGATGACGGCCGGCGGAGAGCGTCGCGCCATCCGGCTGGCGGTGGGGAGCGACCTGGCGCGGGTCGCCGCGGCCCGCCGCGCCTTCGCGGGCGACCTGGCGGTCGCGCTCGGTTCGCTCGCCGCGGTATTGGGCCTGGCCGCGTGGGTGCAGATCCAGCTGGGGCTGCGTCCGCTCGCCGCGATCCGCGCCGCGATCGCGGCGATCCGGGACGGCGGGCCGGCGCGACTGGATACTTCGGTGCCCATCGAGGTGCGGCCCCTGGTCGACGAGGTCAATGCGCTGCTCGATTCGCAGGAACGCGACATGGCGCGCGCCCGCGACC
This sequence comes from Alphaproteobacteria bacterium, assembly GCA_020851015.1. The sequence continues at coordinate 12,180 of JADZDN010000006.1, read as the reverse complement.
GGGCCGCGGACCTGGCGCACGGCTTGAAGACGCCGCTGGCGGCGCTGGCCGCGGACGCGCGCCGGCTGCGGGCCAAGGGCGACAGCGACATCGCCGGCGACATCGACGGGCTCGCGGAGACGATGCGCCGGCATGTCGATCGCGAGCTGGTGCTGGCGCGGATCGGCGCCGCCGCGCGGCTGCGGGCGGCGAAGTCGACGCTTGTGCGGCCGCTGGTCGCCGGGCTGATCGCCACGCTCGCACGCACGCCGATCGGCGAGCGGATCGCGTTCGACGCGCAGGTCGCGGCGGACCGGGCCGTGCCGTTCGACCGCTCCGATCTCGCGGAGGTGCTGGGCAATCTGATGGAGAACGCGGCCCGCCACGCACGCGGCCGGGTACGCATCCGCGCAGCGGACGGCGCCCGTCCCACGCTGACGGTCGAGGACGACGGCCCGGGGGTTTCCGTGGCCGACCGGCCGCGCATCCTCGAGCGCGGCCGGCGCCTCGACGGCCGCGGCGGCGACGCGGGGCTTGGCCTGGCGATCGTGCAGGACGTGCTCGATGCCTATGGATGGCGCCTGGAGCTCGGCGATTCGCCGCTCGGCGGCCTCGCCGCGACGATCGCGCCGGCCGAGGACGGCTAGGGCTTCAGCCAGCCGACGATGCGCTCGACCTCGGCCAGCACCGGCTCGGCCAGCGCGGTGGCGCGCTCGGCGCCGTCGCGCAGCACGCGGTCGACATGGCCGGGATCCTTCGTCAGCCGCTGCATCTCGGCCCCGATCGGGCCCAGGACGGCGACCGCCAGGTCCGACAGCGCGCCCTTGAAGGCCGAGAACTGCGCGCCGGCGAACTCGCGCAGCACGTCCTCGCGCGTCTTGTCGGAGAGGGCGGCATAGATGCCGACCAGGTTGTCGGCCTCCGGCCGCTTCTCCAGCTCCGCCAGGGTCTCGGGCAGCGGGTGCGGGTCGGTCTTGGCCTTGCGGATCTTCAGCGCGATCGTCTCGGCGCTGTCGGTCATGTTGATGCGGCTGTAGTCGGACGGGTCCGACTTGCTCATCTTCTTCATGCCGTCGCGCAGCGACATCACGCGCGTCGCCTCGCCCTGGATGATCGGCTCGATGATCGGGAAGAACGGCTGGCCGAAATCGTTGTTGAACTTCTGCGCGATGTCGCGCGCCAGCTCCAGGTGCTGCTTCTGGTCGTCGCCCACCGGCACGTGCGTCGCGCGATAGGCCAGGATGTCGGCCGCCATCAGCACCGGATAGACGTACAGGCCCACCGAGGCGTTCTCGCGGTCCTTGCCGGCCTTCTCCTTGAACTGCGTCATGCGGTTCAGCCAGCCGATGCGCGCCACGCAGTTGAAGATCCAGGCGAGCTGCGCGTGGACGCGCACCTGGCTCTGGTTGAACAGGATGTGCTTCTTGGCGTCGATGCCGGCGGCCAGGAAGGCCGCGGCGACCTCGCGCGTCGACTTGCCGAGTTCGGCCGGATCCTGCCACAGCGTGATCGCGTGCATGTCGACCACGCAGAAGATGCAGTCATAGCTCTCCTGCAGCCGCACGAAATTGCGCAGCGCGCCCAGGTAGTTTCCCAGGTGCAGGTTTCCGGTTGGCTGGATGCCGGAGAAGATCAGGCTCATGCGCCGAACCTCGCGTGGAATCGGGTCGGTGAAGGGGCTGGCTTTATGACGGCTGGGCTCGCCTGCGGTCAAGTCTTGCGACCGAGCGCGGCGCGCAGGTCGCCAAGGCGCGCCGCCCCCAGCGCCAGGCACGCCGCGCCGAACACCGCCAGGCCGGTGCCGATCAGCACGGCCAGCGCCGCCACGCGCTGCGGGGTCGAGGCGCGGAACAGGTCGCCCAATCCCCACTGCGTCGCCGCCAGGGCGGCGGCCATCAGCAGCGTCGCGGCCAGGATGCGTCCCAGGCGCTGCTTCAGCCGCTCGTCGGGCGCGAGGAATCCGCGCCGCCACAGCACCCAGCCCAGCGCCAGCGCGTTGACCCAGGACGACGCCGAGGTCGCCACCGCGATGCCGATCTGCTGGAACGGGATCATCAGCGCCGCCGCGACGGCGATGTTGACGACCATCGACGCCACGCCGATCTTCACCGGCGTGGTCATGTCCTCGCGCGCGAAGAAGCCGGGCGACAGCGCCTTGATCAGCACATAGGCTGGCAGGCCGGTCGCGAACGCGGTCAGCGTCGCGGCGGTCCGGTCGGTCGCCTGCCAGTCGAAGGCGCCGCGCTGGAACAGGACCGCGATGATCGGCCAGGCCGATACCAGGAGCGCCGCGGCGGCGGGCAGGGTCAGCAGCAGCGCGAACTCGATCGCGCGGTTCTGGTTCGCGCGCGCCGCGTCCAGCGCGCCCGCCCGCAGCTGCCGCGACAAGAGCGGCAGCAGCGCGACGCCGACGGCCACGCCCACCACGCTGAGCGGCAGCTGGTTCACCCGGTCGGCGTACCACAGGTACGAGATCGCGCCCGAGGGCAGCAGCGAGGCCAGCACCGTGCCGAGCCACTGGTTGAGCTGGAACATGCTGGCGCCGAAGATGCCGGGCAGCATCAGCGCGAACAGGCGCCTTATGTCGGGCGTCAGCCGCGGCGCGGGCAGGCGCGGCAGCATGCCGGCGCGCGCCGCGTCCTGCGCCAGCCACAGGAACTGCGCGATCCCGGCCAGCGCCACCGCCCAGGCCAGCGCGTGGCCGGGCGTGGTGGTCCAGTGCACGGGGCCCAGCAGCGCCAGGATCATGATGATGTTGAGCAGGATCGGCGCCGCGGCGGCCACGGCGAAGCGGTCGATCGCGTTCACCACCGCGCCCAGCATCGACACCAGCGCCATGACCAGCAGGTAGGGAAAGCAGATTCGGGTTAACTGCACGGACAGCGCGAACTTACCAGCATCAGACGAGAAGCCCGGCGCGAAGCCCATCATCAGCCAGGGCATCGCGATCTCGACCAGCACGGTGAAGGGGATCACGACCGCCAGCAGCACCGACAGCGCGCGCCCGGCGAATTCCCGCGCGGCGTCCTGACCCTGTCCCTGCAGCGTGCCGGCGAACAGCGGCACGAAGGCCGAGTTGAAGGCGCCCTCGGCGAACAGCCGGCGGAACAGGTTGGGGAACTGGAAGGCGACGAAGAACGCATCGGCCATGCCGCCCGCGCCCACCAGTGCCGCCATCATCACGTCGCGGATGAAGCCCAGCACGCGGCTGGCCATGGTGTTGGCGCCGATCGTGGCGATGCCGCGCAGGAGCGCCATGCCCAGTTGTCCTAGCGCCGCAGATCGGTCAAGACGTGCACCCGGTTCGCCCAGGGCGTTCGAGCAACCCGCCGCAACAGCCGCCGGTCCATCGTGAGCATGTCGCAGTTAGCCTGCTCGGCAAGCGACAGATAGAAGCAATCGTAGACTGGATGATCCAGACTTCGCGCGATTTCTCCGGCGCGACGCGCCAGCCCAATGCCCGCGAAGATCGTTTCTAGCGCTAGGGGCAACTGCTCTGCAACCGCATCCGCCTGTCTCGGTGTCATCAATCCGGCGCGAACCGCCTTCCACGCTACATTGCATGACTCGGCAACGACAAGGTCTGGCGCGATCAAGGTCTCTTCTTGCTGCAATAGAGCCGCCGCCGCCTCGGTGCCCGGCATATTGATGAACCAGCGAACGCCGACGCTGGCATCGACGACGACAGTCACCGACCGGCGCGTCCTTCCCGGATCAGCTTCTCGAGCGAAGGAGCGCCCTTGGGTCGTGGCGGCGTCATCGCTCGAATGCGCGCCATTTCACGCAGCAATTCCACGCGCGTTGGTTTTGCCGCAGCGGCCAGGGCGTCGCGGAGAGTCTGTTCAAGCGACTGGCGCTGGGCCTTCGCACGCTTGCGGAGCCGTTCGATGACGGCATCGTCGATATTCCTGATGACAACCTGGGCCATTGCAGCCTCCATGATTGCATCATGATATCACAACTGACGCCGACGGAAACTGGTAGACCGAGACCGGGTCGGTCGCCTATTCCGCCGCGGCGCGGCTGCGCGCGTTCCCGGCGCGCCGGCGGGCCGGCGGCTCCTCCGCCGCCGCTGGGGGCTGCGCCCCGGCCGGCTCGCCCAGCGCCGCGAGCAGGTGCTCGCGGATCTTCGCCAGCTTGTGCTCCTCGATCACCTTCATGCCGAAGATGTCCTTGACGTAGAAGACGTCGACCACGCTTTCGCCATAGGTCGAGATGCGGGCCGAGGAGATCTGCAGGTTGCTGTTCGTCAGGGCGCGGGTGACGTCGTAGAGCAGACCCGGCCGGTCGCGGCCGTTCACCTCGACGACCGTGTGGGTCGCGCTCGCCTTGTTGTCGAACAGCACGCGCGGCGGCACCTTGAAGACGCGCGTGCGGCTCTGGATCGCCGGCGGCTTGGCCAGTTCCTGGCGCGGCATCAGCTTGCCGGAAATGCTGTGCTCGATGCGGGTGGCGAGCCGCGCCAGCTTGTCCGGGCGGTCGAAGGCGCCGCCATCGGCGCTCTGCACCGAGAACGTGTCCAGCGCCATGCCGTCGTTGGTGGTGAAGATGCGCGCCTCGACGATGTTGGCGCCGCTCAAGGCCAGCGCGCCGGCGATGCGGCTGAACAGGCCCGGATGGTCCTCGGTCAAGATCGTGACCTCGGTGATCGCGCGCGGCCGGTCGACCTTGGTGTCGACGCTCAGCGGCGCCCCCTCGCGCTCGGCGCGCCGGATCATGCGCGCGTGCCGCGCCAGCGTGTCGGCGTCGAACGCCAGCCAGTAGGCCGGGCCGGAGCGTTCGCGGAGATGCGCGAACTCCGCGTCGGTCCAGTCCTTCAGTTCGGCGCGCAGCTCTTCCAGCCTTGCCTCGGCGCGCGCCTTCAGCCCCTTGCCGGCGGCGGCAAGGCCGCCCGACAGCGCTTCCTCGGCGCGCCAGTAGAGCTCGCGCAGCAGCGTGGCCTTCCAGTTGTTCCACACGTTGGGGCCGACCGCGCGGATATCGGCGACGGTCAGGACCAAGAGAAGGCGCAGCCGCTCGGGGCTCTGCACCAGCGCGCAGAAATCGGCCACGGTCTTGGGATCGTCGATGTCGCGCTTGAACGCGGCATAGCTCATCAGCAGGTGGTAGCGCACCAGCCACGCCACGGTCGCGGTCTCCTCCTCGCTGAGGCCAAGCCGCGGACAAAGTTCCAGCGCCACCTGCTCGCCCAGCACCGAGTGATCGCCGCCACGACCCTTGGCGATGTCGTGCAGCAGCACGGCAAGATACAGCACGCGGCGCGACAGCACCTTGTGCACCACCTCGCTGGATACCGGGTGGTCCCCCTTCAGCAGACCCTTCTCGATGCGGTGCAGGATTCCGATCGCATAGATCGTGTGCTCGTCGACCGTGTGCACATGGTACATGTCGTACTGCATCTGGGCGACGACGCGGCCGAAATCGGGCAGGAAGCGGCCCAGAACGCCGGCTTCGTTCATCCGCCGCAGCGTCGATTCCGGATCCTGCGCGCTGGTCAGCATGTCGAGGAAGAGGGCGTTCGCCTCGGGACTCTGGCGCAGCCGCGTGTTGACCAGGCGCAGGTCGCGCCTGACCAGCCGCAGCGCATGCGGATGCAGGTCCAGGCCGTTGGCCTGCGCCACCTGGAACAGCCGCAGGAAATTGACCGGGTCGGCCAGAAAGGTGTTGTCGCGCTTGGCGTCCAGCCGGCCCTGGTCGACGACGAAATCGCCGAAGTCGCGCCGCCAGGGCGCCATGCGGCGCAGCCCCGACAGCGGCGCGCGCTTGATCTCGGCGTCGATCGCCGCGCAGAACACGCGGGTCAGGTCGCCGACGTCCTTGGCCACCAAGAAGTAGTGCTTCATCAGCCGCTCGACCCGCTTGGTGCCGGCATGGTCGGTGTAGCCCATGCGCCGCGCGATCTCGGACTGCACGTCGAAGGTCAGGCGCTCCTCGGGCCGCTCCGTCAGGTAGTGCAGGTGGCAGCGCAGGCACCACAGGAACTCGCGCGACTTGACGAAGGTCCGCGCCTCCTCCGCCGACAGCACGCCGCGGGCGACCAAGGCATCCGGCTCGCCGATCTTGTAGAGATACTTGGCCAGCCAGCTCAGCGTGTGCAGGTCACGCAGGCCGCCCTTGCCGTCCTTGATGTTCGGCTCCAGCACGTAGCGCGAATCGCCCAGGCGCTGGTGACGCTCGTTGCGCTCCGTCAACTTCGCTTCCACGAAGTCGGCGCGATTGCCGACGAGGAACTTCGCGTCGAATTTCTGACGCAGCTCGCCATAGAGGTCCTGGTCGCCCCAGATGAAGCGCGATTCCAGCAGGCCCGTGCGGATCGTCATGTCGCCCTTGGCCTGGCGCAGGCATTCGTCGATCGAGCGGGTGGCGTGGCCCACCTGCAGGCCCAGGTCCCACAGCACGTAGAGCATGTACTCCACGATCTGCTCGCCGCGCGGGGTCTGCTTGTAGGGCAGCAGGAACAGCAGGTCGACGTCCGACTTGGGCGCCAGTTCGCCGCGGCCATAGCCGCCCACCGCGACGATCGACAGCTGCTCGCCCTTGGTGGGGTTGGGCGCGGGAAATTCGCGCAGGCTCGCGAAGTCGAACAGCACGCGCACGATCTGGTCGACCAGCAGCGCCGAGGCGCGCATCACTTCGCCGCCGAGATTGTTCGCGTCGAAGCGCCGGCGGATTTCCTCCTGGCCGTGCTTCAGGGCCTTCTTGAACCGCGCCAGCAGCGCCGGGCGGCGCCGATCCTCGGCCAGTTTCGCGATCGTCTCGGCCTCGCCCATCAAGGCGCGCCGGTCGACGATCGCGCGCGGGTTGTCGATCTTCTCGGGCGTGCTCATGACCGGAAACATGGGGCCGGAGGCGCCGGAATGCCAGCCGTCATGCCCGCGGCCCTATCGGCGCTGCGCGTGGGCGGCCTCGCGCAGGCCGCGGTCGATCACGTCGGCAAGCAGCTGCGCCACGCAGTCATAGATGTCGTCGTTGCCTTTCAGCATGGCGTCGCGCGTTCGGGGCATCAGGCGATTGTCCTCGGCCCAGGCGCGCATGATCTCGTAGCGGGGAAAGAGATTTACGTCCGGCATCGACGCCGCCTGGTGCACGGCATCGACATAGGGCTGGAAGTTGATGACCCGCGCGGTGTCGCGGGCGTATTGCGGGTCCATCACGATCAGGTCCGCGGGCAATTCCGACACGGCCTCGGCCCCGCGCATCAGCACATGGGCGTACTCGCCGGGATCTTCGGCGCGCGCGGCTTCGACCGTGCCGCTCTCCCAGATCACCAGGCTGGGATGCAGCGGGGCGATGTCGCGCGCCATCCGGTCCAGCACCATGCGCGCGGTCTGGCGCCGCTGACCCAGGTTGACCACCTGAACTTCCACGCCCTGGAAACGCCCGGACAGGATGTCGCCCAGCCGCGCGGGCCAGGCTGACGCCGGCTTCGACGCGCCGGCGCCCTCCGTGCTCGACGCGCCCACCGCGACGATCACCAGCCGACGCTCCGTCGCCACGCGGCGGGCGGCCTGCGGAAACGTCGCCAGGTCGTCCAGCAGGGACGCCGGCACCTGGCAGCTCTCGGGTACGATCATTTCCATCGCCGCCGCCGGCAGCGCGGCAACCAGGCTCAGCGCCAGGACGGCCATTCGGAGCATCCGCTTGCCCATCACGCCGCTCTCGAGGCTCCAACAGACCGCCGTGGCCGTTCGGCGCGCCGCACCCAGGTCATCGTCGCCGCCACTCCCGCCATCAGCCCGACGCCGATCGCCGAAACGGCGATATGGACAATCGAGCGGGAACTGTATTCGACCAGCACCAGATGGCCCAAATACGACAGGAAGATACCCAGGCAGAAAATGTAAAGCGAGTTCTCGCCCATCCAGATCACCGGCTTGGCCGCCGCCGCGCGCAGCCACGCGGCGTCGGGCTTGACCAGGTGGGCGGCCAGGTAGGCTAGGGCGAGAAAGTTAACGAGGCGGTAAAGTCCGAGGGCGGTCTTGCTGCCGCCCGGTCCCCAATAGAGCGCCCGGCTGAGCCAGGACCATTCGAAATTGTAGGTGTACTGCTCCCACAGGAACAGCTTGGCCCCGGCGCAGAGCGCCAGGACGGCCGCGCACAGCCAGGGCAGCGGACGCCAGTCGAGCCAGGGCCGCCAGGGTTGCGGGCGCGGAAATCCCAGGCACGCCCCGATCACGAACAGGAATTGCCAGCCCATCGGACTGAAGAACCAGGTCCCATCGGGATAGGTGCCGAGGTTGAGCGCGAAGATATGGGTCGCCAGCCAAAGGCCGAAGGACAGCCCCAGCGTCGCCCAGGGCCAACGGGCGATCAGCGGCAAGGCCGGGATCAGCCCCAGCATCAAGGCGATGTAGAGCGGCAGGATGTCCATGAAGGCGGGCTGGAAGGTCAGGGTCAGGGTATGCGCGACGGCCAGGTGGGGCGTCTTCAGGAACTCGTCGACCCGCGTTTCTTCCAGGAACATCGGGTTCATCAACCGCTCGGCGGTCAGCGAGACCTGGGCCATGAAGGCGACGAACATGAACACATGGGCGACATAGAGCACCCAGCAGCGCGTCAGGATGCGCAAGCCCGCCAGCACCGGCCCGGCGCGCAACAGCACGCCGCCGAACACCAGCGCCGCCGTGTAGCCCGAGATGAAGACGAACATCTCGGCGGCATCGCAGTAGTTCCAGCTTCCCAGGGTTACATAGGCCAGCTTGTTGCCCGGGATATGGTCGATGAAGATGAAGATCAGCGCGGCGCCGCGAAAGAAATCCAGCCTCAGGTCGCGCTGGACCGGCGATGGCGTTGTTGGCGATGCCGTCATGGAGCCTGCCGCAAGCCGCCGGGAAATCACGGCGGCGCTTGACCCATGATAGCCGAGGGCGTTCGGCCGGTCCCCGCCCGATTCGGCCGCTGGGCGTCCGGTGAGACAAAAATTAACGTGACTCCCGCACGGGTCTTTAAGAATATCCCGGTACCCTCGCAATACCTGAACAGCCATGCCGTCGGATGGCCGCGAAGGGTGAAACCGCGAGGCCCTCGTCTGCCGAATCTATCGAAATTCAGCGCACTGCTTCTGCTGGCGGGCATCGCCTGGTGCCTGGGCGCGGCCGACCGCGCCGCGGCGCAGGTCACGGCGGCGCTCAGCGTCGAGCGTCCGCGCGAGCCGATGCTGGGCGGCCGGGGCTGCGCCTGTCCCAGCCGGGTCGCGCGCCTGGACGGGATTCCGCCGCGCGCGCTGATGCGCCTCAAGAACGAGGAATCCCTGCGCATCGTCGCGATCGGATCGTCCTCGACCGAGGGCATCGGCGCCAGCAGCCCGGATCGCGCCTATCCCAACCAGCTCCAGATCGAGCTGTCGCGCCGCTATCCGATGAGCACGATCCGCGTCCTGAACAAGGGGATCGGCGGCGAGCTGGTCACCGACATGGCAGCGCGGCTCGAGCGCGACGTGATCGACCAGCGCCCCGACCTGGTGATCTGGCAGACCGGCACCAACGACGCGCTGCGCGGCATCGCGGCCGAGGCGTTCGGCAAGACCCTGCGCGACGGCATCGCGCGGCTGCGGGAAGCAGGCATCGACGTGATGGTGCTGACCCCGCAATACACGCCGCGCATCGCCGCGGCGGGGGTGGTGCCCTATCGCGAGCTGTTCGACCATCTCTCCCGCGATGCCGGCGTGGCGGTGTTCCATCGCCTGGCCGTCATGCGCGCCTGGGTAGAGAACGGGCGCTTCAGCTTCGACACCATGCTGGCGGGCGATCATTTCCACATGAACGACAGGTCCTATGCCTGCCTGGCCCAGGTGCTGGCCGACGCCATTGAGCGCGCGGCGGCCGAGTAGCCGGATTTCCCCTTGGCGACGGCGGAAATCCGCCATTTCGACCGGCCGGGCAAAATCACAGAAATGCCTTAAATCCGGCATACGCCGACCATACTTCGCCGCTGTACTGAGCACTCTAGACCTCCCCTCTAGTGAGAGGCCGCATCCCCCCGCGGCCTTTCGAGCAGCCGAATAAGGCTGTGATCGGCGGCCGCTCGGTCCCCCCCGAGCGGCCGTTTCTTTTTCTCCGGTCCGCAAGCCCGGCCACTTGGCTGTATCATGCACCGCCATCCGCAGCGCTTTCGGAACGTCCCTCCGACAAATCCCCTGGCCGACCGACCCGCCACGCATGATCGCTTCCGTCCCGCCCGATCCAACCCTCGCGCTGTTCGCCGGCAGCGCGCTCGGCTGCCGCCGCGGCGGGCGCGACGTGTTCGCGGACATCGATTTCGCGCTGGGCGCGGGCGACGCGCTCGCGCTGACCGGACCGAACGGCAGCGGCAAGTCCAGCCTGCTGCGGCTGATGGCCGGGCTGATGCCGCCGGCGGCCGGGACGCTCCGCTGGCAGGACGCCGCGGTCGCCGACGATCCCGAAGCGCATCGGGCGCGGCTCGCCTATCTGGGCCACCAGGACGCGGTGAAGCCGGCCTTGAGCGTGGCCGAGAACCTCGATTTCTGGCTCGACTTCGCCGCCGCGGACGCCACTGCGCGCAACGCGGCGCTCGACCGGTTCGACCTGCTTCATCTCGCCGATCTGCCCGCGCGCTACCTGTCGGCCGGCCAGCGCCGCCGGCTCGCCCTGGCCCGCATCGTCGCGGTGCCGCGAGCGCTCTGGCTGCTTGACGAACCGTCGACCGGGCTCGACCGCCCGTCGATCGCGGCGCTGGAGGACGCGATCGCCGTTCACCGCGGCGCCGGCGGGATCGTCGTCCTCAGCACCCACGCGGCGCTCGAACTGCCCGGCGCGCGGGGGCTGGACCTCGGCCGCGTGGCGGAAGACGCGGCGTGAAGGCGTTTCGCGCCATCGTCGCGCGCGACCTGCGCCTGGCGCTGCGCCAGGGCGCGGACGCCGCCATGGCCGTGCTGTTCTTCGTGCTGGCGGTCGCGCTGGTCCCCTTCGGCGTCGGGCCCGAGGCCAACATCCTGGCGCGCAGCGCGCCGGGCGTGCTGTGGGTGATGGCGCTGTTGGCCGCGTTGCTGTCGCTCGACCGCATGTTCCTCGCCGACCACGAGGACGGTTCGCTCGAGCTGATCGTGCTGTCGCCGGTGCCCCTCGCGCTGGTGGTGCTGGCCAAGGCGCTGGCGCACTGGCTCGTCGCCGGATTGCCGCTGGTGGTCGCCGCCCCCCTTCTCGCCGTCCTGCTGCAGCTTCCCGCCGAGGGGTTCGCGACCCTTATTGGCGCGATGCTCCTTGGCACGCCGATCCTCAGCCTGGTCGGCGGCGTCGGCGCGGCGCTGACCCTCGGCGCGCGGCGGGGCGGGGTGCTGATCGCGCTGCTGGTACTGCCGCTTTACGTTCCGGCGCTGATCTTCGGCGCGACCGCGGTCGAGGCGGCCTTGTCGGGCGCCGGCGCCCGCCCGCACCTGCTGCTGCTGGGTGCCCTGCTGGCCGCGGCCCTGCCGCTCTGCCCGCTGGCCGGCGCGGCGGCGCTGCGCCAGGCGGTGGAGTGACGCGCGCCGGCCTTTGTGACGCCGGTCGGTGAAGCTTAACCTTAATGCTTGATGAATCTGGCAAATTTGCCCCAGATTTAAATTGCCTTTTAATCAATACGTGAATATCTCTTGGGCATTCCTGGGGTCCGCGCAGCGGCCCGTGAACAGCCGACGTGCTCAAGAGGCGCGTCCCCGTCGCGCGCATGGCTTCGACAGGTAGGAGGAGCCCTTACGATGGCCGTCATCAACGGCACGCCCGGCAACGACAATCTCGACGGCACGGGATTCGGCGACCTGATCCGCGGCAGGGCCGGGGATGATTTCCTCCGCGGGCTGGCCGGCGACGACCGGCTGCGCGGCAACAGCGGCGACGACACGCTGGAAGGCGGCTGGGGCGCCGACAAGCTGGATGGCGGCAGCGGCAACGACTGGGCCGCCTATTTCGGCTCGTCCTACGGCGTCGACGCCAACCTCGCGACCGGCCACGGCACCTATGGCGATGCCGAGGGCGACACCTACCATAGGATCGAGAACCTGGTCGGCTCCTGGTTCGCCGACTACCTCTACGGCGACGACCGCGCCAACTTCCTGGTCGGGCTGACGGGCGACGACCAGTTGGCCGGCGCCGGCGGCAACGACGTGCTGGTCGGGCAGGAGGGCAAGGACACGCTGTTCGGCGAGGACGGCGACGACGTGCTGAACGGCGGGCCGGGCGCCGACAAGCTGGACGGCGGCAACGG
>JADZDN010000005.1 GCA_020851015.1 Alphaproteobacteria bacterium | reverse complement strand
CGGGCCAAGCCGGTCCAGTCCAGAAGCCCCAGGATGATGGTGATCCCGAAATAGATCAGGATCGGGCTCCAGTTGACGGGCAGCGCGGCCGACAGCGCCAGCCACAGCGGCAGTTCGGGCAGCGAGCGCAGCACCTCGATCACGCGCTGGACGATGATGTCGACCCAGCCGCCGTAATACCCCGCGAAGCCGCCGATGATGATGCCGAGCAGGAAGCTGATGGAGACGCCGATCAGCCCGACCGTCAGCGAGATGCGCGTGCCGATCACGATGCGCGAGAACATGTCGCGCCCCAGCCGGTCGGTGCCGAACAGGAACATCGTGCCCTTCTCGGCCGGGCAGACCAGGTGGAAGCTGCCGGGAATCAGGCCCATGTACTCGTAGGGATCGCCGCGACAGAAGAAGCGCAGCTTCTGGATCTCGGCCGGCGGCGCCTGGGTCTGGTCGGGCGGCACGGTCTTGCCGTCGCGCGGCGTGTAGATCCGCGCCAGGTTGTCCATGTCCAGCGAGTAGTGGAAGCCATAGACGAACGGCCCGACGAAGCTGCCGTCGTGGAACAGGTGCACGCGTTGGGGCGGGGCGTAGATGTAGTCGGTGAAGCGCGCATGCAGGTTGTAGGGCGCGATGATCTCGCTGAACAGGATCGACGCGTACATCGCCAGCAGGATGACGCCCGAGACGACGGCCAGGCGGTGGCGCTTCAGCTTCCACCACATCATCTTCCACTGCGAGGCGAGGTAGTAGCGCTCCTGCTCCGCCGTCATCCGCTCGACCGAGTAGGGGTCGAACGGCGCGGTGGAGACGTAATGCGGCAGGCGCTCGCGCGGATCGGCCGAGGCGGTCACTTCGTCGCCCCCCCGTGCAGGCGGATGCGCGGGTCGAGCGCGGCCAGGGCCAGGTCGGAAATGAACATGCCGACCACGGTCAGCAAGGCCAGGAACATCAGGAACGAGCCGGCCAGGTACATGTCCTGGGACCGCAAGGCCGACAGCAGCATCGGCCCGGTGGTGGGCAGCGACATCACCACCGACACGATCACCGAGCCGGAGACGAGCTCGGGCAGCAGGTCGCCGATGTCCGAGATGAACGGGTTCAGCGACATGCGCAGCGGGTATTTCAGCAGCAGCTTCACCGGCGGCAGGCCCTTGGCGCGGCCGGTCACGACGTATTGCTTCTGCAGCTCGTCCAAAAGGTTCGCGCGCAAGCGCCGGATCATGCCGGCCGTGCCCGCCGTGCCGATCACCAGCACCGGCACCATCAGGTGTTGCATCACCGACAGCATCTTGGCCCACGACCAGGGCTGGTCGACATACTCCGGCTCCATCAACCCGCCGATCGAGATGCCGAAATAGCGGTTGAACGCGTAGAGCAGCACCAGGGCCAAGAGGAAGTTGGGCGTTGCCAGGCCGAGGAAGCCCAGGAAGGTCAGGCCGTAGTCGCCCCAGCTATACTGGCGGGTGGCGGAATAGACGCCGATCGGGAACGCCACGATGTAGGTGAACAGCACGGTCGCCAGCGTGACGATGAAGGTCAGCAGCAGCCGGTCGCCGACGATCTGGGATACGGGCAGGCTGTATTCGAACGAGAATCCCATGTCGCCCTTGAGCAGCCCGCCCAGCCAGTAGAGGTACTGCACGATCATCGGCTGATCGAGCCCGTACTGCTCGCGGATCTGCTGGATCTTCTCGGCGTCGATGTTCTCGCCCTGGCTCTCCAGCTCGGCGATATAGGTCTCCAGGTAGTCGCCCGGCGGAAGCTGGATGATAATGAACGTCAGCGCGCTGATGGCCAGCAGCGTCGGGATCATGATCAGCAGGCGATGGACGAGGTAGCCGAGCATGGCGCGGGCGATTCCAGCCTAAGAAAGGTCGTCATGCCCGGGCTTGTCCCGGGCATCCACGTCGCGGCGGCGGCGCGGCGCGGCGTGGGGCTTCACGAATACCACCGATCGGCTGTCGGTACGATGGCCGACGTGGATGGCCGCGACGAGCGCGGCCATGACGGACTCCCCTGAAATGGCATCCCCCATCACTTCGTCGCCGTCTTTACCGGGGCGGGGGCGGCGGCGGTCTTGGGCGGCTGCCCGTCGAACCACAATCCGTCCACGCGGTAGATGCCGAGATGCGCGCCGGGCTCCCAGTTGTACATGCCCTTTTCCGGCAGGTTCCTCAGCCGGTTCGAGACCACGACGGGCTGCAGCACGCCGGCGATCACCCCGACCGTATAGACCTGCTCGGCCCCGATCGCCAGGATGCTGTGCCAGATCTTCTCGCGCGCCGCGCGGCTGGGCGCCAGCCGCCATTCCTCGTGCAGCCGCAGCAGCGCGCGCGCCGGCTCCAGGTCGGGCGGCTCGCCGGCCTTGCCCTTGGTCTCGTTGAACTGGCCCCATTTCGGCCATTGATACTGCTGCTGGCCGACCGGCGTCACCTCGTCGGGCGTCATGTCCGGGGTGGGAATGCCGTTGTCGAGCCCGGTCGACACCACCATCATCGCGTCGCCTGAGAAGATGCGGTTGCGGAAAACCTCGCGCTGCGAGGGCTTGGTGAACAGCTTGATGCCCACCTGCGCCCAGCTGTCGCGGATCAGCTCCAGCACGTCGACCTGCTCGGTCGATTCGCCGGCGGTCTCGACGATCACCTCGAGCACGCGCCCGTCCGGCAGCAGCCGGAAGCCGCGGTCGTCGCGCTTGCTGAGGCCGATCTCGTCGAGCAGCCGGTTGGCCTCCTTGAGGTCGAACCTGGTCCAAGCCTCGGCGTATTCCTTGCGGTAGAGCGGGCTTTCCGGAAGGACGGTGTTCTGCGCCTCCAGCGCCAGGCCGTAGTAGATCACCTGGTTGATCTCGTGCCGGTTGATCGCCAGCGACAGCGCGCGGCGATAGCGCACGTCGCGGTTCAGCTCGCGCCAGACCGGGTCCTTGGCGTTGAGGTTCGGATACAGCGCGACCTGCGAGCCGATGCCGGTGCGCCACAGCCGCGTCTCGAAGCCGTACTGCTTCTGCGCGCTGCGCAGGAAGGTGTAGTTGTCGAAGCGCAGGTTGCGCGCCTGCAGGTCGACCTCGCCCGATCCGGTCTTGGCCGGGATGATCTTGCCGTCGGCGATGTTCATCATCACCCGGTCGACATAGGGAAGCTGGCGGCCCTCGACATCGACGCGGTGATAGAAGGGATTGCGCACGAACACGAAACGGTCGGACGGCGCGCGCGTCGTGTTGATCCAGGGATCGAGCTGCGGCAGGTCCGGATTGTCGTTGCGGTACTGGTTGTCGAGGAGATTGTGCAGCGCCGCCCAGTTGCGCTGGCCGTGCTCGCGCGCCAGCTTCTGCAGCTTGTCGGCGTCGGCGTATTTCTCGTGGAACTGCTTCAGGTAGTGCGCCGGCCGGTAGATGTAGATCGGATAGGTCGCGGCCAGGTAGGGCAGGAAGGTCGGGTTGGGCTGCGACCAGCTGTAGCGCACGGTCAGCTCGTCGACGACCTCGAACTTCGGCTTCTCGGTTCCTACCAGAAGATGCGACGGCACGCCGGTCGGCGTCAGCTTGGTGTTGTTGGCGACGTCGTCCCAGAAGTAGCGGAAATCCTCGGAAGTGAAGGGATGGCCGTCGGACCACTTGTGGCCCTTGCGGATGTGCAGGGTGAAGACGCGGTCCCGATCGACATCCACCTTCTCCAGGATGTCCGGCACGATCTCGTACTTGTCGTTGTAGCCGACCAGACGCGCATAGCCGTAGACCACCATCATGCGCACGTCGCGCGCGCCGGCCATCAGCATGCGCAGCTCGCCGCCGTACTTGCCCGGCTTGCGCCAGGGCTCGTCCATGCGCTCGACCAGCGGCACGGCCGGCAGGCGCTGCGCCAGCGGCGGCAGCTTTCCCTGCTTGACCTGCTCGGTCAGCATCGGCGCCTCGCTGTAGCTTTCCGCGCCGGCCGGCAGGGCATCCGCCAAAAGGCCGAGCTGCAGCGCCGCGAACGCGGCCAGAAGCCGGTTCTTCGCGATCATCCTCATGCCACCTTCCGCTTTTCCGGCAGGCCGTGCGCGCGCACGTAGTGCCCGTCGCCCATATCGATCAGCTGCGGCCGGCGCGTGGCGCCGTCGTCGGTGAAGGGCTCGGGCCACAGCGCGGGCTCGGACGCCTTGCCTTCCATCAGCGCCGACAGGTCGAGCCGGCGTGCCGGGTCCGGGTCGGGCACCGCCGCCAGCAATGCCTGCGTGTAGGGGTGGGTCGGGTTCTTGAACAGCTCGGCGCGGCCCGCCACCTCGACCAGCCGGCCGCGGCACATCACCGCGATGCGGTCGGCGATGTAGTCCACCACCGCCAGGTTGTGCGAGATGAACAGGTAGGTGAGCCCCAGCTCCTTCTGCAGGTCCTTCAGCAGGTTCAGAATCTGCGCCTGGATCGACACGTCCAGCGCCGAGACCGGCTCGTCGCAGATCAGGAGGTCGGGCCGCAGCGCCAGCGCGCGGGCGATGCCGATGCGCTGGCGCTGCCCGCCGGAGAAGCTGTGCGGGTAGCGCTTCAGGTGCCGGACGTCGAGACCGACCAGTCGCATCAGCTCCTTCACCGTCTCGGCGCGCGAGTCGGCGTCGCCCACGTCGTGGATCACCAAGGGCTCGCTGATGATGTCGAACACCGGCATGCGCGGGTTCAGCGATCCGAACGGATCCTGGAAGATGAACTGGATGCGCTTGCGGTAGGGGATCAGCTCGCGCTCGCCGAGCGCCAGCCAGTCGATCCGCCGGCCGCGGTCGTTGAAGGTGATGGTGCCCTCGTCGGGGGTCAGCGCGCGCATGATCATCTTGCTGACCGTGGTCTTGCCGCAGCCGCTCTCGCCGACCAGGCCCAGGC
The DNA here is from genome assembly GCA_020851015.1 of Alphaproteobacteria bacterium. The sequence continues at coordinate 143 of JADZDN010000005.1, read as the reverse complement.
ATTCCCCGCGATGGATGTCGAAGCTGACGCCGTCGACCGCGGTCACCTGGGCCGTCCCTTGGCCGCCGGCGAACAGGCCCGCGCGCCTTATGGTGAAGCGCTTGGTCAGGTCGCGCACCGCCACCAGCGGCCCCGCCTTGTCG
>JADZDN010000004.1 GCA_020851015.1 Alphaproteobacteria bacterium | reverse complement strand
GGAACGCGTTGAACAGCCCGGCGAAGCGTTCCTCGACGTCCTTGCGCGTGTAGCCGCAGATCTCGAACGCCTTCACCATCACCTCGGGCAGGTGGTTGCGGATCGCGCCCGACGACAGTTCCACGCCATTGCAGACGATGTCGTACTGGAAGGCCTTGATCGTCAGCGGGTCCTTGGTGCTCAGCGCCTCGAGCCCGCCCTGCGGCATCGAGAACGGGTTGTGCGAGAACTCGATCTTCTTGGTGTCGGGATTGAACTCGAACATCGGGAAGTCGACGATCCAGCACAGGCGGAACGCGTTCTTCTCGAGCAGGTCGAGCTCGCCGCACAGCCGGGCGCGCACCTTGCCGGCGAAGATCGCGGCGTCGGCCGGCTTGGCGCAGACGAAGAACACCGCGTCGCCCGCGGCGGCGCCGGTCTCGCTCTTGATCCGCTCCACGCGCGGCGCATCGAGGTTCTTGGCAATCGGACCTTTGGCGCCGTCGGCTTCGAACTGCACGTAGCCCAGGCCGCCCGCGCCTTCCGCGCGCGCCCATTCGTTGAGCTTGTCGAAGAAGCTGCGCGGCTTCGGCCCGGCGCCCGGCGCCTTGATCGCGCGCACCACCGCCCCCGTCTCGATCGACTTCGCGAACAGCCCGAAGCCCGAGCCGCGGAACGCCTCGGTCACGTCGACGATCACCAGCGGATTGCGCAGGTCGGGCTTGTCGCTGCCGTATTTCATCATCGCCTCGTCGAAGGCGATGCGCGGGAACGGCGCCGGCGTGACGGTACGGCCCTGGCCGAACTCCTCGAACACGCCGTGCAGCACGGGCTCCAGGGCGGCGAACACGTCCTCCTGCGTGACGAACGACATCTCGAAATCGAGCTGGTAGAACTCGCCGGGCGAACGGTCGGCGCGGCCGTCCTCGTCGCGGAAGCAGGGCGCGATCTGGAAGTAGCGGTCGAAGCCCGCCATCATCAGCAGCTGCTTGAACATCTGCGGCGCCTGCGGCAGCGCGTAGAACTTGCCGGGATGGATGCGCGACGGCACCAGGTAGTCGCGCGCGCCCTCGGGGCTGGACGCGGTCAGGATCGGCGTCTGGAACTCGGTGAAGCCCTGCTCGATCATCCGCCGGCGGATGCTGGCGATCACCGCCGCGCGCAGCATCAGGTTGCGGTGCAGCTTGTCGCGGCGCAGGTCGAGGAAGCGGTAGCGCAGCCGGATGTCCTCGGGATAGTCGGCCTCCACCGACACCGGCAGCGGCAGTTCCTTGGCCTCGGACTGCAGCACGAACTCGCGCGCGCGGATCTCGACCTCGCCGGTGGGCAGCTTCGCGTTGACCGTCTCGGGCGCGCGCCGCACCACCTCGCCAGTCACGGTCACCACCGATTCCAGGCGCAGATGCTCCATCTGCTTGAAGACCGGGTTCGACGTGTCGACGACGACCTGGGTCAGTCCGTAATGGTCGCGCAGGTCGACGAACAGCAGGTGCCCGTGATCGCGCTTGCGGTGGATCCAGCCCGACAGGCGGACGGCCCGGCCGGTGTGCTCGGCCCGAAGCTGGCCGCAGGTATGCGTGCGGTAGGCGTGCATTTCTGCCCTCTTTGACGGCGCCGGAGAGGGCAACATCAGGGGCGGTTTGTCAAGTTTCGGGAACGAAAAACCGGTATCCGCGCTAGGTTTCGCCGGCATTCCCGTGTATGAGAATTGGATTCATGACCCTGATCGTCGACAGCGAAACCCTCGCCGCGTTCTGCCGGCGCCAGGAAGGCGCGGAATACGTCGCCGTCGACACCGAGTTCATGCGCGACAAGACCTAGTGGCCCAAGCTGTGCCTGGTGCAGGTGGCCGGGCCGGACGAAGCCGTCGCGGTCGACGCCATGGCGCCGGGGATCGACCTCGGCCCCTTGTGGCGGATGATGGTCGAGGGCCCGACGCTCAAGGTCTTCCACGCCGCGCGCCAGGACATCGAGATTTTCGTGCGCCAGGCCGGCGGCGTGCCGGCGCCGGTGTTCGACACCCAGGTCGCGGCCATGGTCTGCGGCTTCGGCGATTCGGTCGCCTACGACACGCTGGTCGCGAAGCTGGCCGGCGCCAAGATCGACAAGTCCTCGCGCTACACCGACTGGCAGCACCGACCCTTGAGCCAGCGCCAGATCGACTACGCGCTCAGCGACGTGGTGCACCTGCGCAAGGTCTACGAGCGGCTGCGCAAGCGCCTGCAGCAGAACGACCGCGCGCACTGGCTGGAAGACGAGCTGGGCACGCTGACCGATCCCGACATCTACCGCACCGATCCCGAGATCGCCTGGCAGCGCATCAAGGTGCGCGGCGGCAACCCGCGCTTCCTGGCGGTGCTGCGCGAGCTGGCGGGGTGGCGCGAGCGCGAGGCGCAGCGTCGCGACATCCCGCGCAGCCGCATCCTGCGCGACGACAGCCTGCTCGACATCGCGGCCCACCCACCGGCGACGATCGACGATCTTGCCCGCGGACGCGGCATCGGCCGCGGCGTGGCCGAGGGCAAGCTGGGCGCCGACATCCTGGCCGCCGTGCAGCGCGGCGTGGCGAGCGACCCCGCCACCTGGCCCAAGCTGCCGCCGCGGCCGGAAATACCGCAGGGGCTGGGGCCGCTGGTGGACCTGCTGCGCGTGTTGCTAAAGACCAAGAGCGAGCTCAACGATGTGGCGCAGCGCCTGGTCGCGACGACCGACGACCTCGAGCTGATCGCCGCCGACGACCAGGCCGACGTCGCGGCGCTGAAAGGCTGGCGGCGCGAAGTATTCGGCGAGGATGCGCTGGCGCTCAAGCACGGGCGCCTCGCCCTGGCCGCCGAGGGCGCGCAGGTCCGCTTGATCCGCCTCGACGCACCCTCGCAGGGCGGCGAGGCGGGGATGCTGGCGCGTCCCGAACTGCGGGAGATTCCCGCCGGCGGCAAGTAAGCGGCGGGCGTCAGACCTCGTTTTCTTTCAGGAACTGGCTCAGCGTATCCATCCGGCGCTGCGACATCTCGCCCATCAGCCCGTCGATCATCGCCTCGGCAGCGGCGTCGGCCGGCAGCAGCACCAAGCTCTTTTCCTTGCGCACGAGAATGGTCTGGTTGAGAAGGCCCGGCATGCCGCCGGTCAGCGTCAGGCCGAAACGCATGGCAAGGCCGGCGCGCCAGGCCTGCGCCAACGCGTCCTTGGACAGGAGCTTGCGCGCCAGCGCCATCAGCGGCGAATCGCGGTCGCCGCCATAGCGCGCATAGACCGCCACCGCCAGGTAGGCGCGGCCGGGATGGTCGATGCCGACGATCGGCATCCGCAGGACCCGGTTGAACCCGTGCTCGGCGCGATAGTCGGGATGGTCGAGCCAGCCGATATCGGCGAACAGGCAGGCGGCGTGCCGCAGGCGCTTCAGCGCCGGCGCCTCGTCGGCGAACAGATCGGCCATCCACTCGGCCATGATCGATCCGTCCTCGCCGAAGCGCCCGCCTTCGCGCGCGTGGTCGCTGGCGGCGGCGATCAGGGGATCGCGCTGGCGCTCGGCGATGGGCAGCGCGTCGAACATCCAGCCCTCGCGCAGCCCATAGGCCGAGAAGACGATCCGCCTGGGCTTCATCTGCCGCGCGAGCTGGATCATCAGCAGCGCCGCATAGGGCAGCGTCTCGTGCCGCCGCCGCGAGACGCCGTACATCTTGCTGAGCGAGTTGGGACTGAGCCGCGACACCAGCTGCAGGAATTCCTCGGCTTCGTCCCACTGCAGCTCGTAGTTGTGGATGACGTGCAGCGGATGGCCGGTCTGCTCCATGTGCACGCGCGCCAGCGCCCGCCATGCGCCCCCGACCGGGTGGAAATCGCGGCCTTCGAGCTCCTTCAGCCACGGCACCTCGTCGAGGCGGCGCTCGATGGTCTCCTTCATGCGGCGGCGGCTGTCCTTGGCGCCCGGCATGACGCGCAACGGGCCCAGCGGCAGCGTGATGTGGCGGCCGATCCCGCCCTGCTTCAGCTCGACCAGTTCCAGGCTGCCGCCGCCCAAGTCGCCCATCACCCCGTCGGCCGCCGGCTCCGCCGCCAGCACGCCCAGGGCGGACAGCCGCGCCTCCTCGGCGCCGTCGAGGATGCGCGGCTTGATGCCGCAGGCGCGCCCCACCTCGGCCGCGAACTCGGCGCCGTTCTTGGCGTCGCGCACCGCGGCGGTCGCCAGCGCCTCCAGCCGGCCCACCTTCATCGCGTTGGCGATCGCCATGAAGCGCCGGAGATTCGCCATCGCGCGCTCGATCGCCTGGCCATCCAGCCGGCCGGTCTCCTCGATGCCGCGGCCCAGGCCGCACATGACCTTCTCGTTGAAGAGCGGGATCGGCACCCGCGCCAGCCGGTCGAACACGACCAGGCGGATCGAGTTCGATCCGATGTCGATCACGCCGATCTTGCTCTCGCCCCCGGCGCGCTGGCCCGGCAGCAGGCCCGGCCGCTCGCGCTCGCCCTGCATCTCCGCCGGCCGCTGGGCCACCCGCGTCGTCATCGGCGCCCCTAGCCTTTGCGCAGCACCAGCGTCGGCGCGGCGGCCGAGCGCTTGAGCGCGCTGCCACGGCCCGAGAGGCTGGGGTTGGTCATGAAATACCGGTGGGCGCTGAAGGCGTCCGGCCCGCAGGCGACCCGCGTGTAGGCGCCGTCGGCGTCAAGCGTCCAGCTCTGCGCCTCGTCGTTCAGGTTGGCGATCATCACCTGCTCCAGGACCTGCTGGTGGACGGTTGGATTGGTGATCGGCACCAGCACCTCGACGCGGCGGCTGAGGTTGCGCGGCATCCAGTCCGCCGACGAGATGAACACCTTGGCCTTGCGCGAGGGCAACTTGTCGCCGGCACCGAAGCACACGATGCGCGTGTGCTCGAGGAAGCGGCCGACGATGCTCTTGACGCGGATGTTCTCGGACAGGCCCGGCACGCCCGGCCTGAGGCAGCAGATGCCGCGCACGATCAGGTCGATCGAGACGCCGGCCTGCGATGCGCGATAGAGCGCGTCGACCACCTCGGCGTCCACAAGCGAGTTCATCTTGGCCCAGATCTGCGCGCGCCGGCCGGCCTGGGCGTGGGCGATCTCCTCGTCGATCAGCTTGAGCAGCGTTGGCCGCAGCGCCACCGGCGAAACCGCGATCCGCTTCAGCCCGGTCGGCGCCGCGTAGCCGGTCATGAAATTGAAGATCTTGGCCGCGTCCTGGCAGAGGTCGGGATCGCAGGTGAAGAACGACAGGTCGGTGTAGATCTTGGCGGTGTCGGGATGGTAGTTGCCGGTGCCGAAATGCACGTAGGACCTGAGCCCATCCTCCTCGCGCCGCGCCACCAGCGAGATCTTGGCATGCGTCTTCAGCTCGATGAAGCCGAACACCACCTGGATGCCCGCGCGCTCCATGTCGCGCGCCCAGCGGATATTCGCCTCCTCGTCGAACCGCGCCTTCAATTCGACCAGCGCCGTCACGGTCTTGCCGGCCTCCGCGGCCTCGATCAGCGCGCGCACGATCGGCGAATCCTCGGACGTGCGGTAGAGCGTCTGCTTGATCGCCACCACCGCGGCGTCGCGCGCCGCCTGGCGCACGAACTGCACCACGACATCGAAGCTTTCGTAGGGGTGGTGGACGATGATGTCCTTCTGGCGGATCGCGGCGAAGCAGTCGCCGCCGAAATCGCGGATGCGCTCGGGGAAGCGCGCGTTGAAGGGCGTGAACTTCAGGTCCGGGCGCTCGTCGACGATGAGCTGCCTGGTATCCGCCAGCCCCAGCAGCCCGTCGAGCGAGATCACCTCGCCGGCGGCGACGCGGAACTTCTCGGTCAGGAACTGGCGCAGGGCCTCGGGCGCGCGCGCGTCGACCGACAGGCGGATCACCTGGCCGCGGCGGCGGCGCTTCAGCGCCGTCTCGAAGGTGCGCGTCAGGTCCTCGGCCTCCTCGGCCACCTCGATCTCGCTGTCGCGGATGATGCGGAACATGCCGT
>JADZDN010000003.1 GCA_020851015.1 Alphaproteobacteria bacterium | reverse complement strand
TCCGTGGTGCCGTCGTGGTTCAAAATTCCTTCGTGGTGCCTTGGTGTCTTGGTGGTTTCCGAGGGCGAGGTGAATCGACGCGCGACGATGGCGCGCATGGCCCCCTCCCCCTATCCCCCTCCCGCAAGGGGAGGGGGGACTCAAAATTGGCTTCCCGGCGCGGGCATGACGATCAAAGCAATTCACCATGCGTCCCCTCACCTCCGCTGGAACTCGGGCGCGGCGAAGACCAGGGCCAGGCCGTCGCGCGCGCTGGGCGCGCGCTCCACCGCCTGGCGCGTCTCGGCGCTGGCGGCGGGGCCGATGGTCTGCTCGAACAGGGTCATCGGCGCGTGGTCGCCCGGCAGCCGCTGGGCCAGCGCGCTCGCCCATTCGACACGCCGGACCATCGCCTCGGGCGCCACCCAGTCGTCGGCGGTGTCGGGCCAGCCGGCCGGCGACGGCGCGGCGAAGGGCGCCTGGCCCAGGCGGCGCAGCGCCCCCAGGATCGGGCGCCCGTCGACCTTGGCGGGCAGGCCGGTGGCGCGCAGCGCGGCCACGACCAGCTCGCCCGGTTGGCGCACCTTCGACAGCGGCGCGGCCCAGGCCTGGTCGTCCTCGACCACCGCGCGCGCCAGCGCGTGCAGATCGCCGCCCGTGCGCTGGAAGACGCCGGCCAGACGCTCGACGCTCGGCTTCGGCGGCGCATCCGAAATGAAATGCCGCGCGAGCCTGGCCGCGACGTGGCGCGCGGTGGCGGGATGATGCGCCAGGTCCTTGAGCGCCTGCACGCCTTCGCCCTCGCCCGCGTCGGCGTAGCGCCGGCCGAGCAGGGTCTTGGCGCCCGGCTCGTGCGCGAAGGGGCGGAAGCGGAAGCCGCCGGCATTGGGCTCGCCCTGCCGCGCGATCGACCAGCCCGTGAGGATCATCGCCAGGGCGCGCACGTCGTCCTGGGTGTAGCCGCCGTCGACGCCGAGGGTGTGCAGCTCCAGGATCTCGCGCGCCAGGTTCTCGTTGAGGCCGCGCTCGCGCGTGCGGCCGATGCGCGAGCCGGGGCCGATCGAGATCGCGTTGTCGAGGTAAAGCAGCATCGCCTGGTGGCGCGCGACGGCGAGCAGCATGTCCTCGAAGCGGCCCAGCACGTGCGGACGGATCGCCTCGCGCTCGAACGGGCCGGCCAGGCCAAGTACCGGCGGGCGCTGCACCGAGACCGTGAAGTGATTGGCCCAGAACGCGACCAGCCGCTCGTAGACCGGCGTCGTTGTGGCCACCTGCACGCGCAGCCGCGCGGCGACGTCGTTCTGATAGGCCACGCGCGGAAGGTTGTCTTCCATGCCCGGCACGGCCGCCAGCGCCTCGCGCCGCTGGCGCAGCGCAGCCTGGCGTTCTTGCGGGTCGGGATTGTCGCGTGCCCGAGCCTGCGATTGCGCGGGGACCGCGTCGCGGCGGCCCTGCAGGATCGCCTGGCGGACCTGCTGGAAGGCCAGGGTCTGGCGCGTGCCGTCGGGCAGGCCGGCGAGCAGCGCCGGCACCGGCTGAGGCTTCAACTGCCGCAGCACCCATCCGCGCGGATCGCCGGCGGCGGCCGCGATCTCGCCGGGCGCCGCGCCCAGGCCGAAGCGGGCGGTGGCGACCAGTCCGCCGAGCGCGGCGCTGCCGGCGGGAAGGCTCACGGGCGCAGCCGCGCGATCATCGTGTCGGCGAACTGCCGGCGCGATTCCGGCGACAGCTTCGTCAGCGCCTCGGTGGCGGCGGCGTGGATGCGCTGCTGGACCGCCTCCTGGCGCTGGCGACCGTCGCTCAACGCCGAGAGCATCGCCTGTTTGTCAAACCGGTCGGCGCGCACGATGTCGTGCACGCGCTGGCGCGCCTGGCGCAGCTCGCGCTGGCTGCGCTGCAACTCGGGGCGCAGGCCCTCCATGCTTTCCTCGAACGCGCGCCGGTCGCTTTCCGGCAGGGACTGCACCGCCTGGCGGAACGCGAGGCCCGCGCCGGAAGCGATGCCCGGCCCGCCCGCGCGGGGACCCGGCTCGCCTGCCATGTGCCAGCGATCGAACCAGTGCGGGCGGTGGCGCGGCGGCACCGCGCCGCCGATCATCACGCCGACCAGGAACAGGTTGATGCACACCGAGGCGAACAGCAGCGGCCCGTGCCAGCGCTGCCAGAAGCCGGGCTGTGCCGGATTCGCGGCGGATTCGGGCACGGGGTTCACCATGAGGCGTCCTCCACCTGCGCCGCGTCGTAAAGTTCGAGCGCGCTGCCGGCATTGCGCTGCACGTTGTCGCTCACGTTGCCCATGCCGACGATCAGCCCGGCGATGCCGGCCGCCGCCAGCGCGCCGGCGCGCGCCCAGGCCAGGAAGGGCCGCGCGCGCGACGCCCGCGGGCGGAAGGGCAGCACGCTCGCGGCCGGCTCCTGCGCCGTCCCGGCGGCCAGCGCGGCAATGCGTCCGGCGTCCACCGCGGCCGCTGGCGGCACGGCGGCGTCGATCAGCGCGTCGAGCCGCAGCGCGTCGTCGATGAGGCCGCGCGCCGCCGGCGTCGCCGCAAGATAGGCCTCGGCGTCGCCGCGCTCGGCCGCGGGCCAGCGCTTCGGATCGCCGCCATAGGCGTCCAGCAGCGTGGCGAAACGTTCGGGCGTCATCGTGTTCCTCCGGTGGTCGAAGCGGCGGCGCCGCGCGGGGCGCCGTGGTCGCCGGCAAGATCGGCGAGGCTTGTCTTCAAGGCGCGCCGGGCGCGCACCAGCAGCGATTCGACGGCGCCGACGCTGATGCCCAGCGCCTCGGCCGCCTCGATGTTGCTGACCCCTTCGAAGTGGCAGAGGGCCAGGGCCGCGCGCTGGCGCTCGGGCAGGTCGGCGACGGCGGCGCTGACCCGCGTCGCGGTGCGCTGGCGGTCGATCTGTTCGGGCGCGGACGGCGCGTCGTCGGCCATCTCGGGCACCTTGTCGATATCCTCGTTGACCGGGCGGCGACGGCGGTCGATGCACAGATTGACCAGCACGCGGCGGAACCAGGTGGCGAAGCTGGCGTCCGCCGCGCCGGCCTGCGGGCGCCAGGCGGGGGCCTTCGTCCATACGCGCAAGAACGCCTCTTGCACCACTTCCTCCGCGTCGCTCCGGTTCAGCGTGATCCGCGCGGCCAAGGCGGCGGCGCGGCGCGAATGCCGCTCCACCAGCCGGGCGAACGCCCGCTGGTCGCCCTGGCCGATCGCGGCCATCAACGCCTCGTCGCTCTGACTGTCCATGCCGGGGCTGTCCTTGCCGGTCGCGCCGCCTTGCGCAAGGGGGCCTCGCGCCGGGGGTCCGCGGCCGTTCCCGTCCTGGGCGATCATTCAGGGCACAATTCTACACGGGCCGGCGCGGGGAATCCTGCGCCGCGCGGAATGCCGCCGGCGGTTGGCCGCCGGGGCCGCCATGGTATGGTTGCGCCGCACAACCCCCAGGTATGCCCATGACGACCGCCCTGTTCACCCATGCCGCCTGTTTCGACCACGATCCCGGCCGGTTCCACCCGGAAAGCCCGGCCCGGCTGAAGGCCGTCCTGACTGCGCTGGCGGCCGAGGATTTCCAGCACCGGGAGCGGCGCGAGGCGCCGCGGGCCGAGCTCGATTGGGTCGCGCGGGCGCATCCCAGGCGCTTCGTCGACCGCATGCTGGCGGCGGTGCCGGCCAGCGGCCACGCCGCGCTGGACGGGGACACGATCATCTCGCCGGGGTCGGGCGAGGCGGTGCTGCGCGCGGCGGGGGCGGTATGCGCGGCGGTGGACGCGGTCATGACCGGCGAGGCGCGCAACGCCTTCTGCGCGGTACGCCCCCCCGGCCACCATGCCGAGTCCGAGACCGCGATGGGGTTCTGCGTCTTCAACAACGTGGTGGTGGCGGCGCATCACGCCCGCGCCCGGCACGGCATCAGGCGCGTCGCGGTGATGGATTTCGACGTCCATCACGGCAACGGCACCCAGGCGATGTTCTGGGACGACGCCGAGCTGTTCTATTCCTCGACGCACCAGTTCCCGCTTTATCCGGGCACGGGCTCGCGGGAGGAGCGCGGCGCGCACAACAACGTGGTCAACGTGCCGCTGCCGCCGATGGCGGATGGGCATGCCTTCCGCGAGCAGTTCGCGGCCAGCATCACGCCGGCGCTGCGCGCCTTCAAGCCGGAGCTGGTGCTGATCTCGGCGGGATTCGACGCGCACGAGGCCGATCCGTTGGCCTCGCTGCGCCTGCACGCCGGGGACTACACCTGGGCAACGGCGGAACTGGCCACCATCGCCAACGAGTTCTGCCGCGGGCGGGTCGTCTCGACGCTCGAGGGAGGCTACGACCTCCACGCGCTGGCCGACAGCGCCGCGGCGCATGTCCGGGCGCTGATGACGACCTGACCGGCGGCGGGCCTCAGTACGGGTAGTAGTAGGCCGGCGGCGCGTAGTAGTACGGCGGATAATAATACGGCCGCCCATAATAGACCGGCGGGTAGTAGTAGGGCCGGTAGAACGGCCGGTAATAGCCGCCCCAGTAGGGCCGGCCGTAATAGCCGCCGCCGCGGTAATAGCGGTAGTCGACCTTCTGGACCGCGCCGCTCGCGGCCAGCGCATCGCGGTGCATGCCGGCCGGCGCCGCGGCCTCGGCCGCGCCGATCCCCAGGCTCGCCAGGCCGACCCGGCCTGCCAACGCCAATGTCTTCAGTGCTCGCATCCTGCCCTCCTGTTTCCTGTCGTCGCCGGGCAGGTATGGCCGCTGGCGACGACCTCAGCAGGATGCAACGGTAGGATCGGCTCCCTGAACCGCGGATGAACGCGAATTAATGCGATGGCCCGGGGGCTTGCGCGCCTGTCCGGCGGGATCAGCCGTTGCCGCGGATCTCGCGCACCACGACCAGCGAGGGCGAGTTGCGAACCTGGCTGCGCATCTTGCCGACCAGTCCCTCGAGCCCGGCCTTGGACAGCCAGTCCTGGAACTGCCCGTTGAAATGCGTGGTCATGCTGTAGCCGTCGACCACGATATCGACGATCTTGGGGGCCCCCGCCATCAGCCGCACGCGCCAGCCGGCATTGAGCGTACCGGCGGCGGCCACGCTGGTGTTCACCACCACGTCGCCGTTCGGCATCGGCTGGGTCGAGGTGACGGCGTAGGATTCGACCGGCATGTTGCCGAATTTCTCGACCGCCATGTCGATCACGTGGGCGGCGAACAGCGTCGCGAACTCGCGGAACTCGCTGCTGTCCGGGCGGCGCCCGTAGCGTCCGAGCGTGTGCATCGCGATCGTGTCGAAATCGAGCCCGTCGAGCAGGATGCGGCCCAACTCGGTTCCGCGCTGCTGGGCGCTCATGCCCTGCGTCTTGAGGGCGGCCATGGTGCGCTGTCCCAACCGGTCGATGAAGTCGCGCGCCTGGTCGGCCGACAGGCTCTGCTGGCTCATGGCGGCCTGGGGCGCGAGCACCCCGAATGCGATCGCGACGATCATTGTCAATCTGCGCAGCATAGTCGTCCTTCCTTGGGGCGCTTTATTGTCCGTTCTGACTTCAATCGCATGGAGGTACTTATAAATCTGTTAATTGGGGAGGTCGGGTATCAACCTGGGGATTTACTATGTTCCTTAAGCAAAGACCCGGCCGCCCTTTGGGGACGGCCGGGTCTTGCTTACGCCCGGAAGCTTGGCAGGCGGCTATTTCATCGCTTGCTGCACCACCGGCCAGGCGGTCGAGTTCTTGTTGAGGTCCTTCAGCTTGCCGATCAGGCCGCCGACCGTGCTGACGCCGGCGCGTTCGAACTCGCCGGTGTAATGGGTCCGGAGGCTGAAGCCCTCGACCTCCATGTCGTTGACCTTGGGCTTGCCCTCGACGCTGCGCACGCGCCAGTCGACCTGCAGCGGCTTGTCGCCGGCGCGGTCGATCGCGGTGTTGACCTTCACGTCGCCGTTGGGCTCGGTCTTGGTGCCGCCGATCGCGACGCGGTTGATCTGGATGTTGCCGAACTTCTCCAGCGCGACGTCGATCACGTAGGCCGCGAACAGCCGCGTGAACTCCTTCTTCTCGGGCGGCGAGGCGGTGCGCGCCATCTTGCCGAGGCTGGCGACGGCGAGCGAATCGAAGTCCATGCCGTCCAGCATCAGCGCCGTGAATTCGGCGTTGCGCTGCCCCGGGCTGCCCTGCTTGCTCAGCGCGGCGACCGCGCGATTGCCCATGTCGGTAATGAATTTCTTCGCCTCATCCGGCGCGACATTCTGTGCCCCGACCTGCTGCGACCCCAGCAACGCCCAGCCGATCACGGCCAGCGTCGCCACCGCCCTCGTCCATGCCAACGCCATGTCCCTTTACCTGCACTATGCGATGTGACACCCCGGCGGCATTAAACGACTCGCGAAGTCGTGACGCAATCTGATTCGCGGCATTTGCTCCGTTGGGTGCCCGGTCCCCGGCAAGCTTAAGAATTCTTCAACAGGCCCGCCTGCCCGGATGTGGCCGCCGTGCCACGGATGGGGGCCGAGTCTTACCCGCGCGCCGAAACCCGTTGACCGCATGCGCGCCCAGGGAGTGAAAATCGACCTGAAATGATGCGGCAAAAGGGGACATCCGCCTGGGCAGCTCGGGGGGGCAGGGTGCAGTCGGCAATGATGCGCAGCGCGCAGCCCAGGAGCGCGATGCTCGCAGCATTGTCGGCTGCCGTCCTGTGGGCCGGCGCCACCGGGGCGGCGCTGGCCGCCGAGGGGGCCGGCGAGGGGTTCTACGGCCGCATCTTCGGCGGCTACTCCTTCCTGGAGTCGCCCAGCATCCAGGGCGACCAGATCTCCAACGGCGCCACCGGCTTCGGCATCAACCGCGGCGACATGCGGACCTCGAGCGGCGGCTGGGGCGGCGGCGCGGCAGGCTATCGCTGGGGCACGCTGCGGCTGGAAGGGATGGGGACCTACGAGAGCCACGGGGCGGAAAGCTTCTCCTCGCCGCAGTTCCAGTACCGCGACCTGGGCGGCACGGCGCGCACCGATACCAACGCCAACCCGCTGCTGAACGGCGACCTGCGCATCTTCACCGGCTTCGTCAACGCGCTGCTCGACATCGACTTCGGCAGCCCGCTGCAGCCCTTCATCGGCGGCGGCGTCGGCTTCGCCAACGTGCGCCTGGACAACGTGACCGGCAACAGCCGCGGCAACAACTTCAAGCTGGCGGACGACAGCGACACGGTGCTGGCCTTCCAGGCGATGGTCGGCGTCGGCTACAAAATCACGGACATGTTCACCGCCGAGCTTGGCTACCGTTTCCTGACCATGAACAATCCGACGTTCAGCGGGGGCGGCGCGGGCGAATTCGAGCTGGGCATCGATTCGCACCAGCTCTGGCTGGGGCTTCGCGCCAACTTCTAACGCGGGCGCGTCAGATCAGCGCCGCCGGCGCGAACGGCTTTAGCGCCACCATCCCGTCCTCGACCACCAGCGCGTGGGCTTCCGGCACCTCGACCCAGTAGTCCGGCACGGCGTCGAGCGGCTCGGACAGCACCAGCACCGATCCGCGGCCCTGGCTGAAGCGGCATTCGCCGTCCAGCACCGCGACCTCGCCGCCCGAGGCGAAGAACAGCGTGGGCGACTGCTGGTCGGTCGAATAGCGCAGCGCTACCACCCGCCGCCCGTCGCTGGCGGCGGCGGCGATGCGCATCGGCTCGACCACGTGATTGGCCTGCATCACCTCCTCCATCTGCGCGACGGTGCGGGCAAGGGCCGCAACCGGGTCGAGCGACATGCCGTTGGCAAGGGCGAGCAGGAAGAACACCTCGCTGTCGGTGGTGCCCTCGCGCCCGTTGTAGTAGGCGGAGGGAATGAGCTGCTCCAGCTCGCGCCGGATGATCTGGTAGCCGCCGATCTTGCCGTTGTGCATGAACAGCCAACCTTCGTGGCGGAAGGGATGGCAGTTCAGCCGGGTGGTCGCGGTTCCGGTCGAGGCGCGGACATGGGCGAAGAACAGGCGCGAGCGGATCTGCTCGGACAGGCTGCGCAGGTTGTCGTCGTTCCACGCCGGCATGGTGTCGCGGAACAGGCCGGGCAGGGGCAGGTCGGCATACCAGCCCAGGCCGAACCCGTCGCCGTTGGTCGGCACGATGCTCCGGCGCGCCGACAGGCTCTGGCGGATCAGGGAATTGCTCGGCTGGAAGAGCAGGGTGGACATGGGGATGGGATTGCCGGCATAGGCAAGCCAACGGCACATGGGCTTCGGTCTCCTCCCGCCCCTTGTTGACGCACGGGGCCGGGCGGCAGTCTAGCGATTGACGCCGGTTGCATCACCGCCCCTATATGAAGTGGTTGCTGTTCTTGAGGACTGGGCCTTGGCGATGAACCTGCCGCGTGGTGCTCCGGGGGCATGGCGATTCGCCCTCGGGGTCATGCTCGTGGTCCTGCTGCTTGCGGGCGGCCCTGCCGTCCCGGCGGCGGAGAAGAAGCGCGATCTCGACGGCTATGCCCGAATCCGGTTCGGGATGACGCTGGCCGAAGTCAAGGCCGCGCGCCCGGACGGCGAGTTCCACCGCGATACCGGCGAGTACGTGATCCTTACCGAGCGCCCCGAGCCGGGCCAGGACCGCGCCGCCAGCCGGTTCCGGCTGCGCGTTCTGTTCAACCGGCAGGGCCGGGTCGAACGCATCGTCAACGAGAACCTGCTGGCGGCCGACGCCAAGGAATATGTCGATTGCCGCGCGCTGTTCATCGCCATGGTCGAGCGGCTGCAGCGCCAGGTGGGCGATCCCGAGACCGTCCGCGTGCTGAACGAGCCTGAATTCCTGTTCGGCCAGCGCCACCGCGCCCGCAACACCGCCCATTTTGATTTCGCCAACGGCGCCACGCTGGACGTCTATTCCGTCTGGGACGAATACCGGCAGTTCACCAAGGTGTTCCGGGACGTGAGCTGCACGGTCCTGGCCGATTTCGCCAGGCCCTGAGGGGGCCAGGGCAGCTGGGGCGCAGCCGGGGCGGAATTGCCGCTGCTTTTGCTAAAACCCCGGCAATTTCTTCCCCCCGCGGCGGCGGCTGGTCAATAACCGCCGGGGGTAAGCTTGGCTTTAACCAAGAGAATCCCTGCGATTTCCGACGGTTAGCCTGTGGCACGGTGCTTGCGAAGAGGGGCGGGCCAGTAAAACCACGTGAAGACGTGTCACTGCACTCGGAGCACGAACCATGGCTCAGGAAGTAAAGCTTACCGCATCGACGCGGGTGAACCTGCTGTCGCTGCAGAATACGACCAAGCTTATCGGGCGAACCCAGGAACGCCTGTCGACCGGCCAGAAGGTCAACAGTGCCCTCGATGATGCCTCGGCATTCTTCCAGGCCCGCGCGCTGACCAATCGCGCCGCCGACCTGAGCAGCGTCAAGGACGGCATCGACCAGGCCATCCAGACCCTGAAGGCTGCCGTGGGCGGCATCGAGTCGGCGACGCGCATCGTCGAGCAGATCAAGGGCCTGGCCGCCGCGGCGAAGAACACCACCTCGACCGCCGAGCGCTCGCAGCTCGCCAACCAGGCCGAGCAGCTCGCCGCCCAGCTTGACCTCCTGATCAATGACGCCAGTTACAACGGCCTCAACCTGATCAAGGCGACGCCGGACAATATGCAGGTCAACTTCAACGAGGACGCGACGTTCGAGTTGACCATCATCGGCCAGAACCTCGCGGCCGCGAATCTCGGCAACAACATCTCCACCGCCACCAACAACTGGGGCACCGTCGGCGACGTCAACGCGGACCTCGACGAATACGTCAGCGCGCTGGGCCAGCTGCGCACCGCCGCCGCCACGCTGGGCTCGCAGAACACGCTGCTGCAGACGCGGTTCGACTTCGTCAACGACATCGTCAACACGCTGAAAGAAGGCTCCGACAAGCTGACCCTGGCGGATATCAACGAGGAGGGCGCCAACCTGCTCGCGCTCCAGACCCGCCAGCAGCTCGGCATCAACTCGCTCAGCCTCGCCGCGCAAAGCGAGCAGGCGATCCTGCGTCTCTTCCAGTAGCAAGCAGTCCGTTCTTCCGGGGGCAGCAAGGAAGCGGCCGGCGGGCGAAAGCCCGTCGGCCGTTCCGCGTCGAAGGAGCGGCGCGGCCGGCGCAACGCTCCGCCGGCCCGGCAGCTTGGGTCCCGGCGCTCGCGGCAAGACGGCAAGAATTGCCGGCATTGCGCGCCAGGATCGAATAAATTGACGTAGTATCAATGAGATAGAAGCTGGCAAGGGATTTGCTACACCGATCGGCGGGACAGAATCCCGACCAGACCACCAGCGAAGGGAACCGGAGCACGTATCATGGCAGAAGAAGTCAAACTGTCCGCGTCGTCGCGGGCGAACTTGGTGGCCCTGCAGGGCACCACCAAGCTGATCGGCCGCACCCAGGAGCGCCTGGCGACCGGGCTCAAGGTCAACAGCGCGCTCGATGACGCCTCGGCCTATTTCCAATCGCGCTCGCTCAACTTCCGCGCCAGCGACCTGTCGCAGATCAAGGACGGCATCGACCAGTCGATCCAGACCTTGAAGGCGGCGCTGACCGGCATCGAGAGCGCGAGCAAGATCGTCGAGCAGCTCAAGGGCCTCGCCTCGGCGGCGAAGAACGCGACCTCGGCGGCCGAGCGCTCGACGCTCTCCAACCAGGCGCAGCAGCTTGCCGCCCAGCTCGACAACCTGATCAACGACGCCAGCTACAACGGCGTGAACCTGATCAAGGCGACGCCGGACAACCTGCAGGTCAACTTCAACGAAGACGCCACGGTCGAGTTGACCGTCGCCGGCACCAACCTGTCGGCCGCCAACCTGGGCGCCAACATCTCGTCGACCAGCAACAACTGGGGCACGGTCGGCGACATCAACTCGGACCTCGACGAATACTCCAGCGCGCTGGGGCAGCTGCGTACCGCGGCCTCGACGCTGGGCTCGCAGACCACGCTGTTGCAGACCCGGCTGGACTTCCTGACCTCGATGGTCAACACGCTGTCGGAAGGCGCGGACAAGCTGACGCTCGCCGACACGAACCAGGAAGGCGCCAACCTGCTGGCCCTGCAGACCCGCCAGCAGCTCGGCATCAACTCCTTGAGCCTCGCCGCGCAGAGCGAAAGCTCGATCCTGAGCCTGTTCCGCTAGCGCGCCTCGTCCGCTCCCTACCTGGTGGTCATCGGGCGCGTGCCGAAAGCACGCGCCCGACCGCCGTTTTCCAGCCCTTGAGCAGGCGCTCGCGCACCGCCCCGTCCATCGCCGGCTCGAACCGGCGGCCCCGCCGCCAAGCCGCTTCCACCTCGTCCAGCGACGAAAAAACCCCCGCCTGAAGTCCCGCCAGCGACGCCGCCCCCAGCGCGGTCGTCTCGGTTACCACCGGCCGCTCGACCGGAAGGTCCAGCATGTCGGCCAGGAACTGCATGGCCCAGTCGTTCACGGCCATGCCGCCGTCGACGCGCAGGCCCCTGAGTTCGCCCATGCCGTCCTCGCGCACCGCCGCGATCAGGTCGCAGGTCTGGTAGGCCGCGGCCTCGAGCGCCGCGCGGACGATCTGCGCGACGCCGCTGTCGCGCGTCAGGCCCAGAAGCGCGCCGCGCGCATCGGGGTCCCACCAGGGCGCACCCATGCCGGTGAAGGCCGGCACCAGGTAGAGGCCGCCGGTGTCGGCGATCGAGCGCGCCAGGGTCTCGGTCTCGGCCGCGTCGCGGATCAGCCGCAGGTCGTCGCGCAGCCATTTCACCGCCGTGCCGGCATTGAAGATGCTGCCCTCGGTCGCATAGGTCGCGCGCCCGCCCAGCCGATAGGCGACAGTCGCGATCAGCCCGTGGCGCGACGGCACGATCCGCCCGCCGGTGTTGACCAGCACGAAGCAGCCCGTGCCATAGGTGCTCTTGACCGTGCCCGGCTGGAAGCAGGCCTGGCCGATGGCGGCCGCCTGCTGGTCGCCGGCGATGCCCAGCACGGGCACGGCCGCACCCAGCAGGCCTGCCTCCGCCACGCCGAACAGGGCGGCCGAATCCAGCACCTGCGGCAGCACCGCGCGCGGCACGCCGAACAGCCCGAGCAGGCCGTCGTCCCATTGCTGGCGTCCGATATCGAACAGCATGGTGCGCGAGGCGTTGGTGGCGTCGGTCGCATGCGCCGTGCCGCCGGTCAGCCGCCACAAGAGGAAACTGTCGACCGTGCCGAAGGCAAGCTCGCCCTTCTCGGCCCGCGCGCGCGCGGCCGGCGCGTTGTCGAGCAGCCAGGCGAGCTTGGTGGCCGAGAAATAGGGATCGAGCACCAGCCCGGTCTTGTCGCGGACCATCGCTTCGTGGCCCTGGTCCTTCAGGCGCTGGCAATGCGCCGCGGTGCGGCGGTCCTGCCAGACTATCGCGTTGGCGACCGGCCGGCCGGTCGCGCGCTCCCACAGAACGGTGGTCTCGCGCTGATTGGTGATGCCGATCCCGGCCAACGCCGTCGCGTCGATGTTGGCGGCCCGCAGGGCCTCGCGGCAGACCGCGCGCACGCTGTCCCAGATCTCGTCGGCGTCGTGCTCGACCCAGCCGTCGGCCGGGAAGATCTGGCGGAACTCGCGCTG
>JADZDN010000002.1 GCA_020851015.1 Alphaproteobacteria bacterium | reverse complement strand
GCGGCGCCACCGTCAACTGGAAGGCCGGCGCGCCGGACAGCATGGCGCGATAGAACGGGCTGGCGAACAGCGGCAGGCGCAGCCGGTACCAGGCCTGGGCCAGGCATTGGCCGAGCGGCCGCCCGGCAAGCGACAGCGTCATCGCGTGGATCTCAGCCACCGCGCAGCAGGCGGATGTTGCCGGCATAGGCGGCCTCGCCGCCCTTGAACGTCGCCGTGCCGGCCACCAGCACGTCGGCGCCGGCCGCGACCGCGCTGGGCGCCGTCTCGGGCGTGATGCCGCCGTCGACCGACAGGTCGACCTTGCGGCCGAGCGCGTCGATCCGCTGGCGCAGCGTCCGGATCTTGTCGAGCTGCGAGGCGATGAAACCCTGCCCGCCGAAGCCCGGGTTGACGCTCATCACCAGCACCATGTCGACCTCGGCCAGCACCTCGGCCACCGCCGCGACCGGCGTTCCGGGATTGAGCGACACGCCCGGCTTCTTGCCGAGCTGGCGGATGAACTGGATCGTGCGATGGAGATGCGGCCCGGCCTCGGCATGCACCGTGATGATATCGGCCCCCGCCTCGGCGAAAGCCGGGATATAGGGGTCGACCGGGGCGATCATCAGATGCACGTCCAGCGGCTTTTTCGTGTGCGGGCGCAATGCCTTGACCACCATCGGCCCGATCGTGAGGTTGGGCACGAAATGGCCGTCCATCACGTCGACATGGATGTAGTCGGCCCCCGCGCGGTCGACCGCGCGCACTTCCTCGCCGAGCCGCGCGAAGTCGGCCGACAGGATCGAGGGGGAGATTCGGACGGGCTGGCGCATGGGCGCCCTACCTAGCAGGGGGGGTCCGGGCGGGCAAGGGATTGGCCCCGTGTCCGGACCCGGGCCAACATGTTGAAAACGGCGGATTCGCGCCATTCGTGGCAGGCGCGCGCGTTTCATGCCGGGCTGCTCGGCTTGCCCGGGCAGCTGCGCTAGCTAGCGCGTGGCCCTTGGCGCCGGGGCGGCGCGCGCCGGTAGTGGTAACGGTAGAGCTCCGTCGTCAGCCCCAGGCCGCGATAGAGCTTCAGCGCCGGCGCGTTGTCGGCCTGGACCTGCAGGCAGGCGGTCTCGGCGCCGCCGCGCGCACCCCAGGCAAGGATGGCGCCGAGCACGCGGCGGCCATGGCCGCGCCCGCGCTGGGCCACCTCGGTGATCACCGATTCGAAGCACAGCAGCCCGTCATGCACCGCGCCGAACGCCAGCGCCACGTATTGTCCGTTTTGGCGCAGGCCGCAGAACAGCGCCGGGATGGCGATCGCTTCGACGATCCGGCGATAGGTCAGCGCGCGCTCCGGCGTGTGGCCCTGCAGCCGCGCCATCGCCGCGAGCCAGTCCGTCGAGGGCCGCTCCAGGGTTTCGACCTCCGCGTCGGGCCGCGCGGCGATGGACGCGAGGTCGCCGCACAGCGTCACGGTCTCGCCCTCGGCCGTGTAGCCCAGGCGATCGAGCCGCGCGTCCATGGCGGGATCGACGATGGCTGGAATGCGGAACAGCGCCGGCAGGCCCTGGGCGCGGTAGAGCCGCTCGGTGGCCGCGACCGCGGCGTCGATATCCTGGAGCTGCGCGCGCAGCGGGTTGGCCGAATTGGCGCGGCGGCTGACGCCGCCGGCAAACCTGAGCATCCAGTCGCCGACCATCGCCTGCCGCAAGGCCGGCCAGGCGTTGTGGCAGCAATCCTCGACCCGCCAGGCCAGCGGCCGTTCGCGCATAAGAGCACCCCTCGGACCCACGATGCCTCGGGACGGCGGCGGCTTCAAATCGGCGCCCTTCGTTGCCGCGGAAACGATTCCGCAATAGAATTCGTGGCTTGATTGCCCATCTTGGTAAACCGTGCGGGGACG
Source organism: Alphaproteobacteria bacterium (assembly GCA_020851015.1). Next base: position 16,206 of record JADZDN010000002.1, on the reverse strand, counting down.
GGCTTCCACCATGTTCCTTCAACGCCTCCGGTCCGGCCTACTGGGCGCCGTCGCCGCCGCATGGCTGGCGGCCGCTTGCATGGCGCCGGTCCAGGCGGCCGGCGATCCCGCCGCGGCCAAGCGCGTGGCGCTGGTGATCGGCAATTCGGCCTACAAGGAGCAGCCGCTCAAGAACCCGGCCAACGACGCCAAGGCGATGGCGGCGAAGCTGCGCCAGATCGGCTTCCAGGTGATCGAGCGGCAGAACGCGACCAAGACCCAGATGGAAAAGGCCATCGCCGATTTCGGCGAGGCGCTGTCGGCCGGCGCGGTCGGATTGTTCTACTACGCCGGCCACGGATTGCAGGCGAGCGGCCGCAACTTCCTGGTGCCGGTGGACGCCACGATCACCTCGGAGCAGCGCGTGCGGCTGGAAGCGCTGGACGTCGACGTGGTGCTGGACCAGATGGACGCGGCCAAGAGCGGCGTCAACCTGGTGATCCTGGACGCCTGCCGCAACAACCCGTTCGAGCGGCGCTTCCGCGCGGCCGGCGGCGGGCTGGCGCAGATCAACGCGCAGCAGGGCACGCTGATCGCCTACGCCACCGCGCCCGGAAGGGTGGCGGCCGACGGCGACGGGTCGAACGGGCTCTACACGTCGAAGCTGCTGCAGCATATCGGCACGCCGGGCATGGCGGTGGAAGAGGTTTTCAAGCGCGTGCGCGTGGACGTCAGCCGCGAGACCAATGCCGACCAGACGCCGTGGGAATCCTCGTCGCTCACCGGCAGCTTCATGTTCGTGGACGCGCCGCCGCCCGCGCCGGCGCCGCCCTCGCAGCAGGTCGCCGCCGCCCCGGCGGCGAGCGCCGTCGATCGCGAGACGCTGTTCTGGCAGTCGGCCAAGGACAGCGACGATCCCGGCGGGCTGCCGAGCTACCTGACGCAGTACCCCAACGGCACCTTCGCGCCCTTGGCGAAGGCCAAGCTCGCCGCGGCCGAGAAGCAGAAGCAGGACGCGGCGCAGCGCCCCGCGGCGGTCCAACAGGCCGCCGCGCCCGCGCCAAGCGCGCCCCGTTCGCTGCCCCCCGGCGGCATCGACGGGGTCTGGCAAGGCTCCTATTCCTGCACCGCCTCGCCCGGCTCGGGCCAGCCGGCCTTCGACAATCCGGGCCGCGTGTTCCAGGTGCGCGACGGCAAGCTGACCGGACGGTTCATGCCCGGCGGTCCCAACAGCGGCAACGGCGTCGAGGAGTATTCGGGCATGATCGCGGCCGACGGCACGGTGTCGATCACCGGCGAGGGCTCGAACCCGAAGGGCCAGCGGCCCTACGCGATCCGCCTGCAGGGCAAGGCGACGGACGGCCGCTTCACCGCGACCGGCAAGCACGGCGACCGCGACTGCACCCTGACCTACGCGAAGATCCGCTAGGCTGCACGGAATCGGCCGCGCGACTGGACACGGCCGGCTTTCTCTGCTTCCTTCCCGCGCGCCCGGCGTCCGCGCCGTGGCGATTGCATTCCCACGAGGCGATAGAGATCGATGCGACACAAGGAACCGAGCTTGGCGGATCGGTTGGGCGCGGCGGCGAAGGCCCGGCAGGCGCTGATCGAGAAGGCGCGCGCCAGCGCGCCCGCCAACGATCCGGGATTTGCCGAGCGCCAGGCCGCGCGGCTGGCCGCCGGCATCGCGCGCGAGGCGCGCGAGGCGGAGCGAAGGGCGGCCAAGCGGTCCGAGAAGGCGCGGCTTGCCGCGGAAGCCGAGGAAGCGGCGCGCGCCGCCGCGGCCGCGCGCCAGGCCGAGGCCGAGGCGCTGGAGGCCCGGCGCAAGTCCGAGGAGGAAGCCCGCGCCGCCGCGCTGGCAGAGGAGGCCAATCGCGCCACCCAGCTGGAGGCCGAACGCAAGGCGGCGCGCGACGCGCGCTACGCCGCCCGCAAGGCGCGCAAGAGATAGGCTATCGGCTCCGCACGAGCCGCGCGGCGTAGAACCCGTCCATGCCGCCGCTGTCCTGCCAATGGCAGGGCAAGGTCCGGAGATCGCCCTCGCCGGTGATCGCCTCGGCCAGGCCGGCGGCCTCCTCCGGGCGCACCGGCTGACGGCGCAGCGCGGGCGAGGAGGAAAGCAGCGCGTCGATGCGATCGGGCCCCTCCTCCGGCTGCAGCGAGCACACCGCGTAGACCAGCATCCCGCCCGGCGCCAGCATCGCCGCCGCGTTGGACAGCAGCCGGTCCTGCGCGCGCGCGAGGCGCGCCACGTCCTCCGGTTTCTTCAGGTGCGGCAGGTCGGGATGGCGGCGGATCGTGCCGGTCGCCGTGCAGGGCGCGTCGAGCAGCACCAGCCCGGCCGGCGCCGGCGGACGCCATTCCGACGCATCGGCGGCGACCAGTTCGGCCGAGAGCCCGACGCGATCCAGGTTCTCGCGCACGCGCCTGAGGCGGTTGTCGGAAATATCGACCGCCGTCACGCGCGCGCCGGCGGCGGCGAGCTGCATGGACTTGCCGCCCGGCGCCGCGCAGAGATCGACGACCGGCCTGCCCCCGACGTCGCCCAGCAGCAGCGCCGGCAGGCGCGCCGCCGCATCCTGCACCCACCACGCGCCCTCGGCGAAGCCGGGAAGCCCGGTGACCGGCCCGTCGGGCGGGCAGCGCAGCGTGCGATTGGGCAGCAGCGTCGCCTTCAGCCGCGCGGCCCAGGCTTCAGGATCGGCCTTGGCCGACAGGTCGAGCGGCGCCTCGCGCAGATGGGCCGCCGCGATCGCGCGGGCGACCGGCTCGCCGTAGGCGGCGCACCAGCTCTGCCACAGCCAGTCCGGGGTGTTGATCCGCCGGGCGTCCTGGGCCGCGGCCATCGCCGCGCCATCGGCGGACAGCCGCCGCAGCACCGCGTTGACCAGGCCGGCATAGCGCGGCTTGCCGCGATCACGCACCAGCGCCACCGCGCTGCTGACCGCCGCATGGGCCGCCACGCCGACGAACAGCAGCTGCGCCACGGCGATGCGCAGCACGTCGTGCGCCAGGGCGTCGCGCGGCGGGATCGGGCGCTCGACGCAGGACGCGATCAGCGCGTCGATCTGGCCGAGGCGGCGCAGGGTGGCGGCGGCGATGCGGCGGGCGAAGCCGCGGTCGCGCGTGTCGAGCGCGCCGAGCTCGGGCCGCTCGTCGTCCAGCGGCCGGGCGCGCCGCAGCACGCCCATGACGAGGTCGAGCGCGACCGACCGCGCCGCGAGGCCGGAGTCGGATGGGCTGGAGAGGGCGGAAGCGCGCGCCGGGCCTGCGGTCATTCCCAGGGAATCACCCCCAGGGCCGGCGGGTGGTATAGCCGCTGGGCGGGACCGAGCCGCGGCGCCAGCGCTCTACCGTCTCGGCGTGCGGGTCGGCGGCATAGCCCGGGCGCTGCGCCGCGTCGTCGACGGGCAGGTCGGGCTCGAAGCCGCGCGCGCCCATCTCCTGCGAGAGCTGCTGCAGCGCCGCGACGCGGTTGTCGGTGGCGGGATGGGTCGAGAACAGATTGTCCATGCGCTCGCCCGCCAGCGGGTTGATGATGAACATGTGCGCGGTGGCGGGATTGCGCTCGGCCTGCAGGTTCGGCACCTGATGCGCATAGTGCTCGATCTTGCGCAGCGCCGAGGCGAGCGCGCCGGGGTTGCCGCTGATCTGCGCGCCGATGCGGTCGGCCGAGTATTCGCGGGTGCGGCTGATCGCCATCTGCACCAGCGAGGCGGCGAGCGGCGCCACGATCATCATGACCAGCGCGCCGACGGCGCCGAACGGATTGCCGCCGCGCTCGTCGCGCGAGCCGCCGAAGAACATCGCGAAGTTCGCCAGCATGCCGATCGCCCCGGCGATCGTCGCGGTGATGGTCATGATCAGCGTGTCGCGGTTGCGCACATGCGCCAGCTCGTGCGCCATCACGCCGGCGATCTCCTCGCGGCTCAGCATGCGCAGAAGCCCGGTCGTCGCCGCGACCGAGGCGTTCTCGGGATTGCGGCCGGTGGCGAACGCGTTGGGCTGCCCGTCCTCGATCACGAAGACCTTGGGCATGGGCAGGCCGGCGCGGCCGGCGAGCCCGGCGACGATGCCGTAGAACTCGGGCGCGCTGTGTTGGTCGACCTGCTGGGCGTTGTACATCGACAACACCATCCGGTCGGAGTTCCAGTAGGCGAACAGGTTCATGCCCGCCGCCACCAGCAGCGCGATCATCATGCCGCCCTGTCCGCCGATCGCGTAGCCGACCGCCAGGAAGAAGGCGGTCATCCCCGCCAGCAGGATCCCGGTCTTCAGGTAGTTCATGTTGCCCCGGGCGCTCCTTACGCCTTTCCCGGCGGGCCGAACGCGTGGCCGCCGAGATCACCCCATAGGTGGTCACATCGGGGGTCCGGTCAATCGGCCGCGAAGTTACAGTTTTTTCATTTGCCGCGGCCACCAAGCCGGCCCTGCCGCCGGGCTTTCCCGGCTGGCCGCGGCGGGCCATAGTGGGCGGCATGACCAAGCGACCGACTTCGCCCCTTGGGTCCGAGAAAATGGCCGAGCCAACCCCTGAGGCGCCAGCCCCCGGGACGCCAGCGCCAAGGCCCAAACCCGGCGGCAAGGTCCCCGAGATCGGCGGCCCGCCGGGGCCCGAGCCTACCCGCTATGGCGACTGGGCGATCAACGGGCGGGTCAGCGATTTCTAGGCCATCGCGCCACCAATAAGTTCTTGTTTTGTTCGGATGGCCGCGCTAGATTCGTGCGCTCACCATTGATTGTCGAACGGCGCGGGGACCGACGGCACGGACATCGCCGCCGCGCTGATCGTCCGCGGCCTGGCCCAGCCCTATGACGGCAGGCGCCGCATCGCCTGGTGCGGGTAGCCGGTCCTAGTGCCCCGAACCCGAAGTTCGCCTTCGCTTGATCGCAAGACCGGAGGCGAACTTCGGGTTCCAAAGGGGCACTAGAGTCAAATCGTTGCTAGTGTCCTGATCGATTCCGAAGTTCGCAGACAGTTCGTCGCAAACGCTGACGAACTTCGGAATCGGGATACTAGCCGGCTTTATGCTTCAGGTAGTGCCGGTGCGCCTTGGCGCGGTTGCCGCAGGCGCTCATCGAGCACCAGCGCCGCGTGCCGCTCTTGCTGTCGTCGAGGAACAGCCACTGGCATTGCGGATTGGCGCATTGCCGCACGCGCAGGCGGCGCGGCCCGGCCAGCAGGTCGCCGCCCGACCACAGGACCGCGGCGAGCAGCGACGGCGCGTTGCGCGGCTGGGCGACCTGCCAGCCATAGCCGTCGCCCAAGGGCTGCAAGCTTGCGCGCCGGGGCGCGTGGTCGAGCGCCTGGTTGAAGGCGGCGAGGTCGCCCGCGCGCGGCGCCTCGCCCTGGGCCGTCGCGCTGAAGATCGCGAAGATCGTCTCGCGCAGCGCAAGCGCCTCGCCGAACACCGCGGCCGCGCGCGGCGGCGCGCCCTTCCACTGCGCCTCGACCGCCCGCAGGCTGGCGGCGTCGAGCGCGGCGTTGGCGCCGCACCAGGCCAACAGGTCGGCGGGGGAATTCAGCGTCTCGGTCGGGGCCGGCGTGCCGCGCCAGAACCGCGTGTCGGCGAATTCCAGGCACAGATCAGCGCGCTCGGCGCGCAGCAGCGCCGGCGGGAGAGTTGCGGATTCGGCCCTGGCCATCTGGGTCCTCCCATACTAACCGGGATGAGGGTTGACAAGCCCGGATCGCCGCGGCAGTCTTATAACCATCATGATGGTTATAGACGGGAGGAACGCCATGATCGATCATGTCTCCATCGGGGTGCGCGACGTGGCCAGGGCGCAGCGCTTCTACGACACGGTGCTGAAGCCGCTGGGCTACACGCGGCTCAGCACGGGCGAGGGCTCGGCCGGCTATGGCAAGGCGGGGCCGGCCTTCTGGCTGGGCGCGACCGACCGGCCGGTGCCGGCCGACGACAAGTCGGGGCTGCATATCTGCTTCCAGGCGCCGGACCGCAAGGGCGTGGACGCGTTCCACCAGGCGGCGCTCCAGGCCGGCGGGCGCGACAACGGCAAGCCGGGCCTGCGCAAGGACTACGGCGGGAACTACTACGCCGCCTTCGTGGTCGATCCGGACGGCTATCGGATCGAGGCCTATTGCGGCAAGGCGGGATAGCGCGCTCTGCTGCGGCCATGCGCCGCGATATCGTCTGGCAACGCCTGGACCGGCCGGGGCTCGAGCACGTCACGCTCGACATAAGGCCCGATGCGGTGCGCGCGGAAGGACTGGTGGTGCTCGGGCTGGACGAGGGTCTGGCCCGGGCGCACTACACGATCCAATGCGACGGCGCGTGGCGCACCGCGCGCGCGGACTTCCGGCTCGACCTGGGCAAGGTCGCCAACGTGCTGGCGCTGCGCCGCGACGCGCGGGACCGCTGGAGCGCGAACGGCCAGCGGCGCGCGGACCTCGATCCCTGCCTGGAAATCGATTTCGCTGCGACGCCGCTGACCAACACGCTGGCGCTGATGCGCCTGGATTTGAAATCGGGCGAGCCAAAGCGCATGCAGGCGGCCTACATCACCGTACCCGAACTGGCGGTGCGCGTGGACGAGCAGGAATACACGCTGCTCTCCCCCACCTCGTTCCGCTACCGCGGCATCTCGACGGATTTCACCGCCGAGGTGACGATGGACGCGGACCGCCTGGTCGTGGACTACCCGCCGGGGTGGAAGCGCCGCTGTCGAGCAGACGGCGGTCTATGAAGGTTGCGCGCCGAGCCGGACCGCCCGCCCCAAGGGCAATCTACTTCTTGCCGATCGCGATCTTGCGCGTCGTTTCCTTGGCTTTCGCCGTCTTCGGCAGGGTCACGGTCAGGACGCCCTTGTCGAACTTCGCCGCGATCTTGGACTGGTCGACGATCTCGGGCAGCTCGTAGGAGCGCTGGAAGCTGCCGTACTGACGCTCGACGACGTGGTAGTTCTTCTTCTTCTCTTCCTTCTCCAGCTTCTTCTCGCCGCGGATGGTCAGCACGCCGTCCTGCACCAGCAGCTCGACGTCCTTCTCCTCCATGCCCGGCAGCTCGGCCGCGAGCTCGATCTCCTGGTCGGTCTCGGTCACGTCGACGCGCGGTGTCATGGCGCTGGCCAGCGCCGCCTGCCGGGGCAGCGGCTCGAAATCGAACATGCGGCTGGGAAGCCGGCCGAAGTTCGAACCGAAGAATCCCGACATCAGCCGGTCGATCTCGTCATGCATGTTGCGCCACGGGCTCACCGACCCGGATTGCGCGCCGCCGGGGGGCTGGACGGACTTTCCGCTTTCGTTTGCCATCGTGCCTACTCCTCTATGGCCAGGACAGGTAATCGTTGACGTAATGCTGAGCCGCACATCGTCAAGGTGCATTGACGCAAATCAACGACGGCGTCCGGTGCGCGCTTGTCCCGCCCGGGCTTGCGTCGCCGGGCGGGCGGCGGCACTCTGTGAGCGTCACGTATCGACCGGAGGGGGACGATGAAGCCGAAGAGGAACCTGCGCCGCTGGCTTCGCAGCGCCGGCATTGTCACGACAACATTCCTGCTGGCCGTCACGGGCGGCGTCGCGGCGGCCGTGGGCGCCGATGGCGGCCGCCCGCAGCTCGCGCAGGCGGACGACCGGGCCGACATCACCTTCTGGGAATCGATCAAGGACAGCAAGAATCCCGCCGAATACAAGGCCTATCTCGATACGTTCCCGAACGGCAAGTTCGCCGCCCTGGCCAGGACCCGCATCGCCGGCGCGGGCGGAGCCCCAGCTGCCCCGGCAGCCGCCCCCGCGGCGGCCCCCGCGGCGACCCCTGCCACACCCGCGGCCGCCCCTACGCCGCCGCCTGCCCCCGCGGCAGCGCCCGCCGCTCCCCCGCCGGCCGCGGTCGAAATCGATCCGATGACGGCTACCTATGCCGCCGCCAGCAACGCGGTGGTCCGCGCCCAGCCCAGCGCGCGCGCGGCGCAGATCGGCAGCGTGCGCAGCGGCGCCGAGGTCCGGGTCACCGGCCGCACCAAGGCCGGCGACTGGTACCGCGTCTCCGTCCAGGGCAAGGAAGGCTATGTGTCCGCCGCGCTATTGACGAGGGCAGCGGCGGCGCCGAGCGGCGGCCGCGCGGTCGTGGGGCGCCAATACACGACCAGCCGCCAGGCGGTCGTGCGCCAGCAGCCCAATGCCGACTCGCCGCAAACCTCGACCATTCCCGCCAGCCAGCCGGTGACGGTGACCGGCGACGTGCCGGGGACGGATTGGTACCGCGTGTCGTATCTGGGCGCCGATGCCGGATACATGCACGGCTCGCAGCTCGCGGGCGTCGTCGTGGGCGGCGCCACGGCTGCGGCCGCTCCGCCGCCCGCAGCCGCGCCACCGCCGGCGGCTTCGGGCCTGCCCGCCCTGCCCGGCCAGGCGGCGTCGACCGCCAGCGGCACGACGCCGGCGCTCACCACCGGCGCGGCGCAATCCCAGGCCGCGCAGCTTCCCGCCGCCACCCCGGCGCCGGAGCAGAAGTTCGAATACTGGACGGCGCAGACCGCGGGCGGCCAGGGCAACATCCGCATCTACCCGCAACCGACCTCGCGAACGGCCTTCATTCCGGGCGAGTACTATGTCGACGAACAGGCGATCAAGGTGCTGGAGGTGATCCCGGGCGGCCGCCAGACGCCGTGGCTCAAGGTGGAAACGCCGTCGGGCAAGATCGGCTACGTGTTCGGCGGCCAGGCGCGTCCGGTCGGCACGACCCGCAGCGGGCGGCGCGTGTTCGGACCCGAGCCGACCGATTGAGCGAGGCGGACGCCGCGGCAGCGCGGCGGGAACCGCCGCCGGTGTGATCGTCGATCCACTGTTCTATGCCCTGGCGGTGCCGGCGATCCTGGTCGCCGGCATCTCGAAGGGCGGCTTCGGCTCGGGCGTCGGCCTCGTCGCCGTGCCGATGATGGCGCTCAGCGTGCCGGTGCCGCAGGCGGCCGCGATCATGCTGCCGATCCTCTGCATCATGGACCTGGTGGGCTTGTGGACCTATTGGCGGCGGTGGGACGGCGCGGTCATGGCGGCCATCCTGCCCGCCTCGCTGGCCGGCATCGCGGTGGGCGCGCTCACCTTCAGGATGCTGAACGAGGACGGGCTGCGGCTCGGCATCGGCGTGCTCGCGATCGCGTTCGTTCTCGACCACTGGCTGGGCTGGCGCCCCAGGGGATCGGCGCGGCCCAACACGCTGAAGGCCTGGGCCTGCAGCGCGCTGTCGGGCTACACCAGCTTCGTCGCCCATGCGGGCGGGCCGCCGATCAACATGTACCTGCTGCCGCTGGGCATGCAGAAGGCGACCCTGGTGGCGACGGCGGTCGTGTTCTTCGCCTGCGTCAACTACGCGAAGCTGTTGCCCTACTGGTGGCTGGGACAGCTGAGCGCCGGCAACATGGCGACGGCGCTGGTGCTGGCGCCACTCGCCCCGATCGGCATGCTGAGCGGGGTGTGGCTGATGCATCGCGTGAGCCAGCAGCTGTTCATGCGCATCTGCTATGGCTTCGTCCTGGTGACCGGGCTGAAGCTTGCCTGGGACGGCGCGCGGTGGCTGCTAGGCTAGACGCTGCCGGGCGCGCGCCTTGTCGTAGGCCGGCTTCGCCGCGCCGGAGACCGGCACGTCCCACCAGGCGCCGCCATCGGCCGTGCCGCGCTGCGGATCGGTGTCGATGACGATCGCATAGGTGCCGCGGGCCGCGCGGGCACGTTTGAGCGCCTGCTCCAGCCCGGCGACGTCGGCCACCTTCTCGGCCTGCGCGCCAAGGCTGCGGGCATGGGCCGCGAAGTCGACCGCCGGCGCCGCTTGGGACAGCAGGTTGTTGAACCCGTCCAGGCCGCAGCCCAGCGTCTGCAGGCGGTGGATGCAGCCGAAGCCGCGGTTGTCGAGGATCACCAGGGTCAGCTTGCGGCCGAGCGCCACCGCGGTCGCGATCTCGGAGTTCATCATCAGGTAGCTGCCGTCGCCGACCATGACGAAGACCTCGCGGTCGGGCGCGGCCATCTTGGCGCCCAGGCCGCCGGCGATCTCGTAGCCCATGCAGGAATAGCCGTATTCGACGTGATAGGCAGTCGAATCCTCGGCCCGCCACAGCTTGTGCAGCTCGCCCGGCAATCCGCCGGCGGCGCACAGCAGCAGCCCGTCGCGCCCGGCGGCGCGGTTGACCGCGCCCAGCACCTGTGCGTCGGTCGGCAGGGCGTTGCTGCCGCGCCTTGGCGCCTGGACGGCGCGGTTGGCGGTCTTCATCCAGGCGGCGGTGAGGCGCCGGGCCTTGCCGGTCCATGCATGGGGCGCGCGCCAGCCGTCGAGCGCCATGTCGAGATGCTTCAGCCCGCGCCGCGCATCGGCGACCAGCGCCAGCGCCCCGTGCTTGACCGCGTCGAACCCGGCGACGTTGAGCCCCACCAGCGCGAGCTTCGGATTAGCGAACAGCGCGCGCGAGCCGGTCGCGAAATCGCCCAGCCGCGTGCCGACCGCCAGCACGAGGTCCGCCTCGCGCGCCAGCGCGTTGGCCGCGGCGGTGCCGGTGACGCCGATCGCGCCGGCATTCATCGCGTGGTCCCAGGCGAGCGAGCCCTTGCCGGCCTGGGTCTCGGCCACCGGCACGCCGTGCGCGGTCGCGAACTCGGCCAGCGCCTTCTCGGCCAGGCTGTACTTGACCCCGCCGCCCGCCACGACCAGCGGCCGGCGCGCGCGCCTGATCGCCGCCGCCGCATCGTCCAGCGCGGACGGATCGGGCCCCGGCCGCCGCAGGCGATGCTCGCGCAGCGCGAAGAAGTCGGCCGGGTAGTCGTAGCTTTCGGCCTGCACGTCCTGCGGCAGGGCCAGCGTCACCGGGCCGCATTCCGCCGGATCGGTCAGGATGCGCAGCGCCTGCGGCAGGCTGGCCAGGATCTGCTCGGGCCGCGTGATGCGGTCGAACCAGCGCGAGACCGGCCGGAAGCAGTCGTTGGCCGACAAGGTCGCGTCGGCGAAGCTTTCGACCTGCTGCAGCACGGGATCGGGCCGGCGCGAGGCGAACAGGTCGCCGGGCAGGAGCAGCAGCGGCAGGCGGTTCACGTGCGCCACGGCGGCGGCCGTCACCATGTTGGTGGCGCCGGGCCCGACCGAGGTGGTGCAGGCCATCATGCGCCGGCGCGCGGCGGTCTTGGCGAAGGCGATCGCCGCATGGGCCATCGCCTGCTCATTGTGCGCGCGGTAGGTCGGCAAGGCGCGGCGATGCGCATAGAGGGCCGGCCCCATGCCCGCCACGTTGCCGTGGCCGAAGATCGCGAACACGCCGGCGAACAGCGGCACGCTGCGCCCGTCGATCGCCGTCGACTGGGCGGCCAAGTAGCGCACCAGCGCTTCGGCCATGGTCAGGCGTATGGTCTTCTTCATCCGGCGCTTCCCCGTTGACCCGGGTGGCAGATTACGGATTTATGACGGCCGCAACAAGGAACGCCGGGCAAGGAGTACAGCATGATCGAGTTCGCGCAATTCGGGGCGGGGCGCATCGGCCAGATCCACGCCGGCAACCTGGCGCGCAATCCCGGGGCGCGGCTGCGCTACGTCGTCGACGTCGATCCCAAGGCGGCCGAACGCCTGGCGGAGCGTTACGGGGCGACGGCGACCGATCGCGAGACCGCGATGCGCGATCTTGCCGTCGGCGCGGTGGTGATCGCCTCGTCGACCGACACGCATGCCGACCTGGCGATCGCCGCGGCCCATGCCGGCAAGGCGATCTTCTGCGAGAAGCCGATCGACCTGTCGCTGGCGCGGGTCGATGCCTGCCTGAAGGCGGTGCAGGAGGCGGGCGTGCCGATGCTGGTCGGCTTCAACCGGCGCTTCGATCCCAGCTTCAAGTCGCTGCATGACCGGCTCGAGGCGGGCGAGATCGGCGCGGTCGAGCAGGTGATCGTCACCAGCCGCGATCCCGGCCTGCCGCCGCAGGAATACCTGAAGGTCAGCGGCGGGCAGTTCCGCGACATGACGATCCACGATTTCGACATGGCGCGCTGGCTGTTGGGCGAGGAGCCGGTGGACGTCTTCGCCACCGGCAGCGTCCTGGTCGACCAGCGCGTCGAAGAGGTCGGCGATACCGACAGCGTGATGGTGGTCATGCGCACGGCGGGCGGCCGGCTGGCGCACATCAACAACAGCCGGCGCGCGGTCTATGGCTACGACCAGCGGATCGAGGTGCTGGGGTCGAAGGGAATGCTGACGGCCGCCAACCGCGTGCCGACCACCGTGGAGCGCGCGGGCGGCGACGCGGTGACCCGCGACAAGCCGCTCTATTTCTTCCTGGAACGCTACGCCGAGGCCTATGCCGCCGAGATGGCCCACTTCATCGAGGCGGTGAACGCCGGCGAGAAGCCGAGCGTCGGCGCGCGCGACGGCCGCCAGGCGCTGGTTCTGGCCGAGGCGGCGGTGAAGTCGATGCAGACCGGCGCGGCGGTCAAGCTGGCTTGATCCTGCGCGCCGCGTCGCGCTTGTGCGCCAGGAGCGCCATCAGCCGGCGGTCGCGCCAGCTCTGGGCCTTGGCGTGGCGCCCGATCGGCGAGACCCGGCGGCGCTCGGCGTGCAGGCGCTCGATCAGCGCGTCGGCCCAGTCCGGCCGCGACTTGATGTCCCGGTCCAGGCGGCGGATCGCCTCGCCGTAGCGGCGCAGGTAGCCGGCCGTGCCGTCGGCGGCGTTGAGGTCGATCGTCTCCATCGGCCCCATGAAGGCCCAGCGCAGGCCAAGCCCGTCCTTGACCGTGACGTCGAGGTCGGCGGGCGTGACATAGCCGCCGTCGATCAGGCGGAACGCCTCGTTGAGGAGGGCGAGCTGCAGCCGGTTGAGGATGAAACCGTCGATCTCCTTCAGCACCTGGATCGGCGCCATGCCGGCCCATTGCATGACCGCGCGGGCGCGCTTGATCGTCGCGGGCGACGTCCACGGCGCGCCGCTGAGCTCCACCACCGGCACCAGGTAGGGCGGGTTGACCGGGTGCGCGACCAGGCAGCGCGCGCGGCCGTTGAGGTCGGCCGTGAACAGCGAGGGCTGGAAGGTCGAGGTCGAGCTGGAAAGGATCGCGCTCTTGGGCGCCAGGCGGTCCAGCAGGCGGAACGCCTCCTGCTTCACCTCCAGCCGCTCGGGCAGGTTCTCCTGCACGAACGCGGCGTCGCGCACCGCGGCGGCCAGATCGGGCTGCGGCTGGATGCGGCCGAGGACGGCGCGCGGGTCCTTCAGCAATCCCGCCCGCTTGAGGTCCGCCAGCGATACCGCGATCTGCTTCACCGCGCCCTTCAGCGCCTTGGGCGAGGAATCGTGCAGCGCCACCTCGGCGCCCGCACGCGCGAACACCATGGCCCAGGCCCGTCCGATCAGCCCCGCGCCGATCACCGCGACGCGCGACACCTTGCCCTTGTCCTGCTCCGCCACGTTCGCCCTCCCCTTGCCTTCCGGCCCGATCAGGCCCCAGGCCCGCGCATTCGCCGGCGCAGGCTTCTGAGCCGCGCTTCCAGCTTCAGCAGCAATCGCGGCCGCTGCACGTCAAGATGAAACAGGGTCTCGCCCGCTTTGCCAAGGCTCGTCTTGTAGCGATCGTCGCCGGCAAGGAAGTCGAAGACGCGGTTGCCGGCCGCAAGGTGACGTTCGATGCACAGCGTGTAGGCGACATAGCCGGGCTTCAGCTTCGCGTCGTCGGGATAGTCGAAGCCGCTGCAATAGGCGCCGACCCAGCCGTCATGGATCAGGTTGTAAAGATAGCCGATCGTCCGCGTGCCGGCGCGCACGTGCAGCAGTTCCACCGCGCCTTCGGGCAGGGCCGAGGCGATGACCCGCCGGTGCATGCCCGCCATGAACGGGTGCGCGAAGGCGCCGGGCCGGCCGCGGCGCGTCCAGTAGGCTTGATGCAGTTTCGCCAGCGCATCGAGGAATGCATCGGCCTCCGCGACGCTGCCGGCCGATTCGACGGCGAGCGGGCCCCGTTCGCCGAAACCGCGCACGGCGCGGCGGATCTGCTGGCGCGTGTTGGCGCTCAGCGCGCCGAGATAGGTTCCGCCCGATCCGCGGACCGCCTGGAGATCGACGCGCGCGGTGCCGCTGGTGGCCGCGACGTGGACAGCGAGGCCGGTTGCCGCGGCGAATTGCCGGTAGCGTTCCGGCACGCCGCCCAGGCGAAGCTCGTCCCAATCCGGCAGCGTCGCGCGTGCCGCATCGCCCGCGGCGACGAACGCCGCCATGCGCGCCTCCAGCGCGGAACCAAAGGCACGGTCGACGAGGAACCCGTTGTACTCGATGAAGACGTTGTCGCAGGCCGGATCGCCGGTTTCATTCAGGAACAGCGTCCGCGCGCGGACCAGCCCGCGGTGGCGCCGCCGCAGGCCCGGCTGGAGCAGCCCGATGCCGACCAGGCGGCCGCCGACGCGCGCGGTCGCGACGAAGGGCGCGATGCGCGACTCCGCCAGCATCGCGCCGATCCAGTGCCACCGCAGGAAGAAACTTGCGGCGGCGCGTCGCTCGATCGAGCGCCACCATTCCCCGACGACCGCGAGTCCCGGAAACGGCTCGATCGCCAAGGCGGCCGCGCCTGCATCGACCGGCGCCGTGCCTTCTTCCAAGCCGCTTATTCGATTCCTCCCGACTCTCGATCGACGCAAAAATATCGTGATTTGCCCGATTCTTTCCAGGGAATCGGGTATTTGCTGCAACGCGACACGCTGGCAGCCGCGCGGAGCGACGGCTTCGGCCGCGGACCGACCATCGCCGGTTGACAAGCATCGCGGGGGCGGCGACTAATTCGCCCCAGAAGCGCCGACCGAGAATTGGCGCGCCTTGTCTCGTTAAAGGGAGTGTTTCCATGAAAAGCTTGTCCGGACTCGCGACGCTGGGCGTCGCGGTCGCCCTGGGTTTTGCCGGTCCGGCATCGGCCAAGACGCTGGTTTTCTGCTCGGAGGGCAGTCCCGAAGGCTTCAACCCGGCCTTCTACACCGCCGGCACGACCTTCGACGCGTCGGGCCGCACGCTCTACAACCGCCTGACCGAGTTCGAGCGCGGCACCACCAAGGTGATCCCGGGCCTGGGCGAGTCCTGGAGCGTGTCGGAGGACGGCACGACCTACACGTTCAAGCTGCGCAAGGGCGTGAAGTGGCACGCGAGCAAGACCTTCACCGCCACCCGCGACTTCAACGCCGATGACGTGATCTTCACCTTCGAACGCGCGTGGAAGCCCGAGCACCCGTTCCACAAGGTATCGGCCGGCAAGTATCCCTATTTCGACGACATGGGCATGGGCAAGCTGCTCAAGTCCATCAAGAAGACCGACGACTACACCGTCGTGTTCGAGCTGAACGCGCCGGAGGCGCCCTTCATCGCCAACATGGCGATGGACTTCGCCTCGATCCAGTCGGCCGAGTACGCGGCCGCGATGCAGAAGGCCGGGACGCCGGAAAAGATCGATCTCGAGCCGATCGGCACCGGACCGTTCTATCTGGTCAGCTACCAGAAGGACGCGGTGATCCGCTACAAGGCCCACCCGAACTACTGGGCGGGCAAGGCGAAGATCGACGACCTGGTGTTCTCGATCACGCCCGACGCGTCGGTGCGCTGGGCCAAGGTCAAGGCCGGCGAGTGCCACGTCATGCCGTATCCGAACCCGGCCGACCTGGAGGCGATGAAGAAGGATCCGACCATCAACCTGATGTCGCAGGAAGGCCTCAACATCGGCTACTGGGCGTTCAATACCGAGAAGAAGCCCTTCGACGACAAGCGCGTGCGCCAGGCGATGAACTACGCCGTCAACAAGCTGGCGATCATCGACGCGGTCTACCTGGGCGCCGGCAAGCCGGCGAAGAATCCGATCCCGCCGACCATCTGGTCGTACAACGACGACGTGAAGGACTATCCGTACGATCCGGCGAAGGCGAAGGAACTGCTCGCCGCCGCGGGCCTGGGCAACGGCTTCGAAACCGACATCTGGGCGATGCCGGTGCAGCGTCCCTACAACCCGAATGCCAAGCGCATGGCGGAGATGATCCAGGCCGACCTGGACAAGGTGGGCGTGAAGGCCAAGGTCGTCACCTACGAGTGGGCCGAGTACCTGAAGCGGGTGCGCGCCGGCGAGCAATCGACGGTGCTGCTGGGCTGGACCGGCGACAACGGCGACCCGGACAACTTCCTGAACGTGCTCTTGGGCTGCGACGCGGCCAAGACCTCGTCCTCGCGCTGGTGCTTCAAGCCCTACGACGACCTGATGCAGCAGGCCCGCAAGACCTCGGACGT
>JADZDN010000001.1 GCA_020851015.1 Alphaproteobacteria bacterium | reverse complement strand
CGCTGACGCTGTCGTCCGGCCTGTCGCCCGGCACCTACTGGATCGGCGGGATCGCCGACCACGGGAACGCGGTTTCCGAGAGCAACGAGGCCAACAACAACTGGAACGCGGTGCAGATCGCGGTGACCGGGCCGCCGGTGCCGCTGACGCTCACGGGCGGGACGGGCAGCGACACGCTGGTGGGAGGGCCGGCGGGGGACACGCTGGACGGGCTGGGCGGCGCCGACACGATGACGGGCCTGGGCGGGGACGACACGTATTTCGTGGACAACCCGGGCGACGTGGTGGTGGAGCAGGCGGGCGGGGGCACGGACGTGGTGCGGAGCACGGTGCATCACGGGCTGGCGGCCAACGTGGAAAGCCTGGTGCTGCTGGGCGCGGGCGACCTGGCCGGCGCGGGCAACGCGCTCGCCAACACGCTGACCGGCAATTCCGGCAACAACATCCTGAACGGGGTGGGGGGCGGCGACACGCTGATCGGCGGGCTGGGGGACGACACCTACTACGTCAACAGCCCGGGCGACGTGCTGGTGGAGAACGCGGCCCAGGGCAGCGACCTGGCGGTGGTGCTGTTCAGCGGCTACACGCTCGCCGCGGCCAACGTGGAGGCGGCGCAGCTCGGGCTGGCGGGCGGCGGCCAGCTCTATGGCGCCGGGGCCAACGACACGCTGATCGGCAACGCGGGCAACGACGTGCTGCGCGGCGGCGGGGGCAACGACAGCCTCCAGGGGCTCAACGGCGCCGACGTGCTGTTCGGCGACGCCGGCAGCGACACGCTGACCGGCGGGCTCGGCGCCGACGTGTTCGCGCTGGTCGCGGGCGACGGCAGCGACCGGGTGACGGATTTCAGCGCGGCGCAGGGCGACCTGCTGGCGATGGCCGGCTTCGGCGTCACCAGCTTCGTCCAGCTGCAGCCCCACCTGTCGCAGCAGGGCGCCGACGTGCTGATCGACTTCGCCGCCCAGGGCAGCTTCCTCGTCCAGAACACCACCCTCGCCCAGATTACCGCCGCACAGGTCGCACTAGGGTAGAGGCTACTTGTACACTTCCACCGGCGGCTTGTTGCGGTCCATGGACGTGCGGCGCTGGTGCCAGTAGGGATAGGCCGGCGGCCGCTGGCTCACCTTGTCGAGCCGCCCAATCTGGTCGTCCGTAAGCGCAAACGCGGCCGCCCCCAGATTTTCCTCGAGCTGCGCCTCGTTGCGCGCGCCGATGATGACGGTCGCGACCGTGGGCCGCTGCAGCACCCAGTTGAGCGCGACCTGCGCGACCGTCTTGCCGGTCTCCGTTGCGACCGCCTGCAGCGCGTCGACGATGTCGAAGAACTGTTCCTGCGGAATGGTGGGTCCCAGGCTGCCGATCGTGGCATGGCGCGTGCCGGCGGCGGGCGGCGTGGAGCGCGTGATCCTGCCGCCGAGCTGTCCGCCGCCCAGCGGGCTCCACACCACGCAGCCTACCTTCTCGGCGATGCCCAGCGGCATCAATTCCCACTCGTAGTCGCGCCCGATCAGCGAGTAGTACGCCTGGTGCGCCACCATGCGCGTCCAACCATGGCGGTCGGCGATGGCCTGGGCCTTCATCAAGTGCCAGCCGGAATAGTTGGAGCAGCCGATGTAGCGCACCTTGCCGGCGCGAACGATGTCGTCGAGCGCGCGCATCGTCTCTTCGATCGGCGTCTGGCCGTCGAAGCCATGCATCTGCCACAGGTCGACATAGTCGGTGCCGAGCCGCTTCAGGCTGGCGTCGATCGCGCGCATGAGGTAGTGCCGCGAGGAACCCAGATCGTTGGGACCCTCGCCGGTCTTGAAGGTCGACTTGGTGGATATCAGCAGCTTGTCGCGCCGGCCCTTGATCACCTGGCCCAGGATCTGCTCAGACAGTCCGGCCGAATAGGCGTCGGCGGTGTCGAACATGGTGACGCCGGCCGCCAGGCACCGATCGACCAGACGCTTGGCTTCGGCCACTTCGGTGGCGCCCCAGGCGCGGAAGAATTCGTTGCCGCCGCCGAACGTGGCGGTCCCGAAGGTCAGCACGGGCACCTTTAGGCCCGATCCGCCGAGCAAGCGATGTTCCATTGTTCCAGCCCCTAGCGCCAAGTTGTCATGACAAGCTGATGCCAAACTGCACCGGCTTGCCGATCGTGTTCAAGCGTTTTCCTTCTTGGCGGATTGCTGCGCTTAAGGGAGCGGCATCTACTTCGCCTGCATGCGCAGCGCGCCGTCCAGGCGCACGACCTCGCCGTTGAGCAGCACGTTCTCGACCATGTGCATGGCGAGGCGCGCGTATTCGTGCGGGTGGCCGAAGCGCGAGGGAAACGGCACGGTGGCGGCCAGGCTGTCCTGCACGGGCTGCGGCATGTTGAGCAGCAGCGGCGTGCCGATCAGCCCGGGCGCGATGGTCAAGACGCGGATGCCCTGGCGGGCGAACTCGCGCGCGGCGGGCAGCATCAGCCCCACCACGCCGCCCTTCGACGCGGCATAGGCGGCCTGGCCGATCTGGCCCTCGAAGGCGGCGACCGAGGCGGTCATCACGATCACGCCGCGCTCGTTGTCGTCGAGCGGCGGCAGGGCGTTCATGTCGGCCGCGGCCAGGCGCATGGTGTTGAACGTGCCGATCAGGTTGACGCGGATCACGCGCTCGAAATCGGCCAGCTTCATCGGGCCTTCCTTGCCGACGATGCGCGCGGCGGGCGCGATGCCGGCGCAGCAAACCGCGATGCGCGCGGGGCCGTGCGCCTTGCGGGCCTCGGCGAAGGCGGCTTCGAGCGACAGGGCGTCGCCGACGTCCGCACCAAGGCCGAGCCCGCCAAACGCGCCCGCGACCTTCTTCGCCGCGTCGGCCTGGAGGTCGATGACCGCGACCTTGGCGCCCGCCTTGGCCAGGTGGCGCGCCGTCTCCGCCCCCAGCCCCGAGCCGCCGCCCGTGACGATCGCCGCATGGCCCTTGACGTTCATGGTCCCCTCCTCGTGCCGGCCGCGTTTCTAGCAAATCGCGCCCCGACTTGCGACATCCCCCTGGGCTGCCTATCTAGGGGCCATGACCGGCACCAGCCCGCCCTTCGGCCGCCGCTTCGAACGCATCCGCCTGGGCGCGACCGACGCCGAGGCGCGCCAGCGATTCTTCGCCAAGGTCAAGCGCGTGCTGGCGGTGGTCCCCTTCGTCGACGAGGCGCTGGCCGCGTTCTACTGCGCGACCGACGCGGCGACGCCCAACTGGGTCAAGCTGACGCTGCTGGGCGCGATCGCCTATTTCGTGGCGCCGGTGGACACCATTCCCGACTTCATCGCGGGCCTGGGCTACACCGACGACGCGGCGGTGCTGCTGGGCGCGGTCAAGGCGGTGGGCGCGCATATCACGTCCGAGCACCGCAGCCGGGCGAAGGCTTTTCTGCAGGATCAGGCGCCGTAGCCCCTCGCCCGCGAAAGCGGGAGAGGGAGGGGCCCGGCGCGCAAGCGACGGGAGGGTGAGGGCATCGATCGGTCGGCGCCGGCCCTCACCCGGCCTCGCTTCGCTGCGGCCACCCTCTCCCGCCGCCTAGGCGTCGGGCGAGGGTTTACCGCGCGATGTAGTCGAAATTCTCCTTGATGCGCCAGCGCCCGTTGCCGTCGCAGGCCAGCATGTAGGATTCCTGCACGTCGGTTTCGACGATGCGCCGTCCGTTCTTCAGCGTGAATTCCATCGTGTAGGCGTTGCGCAGGAAGGCGAGCCTTCCGTCGATGCGCTCGATCGCCGGGTCAAAGCGCTTGACCGCGACCGATTGCAGGCGGCCGAACAGGCCGCGGCGGTGCTCGAGGATCTTGGCGCGGTCGCGCTGGATCTTGCCGGCGACCTGGAACGCGTCGTCCTGCCACTGCGCCGCGTAGAGGTCGAAATCGAGCGTGGTCCAGGCGCGGAACAGCGCGTCCACCGGGCGCCTGATCTCCGCCGGCGCGCTCGCGCAGCCGGGCGCGAGGGGCGGCGGCGCGGGCGCCTGGGCCGCGGCCGCCTGGGGCCGCGCCAGGTAGACGCGCGAGGGCATCGGCGACAGCGACACCCAGGGGATCTGCTGGCCCTGGGTGCGCTTCTGCACGCTCAACCCTGCCTCGTTGAACAGTTCCAGCACCGTCAGGCCGGGCTTCAGCATCGCCTCGACCAGGGCCTGGGTGTAGGGGCTGTTGCCGGTGTCGCCGTCCATCGCGACGTTGCCGGGCTGGGTGGCGTAGCTGATCAGCGTCGCCGTCGGCGCGTCCATCGTGCCGAGGCCGCGCTGGTCGATCCCCGCCCCCGGCGGCAGCGGGTTGTTGCGGCAGGCGTCGAGGATCACGATGTTGACCCGCCCGCCGCCGGTCTGCTGGAGCTGGCGGAAGAGCTGGCTCGCCGCCACCAGCGCGCGGTCGGCATCGGCGGCGGTGGCAAGCTCGGCGGCGGCCGGGGCCAGGGAGGTGCGCTCGCGGCCCTGGATGCCGTGGCCGGCGAAGTAGACCAGGCCGCTCGTGCGGCGGTCGACGCGCGCGGCGAAGCGCTGGATCGCGCGCTCCAGCGCGCCGCGGTCGGGATCGATGCTGGGCCCGCCGCCCACCAGCTCGAACCCCGCCAGCGACAAGGCCCGCGCCAT